>NZ_CP099760.1:0-330000 GCF_040760005.1 Pseudomonas sp. stari2
ATGTCCCGACTCAATCCCCGGCAGCAAGAAGCCGTGAACTACGTCGGCGGCCCTCTATTGGTGCTCGCCGGTGCTGGCTCCGGCAAGACCAGCGTGATCACGCGCAAGATTGCGCACCTGATCCAGAACTGCGGCATCCGTGCCCAGTACATCGTCGCCATGACCTTCACCAACAAGGCCGCGCGCGAGATGAAGGAACGGGTCGGCACCCTGCTGCGTGCCGGCGAAGGTCGTGGCCTGACGGTCTGCACCTTCCACAACCTGGGCCTGAACATCATCCGCAAGGAACATGAACGGCTGGGCTACAAACCCGGTTTCTCGATCTTCGACGAAACCGACGTCAAGTCCCTGATGACTGACATCATGCAGAAGGAATACGCGGGCGACGACGGCGTCGACGAGATCAAGAACATGATCGGCGCCTGGAAAAACGACCTGATCCTGCCGGCTGAAGCCCTGGAAAACGCCCGCAATCCCAAGGAACAGACCGCTGCCATCGTCTACACCCACTACCAGCGCACGCTCAAGGCGTTCAACGCAGTGGACTTCGACGACCTGATCCTGCTGCCGGTGAAGCTCTTCGAAGAGCACGCCGACATCCTCGAGAAGTGGCAGAACAAGGTGCGTTACCTGCTGGTGGACGAATACCAGGACACCAACGCCAGCCAGTATCTGCTGGTGAAAATGCTCATCGGCAAACGCAACCAGTTCACCGTGGTGGGCGACGACGACCAGTCGATCTACGCCTGGCGCGGTGCGCGGCCGGAAAACCTGATGCTGCTCAAGGACGACTATCCGTCCCTGAAAGTGGTGATGCTGGAGCAGAACTACCGCTCCACCAGCCGCATCCTGCGCTGTGCAAACGTCCTGATTTCGAACAACCCCCACGAATTCGAAAAGCAGCTGTGGAGTGAGATGGGCCACGGTGACGAGATCCGCGTGATCCGCTGCCGCAACGAGGACGCCGAAGCCGAGCGCGTGGCCATGGAAATCCTCAGCCTGCACTTGCGCACCGACCGCCCGTACAGCGATTTCGCGATCCTCTATCGCGGCAACTACCAGGCCAAGCTGATCGAGCTGAAACTGCAGCACCACCAGGTGCCGTACCGTTTGAGCGGCGGCAACAGCTTCTTCGGGCGTCAGGAAGTCAAAGACCTGATGGCCTACTTCCGCCTGATCGTGAACCCGGACGACGACAACGCCTTCCTGCGCGTGATCAATGTGCCGCGCCGCGAAATCGGCTCGACGACCCTGGAAAAACTCGGCAACTACGCCACCGAACGCAAGATCTCGATGTACGCCGCCACCGATGAACTCGGCCTGGGCGAGCATCTGGACAGCCGCTTCACCGATCGCCTGTCGCGCTTCAAGCGTTTCATGGACAAGGTGCGCGAGCAGTGCGCCGGCGAAGACCCGATTTCGGCGCTGCGCAGCATGGTCATGGACATCGACTACGAGAACTGGCTGCGCACCAACAGCTCCAGCGACAAGGCCGCGGACTACCGGATGAGCAACGTCTGGTTCCTGATCGAAGCCTTGAAGAACACCCTGGAAAAAGACGAAGACGGCGAAATGACCGTCGAGGACGCCATCGGCAAACTCGTTCTGCGCGACATGCTCGAACGTCAGCAGGAAGAAGAGGACGGCGCCGAAGGCGTGCAGATGATGACTCTGCATGCGTCCAAGGGTCTGGAGTTCCCTTACGTGTTCATCATGGGCATGGAAGAGGAAATCCTCCCGCACCGCTCCAGCATCGAAGCCGACACCATCGAAGAAGAACGCCGCCTGGCCTACGTGGGCATTACCCGCGCGCGCCAGACCCTGGCATTTACCTTCGCCGCCAAGCGCAAACAGTACGGCGAGATCATCGACTGCGCGCCAAGTCGCTTCCTCGATGAGCTGCCGCCGGACGACCTGGCCTGGGAAGGCAACGACGACACACCGACCGAAGTCAAAGCCGTGCGGGGCAATAGCGCATTGGCTGATATACGCGCGATGTTAAAGCGCTAGAATTGACCACTTTTTACTAGACCTTCGGCGCACAAAGCGTCAAATGAGGACAGCTTCATGGAAGCATTGCACCAGAAAATCCGCGAACAAGGCATCGTGCTTTCCGACCAGGTCCTGAAGGTCGACGCCTTCCTGAACCACCAGATCGACCCGGCCCTGATGAAGCTGATCGGCGACGAATTCGCCTCGCTGTTCAAGGATTCCGGCATCACCAAGATCGTCACCATCGAAGCCTCGGGCATCGCCCCGGCGATCATGACCGGTCTGAATCTCGGCGTGCCGGTGATCTTCGCCCGCAAGCAACAGTCCCTGACCCTGACTGAAAACCTGCTGTCGGCGACCGTTTACTCGTTCACCAAGAAAACCGAAAGCACCGTGGCCATTTCCCCGCGTCACCTGACCAGCAGCGACCGCGTGCTGATCATCGACGACTTCCTGGCCAACGGTAAGGCGTCCCAGGCGCTGATTTCGATCATCAAGCAGGCCGGCGCCACCGTGGCGGGCCTGGGCATCGTGATCGAGAAGTCGTTCCAGGGCGGCCGTGCAGAGCTGGATTCCCAGGGTTACCGCGTCGAGTCGCTGGCTCGCGTGAAGTCGCTGAAGGATGGCGTGGTGACTTTCATCGAGTAACCCGCAACACCGCAGGACTTCTGTGGGAGCCAGTTTGCTGGCTCCCACAGTTGGTTTTGGGATGGACAGTTATTGCGCAGTGGCCTTCAGCCCAGTGAGCAGCAACCGCTGAAACAGGTCTTCCTTCAGACCTTCCGGATCAGTGAGCTGCATGCGCGCCAAGTGCTCCGGGTACAACACCGCATCCGGCGCATCCAGCGCGGCCTTGCCCAACTCCAGAATCTCCGTCAGCTTGAACTTGCTCTTCAGCCAGTTCAGCGCCCGCAGTAGATCCTTCTCGACCTCAGTGAAATCGCAGCCCAGCGGATACTCCGGAAACAGGTTCGGATGCCGTGCGGCAATCGCCTGCAAGCGGTGCGGGGTGTTGTCGGTAAAGCGCGGATCGAGACGGAAATCCTTCGGCAGCTTGCCGACCTTCTGCGCCTGCTCGATCAAGCCCTGCTGGAAGCGTGAGTCGCTGATATTGAGCAACGCTTCGATCACAACCGCATCCGACTTGCCGCGCAGATCGGCGATGCCGTACTCGGTGACCACGATGTCGCGCAGGTGCCGGGGAATCGTGCAATGGCCATATTCCCAGACAATGTTCGAACTGACATCGCCGCCGGATTCGCGCCAGCTGCGTAGCAGCAAAATCGATCGCGCATCGTGCAGCGCATGGCCCTGGGCGACGAAGTTGTATTGCCCGCCGACGCCGCTGAGCACCCGGCCATCCTGTAACTGATCGGACACCCCGGCCCCGAGCAGGGTCATGGTGAATGCGGTGTTGATGAATCGCGCATCAATGCGTTGCAGGCGTTTGAGTTCTTCCTGACCGTACAGCTCGTTGATGTAACTGATGCGAGTCATGTTGAATTCAAGGCGTTTACTGTGGGGCAGCTCACGCAGTCGCTCATAGAAACTGCGCGGCCCGAGGAAGAAGCCGCCGTGCACCGAAATACCGTCGGTTTGCGCCGCCTCGTCGAGGGTACCGGCATTGGCCTGTTCCTGGGTCTGCACGTCCGGGTAGACCTTGCGCCGGATGATCCCGGCGTCCGCCAGCACCAGCAGGCCGTTGACGAACATTTCGCTGCAACCGTAAAGCCCTTTGGCGAATGGCTCGACCCCGCCTTCGCGTTCGATCAGTTGCGCCCACTGGCTGAGGTTCACATCGGCCAGCAACTCACGGTAGCCGGCATTGTCGGCCTGCCGCGCCAGCAACGCAGCGGTCAGGGCATCGCCCATCGAGCCGATGCCGATCTGCAAGGTGCCGCCGTCGCGCACCAGCGTACTGGCGTGCAGACCGATGAAATGATCCTGAAAGCCGACGGGCATGTTCGGTGTGGAAAACAGCGTGCTGCTGTCCTTCTCGTCGATCAGCAGGTCGAAAGTATCGATGTCGACTTCGGCATCGCCCGGCATGTACGGCAGCTCGGTGTGCACCTGACCGACCAGCAGAATGGTCTCCCCCGCTGCCCGACGTTTGGCGATCATCGGGAACAGGTCGAGGGTGATGTCCGGGTTGCAGCTCAGGCTCACGCGATCGGGATGTTCGCTGCTGCTGGCGAGCAACTGCGCCACCAGGTTCAACCCGGCGGCGTTGATGTCGCGAGCGGCATGGCTGTAGTTGCTGCTGACGTAGTCCTGCTGAGCCGGCGCGCTGTTGAGCAGGCTGCCGGGCTGCATGAAGAACTGTTCGATGCGGATGTTGCCCGGCAGGCTGTCGCGGCGCAGGTCGGCGAGGAATTCCAGCTCCGGGTAATCACCGAACACCCGTTCGACGAAGGGCTCGATGAAGCGCTTCTGCAAACCGTCCCCCAACGCTGGACGGCCGAGACACAGCGCGGTGTAGATCGTCAGTTGCCGTTCGGGCAATCCGGCCAGCCGCCGGTACAGCGCGTTGACGAAGGGATTGGGTTTTCCCAGCCCCAGCGGCAAGCCCATGTGGATATGCGCCGGCAACCGCGCCAGTACGTCGTCCACTGCCTGTTCGATCGAACACAACTGCACCATCTGAAGCCTCCTGCCCGTTCCGTGAATAGGGGTACGACCGAGATTGCCGGTTGTTTGCTGCAATGAACAGCCTCGAGCCTGAATCGCAGGCACAAAAAAACCGTCCGAAGACGGTTTTTTTCGTCAGAAGCGCGGCTTATTTCAGGCCGGACATTTTCTGGATCGCACCCTTCAGCTCGTCATCCGAGCAGTCGGCGCAGGTGCCTTTCGGCGGCATGGAGTTGATACCGGTAATCGCCTTGGCGAGGATGCCGTCGAGGCCGCCCTGATGATCGGCGCGGTCTTTCCAGGCCGCTGTGTCACCGATTTTCGGCGCACCCAGCAGGCCGGTGCCGTGGCAAGCGTTGCAATGTTTGGCAATCACTTCGTCCGGCGTCTTGGCGCCACCACCGCCGCCTGCCGAAGCAGCGACTTCCATCCCCTTGCACTCTTGCCCTTGAACACACACCTGGCCGACAGGCTCGAGGCGTTTGGCAATGTCGTCATTCGTCGCAGCTTGAGCGCTGACAGCCCAGAGGGCCAGTACGGTTGCTGGTGCAGCCAGCATTTTCATAATTAGATTCACGCGTTCACCCTCAATGGTGGCTATTCACGCCTGCGGCCACGGTTCGCAGGCGGGCGCAAGTATAGCGGGTAGCCCGCCACACTGAAACAACCCCAAAGTTAAAGGGGTCTTGTTGCGCATCGGTCAAACAGTTCGGACACCTTTGCCGCAGTGGCCTGGCGTCTCTCGGTTTAAAAATTCGCCGGCGTGGCTGCGCTGATTAGTCGCGCCGGTGCGTCAAACGGATTACGGAATCGATGCGGCTTGGTACTTTCAAAGTAGTAGCTGTCGCCGGCTTCGAGAATAAAAGTTTCAAGGCCCACCACCAGTTCCAGACGCCCTTCCACCAGAATCCCGGTTTCCTCGCCTTCATGGGTGAGCATTTCTTCGCCAGTGTCGGCGCCCGGCGGATAGATTTCGTTGAGAAACGCGATGGCCCGACTCGGGTGGGCACGGCCGACCAGTTTCATGGTCACGGCGCCGTCGGAAATGTCGATCAGCTCGTTGGCCTTGTAGACGATCTGAGTCGGTTTTTCCTGGAGGATTTCTTCGGAAAAGAACTCGACCATGGACATGGGAATCCCGCCCAGCACTTTCCTCAACGAACTGATCGAAGGGCTGACGCTATTCTTTTCGATCATCGATATGGTGCTGTTGGTGACGCCCGCGCGCTTGGCGAGTTCACGCTGGGAAAGCCCTTTGAGCTTGCGGATCGATTGCAGTCGTTCACCGACGTCCAAGGCTTGGGCCTCCTGAGTGTTGTAGAAATATTGAGCGTTATCATGGCGACAGCGTTCAGTATTTACAACACTTGGGCCCGGCCCTGGCTTCAACCCTCGGAATAGAGCCTTGGCACCCGACGCAGGTTGCAGAAAATCTGGTACGGAATGGTGTCCGCCCACTTCGCCACGTCGCTGGCGAGGATGTTCTTGCCCCACAGCTCGACGGTCGAACCCAGACCTGCTTGCGGCACGTCGGTCAGGTCGATGCAGAGCATGTCCATCGACACGCGGCCAAGAATGCGGCTGCGTTTGCCGGCCACCAGCACCGGGGTGCCGGTCGGCGCCTGGCGCGGATAACCGTCGGCGTAACCCATGGCGACCACGCCGATGCGCATCGGTTTGTCGGTGATGAATTTTGCGCCGTAACCCACCGGTTCGCCGGCCGGCAGTTCGCGCACACTGATGACTTTCGATTCCAGGGTCATCACCGGTTGCAGGCGCTCGGCCACGGCGTTGGCTTCTTCGAACGGGGTGGCGCCGTAGAGCATGATGCCCGGGCGCACCCAGTCGCTGTGAATCTGCGGCCAGCCCAGCACCGCCGGCGAGTTGCGCAGGCTGACTTCGGCCGCCAGGCCCTGACGCGCAGCCTCGAATACGGCAACCTGATCGGCACTGCTCTGCTCATGCAGTTCATCGGCCCGGGCGAAGTGGCTCATCAGCACGACTTTCGCCACTTTGCCGCTGGCCAGCAAACGCTGGTAAGCCGCCGGATAATCCTTCGGATGCAAGCCAACGCGGTGCATGCCCGAATCAAGCTTCAGCCATACGGTGATCGGTTTACTCAGGGACGCCTGCTCGATCGCTTCGAGCTGCCACAGCGAATGCACCACGCACCAGAAATCATGCTCGACGATCAGCGCCAGCTCATCGGCCTCGAAAAAGCCTTCAAGCAACAGCACCGGCGCACGAATCCCGGCGGCACGCAACTCCAGGGCTTCTTCGATGCACGCTACAGCAAAGCCATCCGCTTCGACCTCCAACGCCTGGGCGCAGCGCACAGCGCCATGACCGTAGGCATCGGCCTTGATCACCGCCAGTGCCTTGGCACCGGTCACTTCACGGGCGAGACGGTAGTTGTGACGCAGGGCTTCTAGATCGATCAGGGCACGGGCAGGACGCATGGCAGCAGACTTCTTGGCGGTCATGGGAATAAAAACCGGCGCTGGCTGGCGGCGTGAACCGCCAACAGTACCGGGAGAGGGATCTTTACAACAAGGTTACGGCAGCGCGGCAACGATAGAGATTTCCACCAGAATGCTCGGCTTGGCCATCTTCGCTTCGACAGTGGCACGGGCCGGTGCTGCACCTTTGGGCAGCCACTGATCCCACACCGAATTCATGCCGGCAAAGTGCGCCTCGATGTCGTTCAGGTAGATCGTTGCCGACAGCAGATGCTGTTTATCGGTGCCGGCCAGGTCCAGCAGACGCTCGATATTGGCGAGTACGTCGCGGGTCTGTTGTTCGACCCCGGCGTTGAAGTCATCGCCGACCTGCCCGGACAGATACACCGTACCGTTGTGGCTGACGATCTGACTCATGCGCTCATTGGTGAGCTGGCGCTGGATTGCCATGCTTTGCGGACTCCTGGATCTTGTTGCCATAACGGGAAATATCGAGGCCTTCGGCGCTGATCTGCGGCTTTTTCTTCGCCATCAGGTCAGCCAGCAAGCGACCGGAACCGCATGCCATGGTCCACCCGAGCGTGCCGTGACCGGTGTTCAAAAACAGGTTCTTGAACGGGGTGGCGCCGACAATCGGAGTGCCGTCCGGCGTGGTTGGACGCAGGCCGGTCCAGAAACTCGCCTCGGCCAGATTACCGCCCTGAGGATAAAGGTCGTTGACGATCATCTCCAGGGTTTCGCGCCGACGCGGGTTCAGCGAGAGGTCAAAACCGGCGATCTCCGCCATGCCGCCGACGCGGATGCGGTTGTCGAAACGGGTGATCGCGACCTTGTAGGTCTCATCGAGAATGGTCGAAGTCGGGGCCATGGCCGGGTTGGTGATCGGCACGGTCAG
Source organism: Pseudomonas sp. stari2 (assembly GCF_040760005.1). Taxonomy (NCBI): domain Bacteria; kingdom Pseudomonadati; phylum Pseudomonadota; class Gammaproteobacteria; order Pseudomonadales; family Pseudomonadaceae; genus Pseudomonas; species Pseudomonas sp. Stari2. The sequence goes on from NZ_CP099760.1 coordinate 7,975, forward strand.
CGAGTAACCCTTGAGCGGGTAAACCGGGGCCTTGATACCCAGCGGCTTGAGCAGTTGCGGCGAGTAGCTGCCGAGGGCCAGCACGTAGCGGTCGGCGGTTTCCAGCTTGCCGTCGATCCACACGCCGTTGATGCGGTCACCGGCGAAGTCGAGGCGCTGGATGTCCTGGCCGAAGCGGAATTCCACACCCAGATTCACGGCCATTTCGGCGAGGCGGGTGGTGAAGATCTGGCAGTCGCCGGTCTGGTCGTTCGGCAGACGCAGGGCACCGGCGAGGATATCGGTGACGCTGGCCAGGGCCGGCTCGACGCGGGCAATACCGGCGCGGTCAAGCACTTCGAACGGCACACCGGATTCTTTCAGGACGGCGATGTCCTTGGCGGCGCCATCAAGCTGGGCCTGAGTGCGGAACAGCTGGGTGGTGCCCAGGCTGCGGCCTTCGTAGGCAATGCCGGTTTCGGCGCGCAATTCGTCGAGGCAGTCGCGGCTGTACTCGGACAGACGCACCATGCGCTCCTTGTTCACCGCGTAACGGTTGGCGGTGCAGTTGCGCAGCATCTGCGCCATCCACAGGTATTGGTCGATGTCGGCGGTGGCCTTGATCGCCAGCGGCGCGTGGCGTTGCAGCAGCCATTTGATGGCCTTGAGGGGAACGCCCGGCGCAGCCCACGGCGAGGCATAGCCCGGCGAGACCTGGCCTGCGTTGGCGAAGCTGGTCTCCATGGCCGCGGCTGGCTGCCGATCGACCACCACCACTTCAAACCCGGCACGGGCCAGATAGTAAGCACTGGCGGTACCGATGACGCCGCTACCCAAGACCATAACGCGCATTTTTGTATCCCTCTCGCGGCGTGCCGCGTACGTCTGTTGTTAGAGCAATGATGCGCGCAGTGTAAAAAAGATTCGCCAGTGCTTTTCACTGTATAAGCGCCTATATTTGGCGACAATTCTCGGCAAAAACCCTTTTCACGGAGGCGCATCCCCTATGCGTACCAACACTCAGACCAAACGTGAGCTGGACAAGATCGACCGCAACATCTTGCGGATCCTGCAGGCGGACGGGCGGATTTCATTCACTGAACTGGGCGAGAAGGTCGGGCTCTCCACCACACCGTGCACCGAGCGGGTGCGACGCCTGGAGCGTGAGGGGATCATCATGGGCTACAACGCCCGCCTGAATCCGCAGCACTTGAAGGGTAGTCTGCTGGTGTTCGTCGAGATCAGTCTCGACTACAAATCCGGCGATACTTTCGAAGAGTTCCGACGTGCGGTGCTGAAATTGCCCCACGTGCTGGAATGCCACCTGGTGTCAGGGGATTTCGACTATCTGGTGAAGGCGCGGATTTCCGAGATGGCCTCGTACCGCAAGCTGCTGGGCGACATCCTGCTGAAGCTGCCCCACGTGCGCGAATCCAAGAGCTACATCGTGATGGAAGAAGTGAAAGAGAGCCTGAGCCTGCCGATTCCGGACTGAGCGCTCAGACCAGCACCTGTCGGTTTTCCGCCATGTACTCGAACACCTGCTTCTCGACCCTCGGGTGAATCAGCTCCACCGGCCGCCGGCCGTTGGGGCACGGCAGGGTCTGGGTGGTGCCGAACAACCGACATATCAGTGGCCGCTCGTCATACACCGTGCAGCCGTTCGGCCCCAGGTGCACACAGTTGAGCTCTTCCATGGCCGCGTCCTGTTCGGCGCGGGTCTTGCGCGGGAGGCGGGACATTTCCTCGGGTGAGGTGGTCACCGGCCCGCAACAGTCATGGCAGCCCGGCACGCACTCGAACGTGGGAATCTGCTGACGCAGGGTGCGGATTTTCTGACTGTTGCAGCTCATTGCAGCATTAACCGGGGCGAAATAGGCGGCAATTGTGCCGCAAAAGCCGTGTTCCAGACACCACGGGCCGACCAATGTTGCCCGGCCTCGGGCCTGCGGCTTATGCTCCGTCAAATTTTCTCGACACCCGCTCAGGATGACGCCCATGAATGCCCGCGCCCACACCTCCGCGAGCCAGCACCACGTTGCCTCTTACTACGCCGCCAGCAGCCTGCCGCAACCCGACCATCCGGTGCTGCAAGGTGAACTGATCGCCGACGTGTGCGTGGTCGGTGGCGGTTTTTCCGGGCTGAACACCGCGCTGGAATTGGCTGAACGGGGTTTGGGCGTGGTGCTGCTGGAAGCCCACCGGATCGGTTGGGGCGCCAGCGGCCGCAACGGCGGACAACTGATTCGCGGGGTCGGTCACGGCCTCGATCAGTTCGCCAACGTGATCGGCGCCGACGGCGTGCGGCAGATGAAACTTATGGGCCTGGAAGCGGTGGAAATCGTCCGCCGACGCGTCGAGAAATTTCAGATCCCCTGCGACCTGACCTGGGGTTACTGCGACCTCGCCAACAAACCCTCCGACCTGGAAGGTTTTGCCGAAGACGCCGAAGAGCTGCGCAGCCTCGGTTATCGCCATGAAACACGTCTGTTGCAGGCGAACGAGATGCACACCGTGGTCGGCTCCAGACGCTACGTCGGCGGCCTGATCGACATGGGTTCCGGTCATTTGCACCCGCTGAACCTGGCACTCGGCGAAGCCGCCGCGGCGCAGCAATCGGGGGTGAAGCTGTTCGAGCAATCGGCGGTGACCCGCATCGATTACGGCCCCGAAGTCCGCGTGCACACCGCGCAAGGCTCGGTGCGGGCGAAAACCCTGGTACTTGGCTGCAATGCCTATCTCAACAATCTGAATCCACAACTCAGCGGCAAGGTGCTGCCGGCCGGCAGCTACATCATCGCCACCGAACCACTGAGCGAAGAACAGGCCCACGCCCTGTTGCCGCAGAACATGGCGGTCTGCGACCAGCGGGTGGCGCTGGATTACTATCGTCTCTCGGCGGACCGTCGCCTGTTGTTCGGCGGCGCCTGTCATTACTCGGGGCGTGACCCGAAGGACATCGGCGCCTACATGCGGCCGAAGATGCTGGAAGTGTTCCCGCAGCTCGCGTCAGTGAAAATCGATTATCAGTGGGGCGGGATGATCGGCATCGGTGCCAACCGTCTGCCGCAGATCGGCCGGCTCGCCGACCAGCCGAACGTGTATTACGCCCAGGCCTATTCCGGTCACGGCGTGAATGCCACGCACCTCGCGGGCAAGTTGCTGGCCGAGGCCATCAGCGGCCAGCACAGCGGTGGCTTCGACCTGTTCGCCAAAGTGCCACACATCACCTTCCCCGGCGGCAAGCATTTGCGCTCGCCATTACTGGCGTTGGGGATGTTGTGGCATCGCCTTAAAGAGCTGGTCTGAGATTTCGCTGTGAGATCGTTCCCACGCTCTGCGTGGGAACGATCCTGATACAGATCTCAGATCCGCCAGAACGGCTTCAATCCCTCCTCCAGCGCCTGTTCCCGGGTCAGCCCGACATCCTTGAGCTGCTCCGGCGTCAGCCCCAGCAACGCCTTGCGCGTGTGCAGACGATGCCAGAACAGGCCCCAGCGACTCAGGCCGGACGGCGCGTTGCGCAGCATCTCGTTGCGCGCCCTGTCCTGTTGCCCTGCCTCCAGTTCCTGACTGTGTAACGTCAGCCGCACATCGCTCAAGCCGTTCATTTTTGTCGCTCCTGTTTACTTGGGTAGCCAGAGATTCCATGATGCGCGGGCCGACAAAAGCATTACAGATTCAACACATCTGTATTATTTCCATACAGATTTGCTGTCTCCGGGACTGAATTGTCGATTTACGCCGCATCTGTACTGGTTTTTCGAATCACCTGCATCGAGGCAGTGCCATGACCCTGTATGTGAACCTCGCCGAGTTGCTCGGCACCCGCATCGAACAAGGCTTCTACCGTCCTGGTGATCGCCTGCCGTCGGTGCGCGCCTTGAGCGTAGAACATGGGGTCAGCCTCAGCACGGTGCAGCAGGCCTATCGAATGCTGGAAGACAGCGGCCTGGCCACGCCAAAGCCTAAATCCGGGTACTTCGTGCCGGTCGGTCGTGAGTTGCCGGAATTGCCGGCGGTCGGGCGCCCGGCCCAGCGTCCGGTGGAGATTTCCCAGTGGGATCAGGTGCTGGAACTGATTCGTGCGGTGCCGCGCAAGGACGTGGTGCAGCTCGGTCGCGGTATGCCGGACATCTCGTCGCCGACGATGAAACCGCTGCTGCGCGGGCTGGCCCGTATCAGCCGCCGTCAGGACATGCCCGGTCTGTATTACGACAACATTCACGGCACCCTCGAACTACGCGAACAGATCGCCCGGCTGATGCTCGATTCCGGCTGCCAGTTGAGCGCCAGCGATCTGGTAGTCACCACCGGTTGCCATGAAGCGCTGTCCACCAGCATTCACGCGATCTGCGAGCCCGGCGATATCGTCGCGGTGGACTCGCCAAGCTTTCACGGCGCCATGCAGACCCTCAAGGGGCTGGGCATGAAAGCCCTGGAAATCCCCACCGACCCGCTCACCGGCATCAGCCTCGAAGCCCTGGAACTGGCGCTGGAGCAATGGCCGATCAAGGTCATCCAGCTCACGCCCAACTGCAACAACCCCCTCGGCTACATCATGCCGGAGTCGCGCAAACGCGCGCTGTTGACGCTGGCGCAGCGCTTCGACGTGGCGATCATCGAGGACGACGTGTATGGCGAACTGGCCTACACCTATCCGCGTCCGCGCACGATCAAATCCTTCGACGAGGATGGCCGCGTCTTACTGTGCAGTTCGTTTTCCAAGACCCTCGCGCCGGGGCTACGTATAGGTTGGGTCGCGCCGGGCCGATACCTCGAGCGGGTGCTGCACATGAAATACATCAGCACCGGCTCTACCGCACCGCAACCGCAGATCGCCATCGCCGAGTTTCTGAAAGCCGGGCACTTCGAACCGCATTTGCGGCGGATGCGCACTCAATATCAGCGTAATCGCGACGTGATGATCGATTGGGTGACGCGATACTTCCCGGCCGGTACCCGCGCCAGCCGCCCGCAGGGCAGCTTCATGCTTTGGGTCGAATTGCCGGAAGGTTTCGATACCCTGAAACTGAATCGTGCGCTGCACGATCAGGGCGTACAGATTGCCGTCGGCAGCATCTTTTCGGCCTCGGGCAAGTACCGCAATTGCCTGCGCATGAACTACGCGGCCAAACCGACGCCGCAGATCGAAGACGCGGTGCGCAAGGTCGGCGCGACGGCAATCAGGCTTCTGGCTGAAAGCCACGACCTCTGACGTCTCTCAACGCATACGAAACCCCAGCTCGGTCTCGAGTCGAGTCAGGTCGCTGACCCGGCTCGCAGCTGATGGAATTCGAGCGTCCAGTTCGAGCTCGACTTCCATGTTCAGGCCCTCAATACCTACGCCTGCGAGCGCAGGTATCAGGCGGACTCCCGGGCGCAGGAGATGCGCATCCGGTCCGTCTCCCTCGCTGAGCCATTGCGCCGGTTTTCCGTCCACCCGCACCGCCACTACGCGCACTTTGAGAGTGCCAGGACCGAAGCGGTATTGCGCGGCATCGGCTGCCGGCCCGATCAGCTCCAGTCGTAACGGACCGAGTCGCTCGCATTGGACATTGACCTGCACTCGACGCAGACCAAGACTCAATGCATCCCCCGGCGCTGACTGCGCCAACAATTGCCCGCGCGTGGCCGCGCCAAAATCGATGGCGGACGGACCAAGCCTGACAGCGCATCCGGAGTTCGCCTGCGCCGGCTCCATGAAGCTCATTGTGCTCAACAACCACCCGCATAACGTTCCCGGTTTCAATCCATGCATGATGTTTTCCTTGTTCAAACGGTTCGACAGGTGGCCTGCGCAGCTTCGTACAACGCGTCGAGGTCGCGCTCCTCGCTCAGGGCGAACTCCAGACGACAGCGCTGACCGTCCGGCATCAACACGTGCAATTGAAGGTCGGGCTGAACGTCTGACAGAAAAATCCGCCCGTCCTCCAGCACGCTGGTGATATACCGGCCCTGTGCGTCGAACACACCGACGCCTTTGCGCAGCAAACCATTGTCCGCCGTGTGAGCCTGCAACAGCACACGCCGGGTGGTCACGATGTCGAAGGCCAGTTGCGGTACGGCGTTTCGTCCGGCTTCGACCTCTTGATAAGCGTTGTGCACATCGACATTGCGCGCAAGACTCACGGTGTCGAGCTCCACCCGCCCCTTGCTGTAGGCCGGCAAACTGGCCGCCACGGCACGGCCTGCGAAGTCGGTCCATACAGGGCCGCGCGGTGTGTTGAGTTTTATCCCCGCACTGTCGCCCGCCTTGAGCAAGGCAAAAGTGTCGCGCAATGGATAGGGCGAGAAGGTCACGCCTTCAGCATGCAGCAACGCACCGCCACGCAGACCGACGTCATAGCTCTGGTCGCCGGCACCGCTACGCGAGTAACCCGTGTCCAGCTGACTGTAACGAGGCAACAGATTGACCCGCCCGTTATACCCGGCCACCCCGCCATCGGAACGCTCGGTGCCGACGCTGTAGGCCAGGGTATCGCTGAGCTGTTCATTGAATTGCAGACCGCTGCGAGTGCCACTGATCGAGTCATTACGCACATCACCGCGCAACGTGCGACGCGCGCCCAACGGCACGCCGACACTCAAATAGACCGCCGTACCGCGAGCGTCATCCTCGTAACCGGCAACGTCGCGCTCCAGGGTCAACGTCAGATTGGCCCGGCGCACATTCTGCGACCAGGCGAAAGCGACCCGTGAAGTCGCGATGCCCTCAAACATGGAGTACCGCGAGTAGCTGGCGGAAAAACCGCCCAGTGTCGGGCTACTGGCGCTGAGGCTCGCCGCCAATTGATTGCGCACCCGCCGGTAAGGCTGATCGTTGCGCGAATCCCAAGTGGTATCCGAAAGCGTCCGGAAACCCTGTGTCTGCTGTGTCAGCGTCAGACTGGCCGACAGCCCTTCATCGAGCAACCCGTTGGCCGTCCACTGCAACTGTGTACCGGACAGCGCGTGATCCTGCGCCCGGGAAATGACCTGACGACCACCCAGTACCAGTCGATCACCGACGGCCCCTTGCATCGCCCACCCCAGCGACTGATAGCCCGTGCCGAGCATTGCGCCGCCCGTAGCCTGCCAGCGCGGGCCAAGCCGCCAGTCCCTGCTGGCAGCGGCAAACGACGGCGCATCCCGTTCATCCCCGGTGTATCGCCGCACCCTGCCCGCCGCCAGTGCATAGCCGGGAGTCCGGCCAGGCATCGCACCGCGCAACCGGGACGCAGGCACAAGAAAGCGCCGCTGCTGGCCATCTTCTTCGTGCACCGTTACCTCCAGATCCACGCTCTGACTGAGCAGCGGCAAACCCACCAGAGTGAAGGGGCCGGCAGGCACCACCGTCGTATAGATCAACGCGCCGTTCTGGGCCACTTCGATCCGCGCGGAGGAATAGGCGATACCCTCGACTCTGGCACTGGAACTGTCCTCGTCCAGTTCCATCAGTGCCAATTCTGGCTGTACCTGGAAACCATTGAAGGCCTCACCGGAGAAAAGTGGTGAAACCATGTTCAACTGCCCCAACTGCAGATTGGCCCGATAGTGTTCGGATGTGTGCGAAGCGTAGGCATACAAGTGATCGACGCGCCCCTGTCCATCGAAACCGGTGTAGGCCTGGCGAGTACGAAAAGACCAGTCCACCGCGTTCAAGCCGACTTCCGTGTTAAGGCTGCGATACTGCGAGGAGTGCCCGGCATAACGACTACCGAGCAACAACGCGTCGTAATTGAACAGCCCTGCCGTACCACCGTTGACGAAGCTGTGCCGGGGCGGACTGTCGGGCAGCAGCGCGGCGGTGGGCACCAGCAGCGCGATGAGTTCACGGGACGGGTCGGCTTGTACCACGGAGTCCGGAAAACGCCGGGCGAACAACTCGCATCCCGGCTCTGCGTAAGACTCGACGTGCTCCTGGTCTCTGATGCCGCCACGCTCGAGCAGCGACGGTGTAAAACACAATTCACCCTCAGCATCGAACGTCACCTGTAACCGCCCCTTCGCCACGCCGTTGACCGATAGCGTTACCGCCTGCGCACCCTCGCGAAAACGCGGCGCCAGACTGAAATACTCAGCCAGGCGCGGATCCAGCCCACGCGACTTGAGCACATCCTGATTGAATTCCACCCTGACCGGCTCTGCGCCATGGCTTGACGAATAGCCAAGGGTGCCCATCAACAAGAGACCGCCATACCAAAGCGCAAACATCAATCCCGCCCCAGCGGGGCATCAAAATGCGCGATCGCAAAACCGTAGGTGGTCACCGGAAACAGCCGCACTTGTGTCGCCGGGGGTGCCCCTTCAGCGGTCCCGCTCAGCGTGAGTGTTTCGCCGGGCAGCAGATAAGTGCGCCCCAGATCCAGCTCCCGCTGCACCGGCAGTAACATCACAGAGTGACCCAACCGTACGACGTACGGACTGGGGTTGCGCACCTGCACTTCGACGCCTTTTTGCGTCCATCGCAAATGCCTCCACGGCTCGCGGTCAATCGGCAAGTTCGCCGGGCGCAGAATCGCCGGAATATTCTGGCGCACGCTCAGACTGACCTGAGCCTGGCCTGACGAGTCCTGTGGCGCGATGCCTTCGAATACCACGCGCTTGAGACGCTCGGTTTTCAATGGCTCGGCGCTACGCAGGATGAACCGCACACGCTGGGTTGCACCGGCTTCGACCCGACTGACCGGCGGCGTCAGCAACAGCAATGACTCGGTATCCTGCGGCACATCTTCGATAGTGGTGTGCAACAGCGCCGGATGCGGCTCGCTATTGAGTACATTGATCCCCGCTTCACCCACCGCTTCGTCCAGTACCACGACCGGCGTCTCTGGAACCATTCCCGTCGCTCGGGCAAGGACGGGCATCCAAGAACCGACCAGCCACACACCGACAATGGCATTGCGCACAAAGGCATTCATATTGTTGTCCACAGGCGAGCGCGCAGCCGGCACTCACGCCAGACCGCGAGCCAGCCGATTGTTTTGATTGGAAAATGACAGGCTTCGCAAGAAGCCGAAGCCTGTCGAATGTCCCTGCGCAGGAGTGCAACACTGTCTGCCCTGCCTTGAGGGCAGCCGTGCAATCCTCCTCAGAGGTAGAGCAACTCGAACGTCGCCGACCCTTTTAGAGGTATGTAATTGCTGAGATCCAGGTTCTGCGAAGGGCCGACGACCGGAACCAGAGTCATGGGAAATGTATGCACGACCCCTGGCATCGGCCCTGCTGCCAGCGACGCCCCCCATGAGTAGCGCAGGTTGCCACCCTCCACGTTTTTCCCGACCAGGGTTGCCGTATCCGGACTATCCCAGTTGGGCATGCTCCCTTGCTTGTACATCACCATGGAAGGCTGACCATCGACCGTAGGTGTCCCGAAGCGCAGCCCGTAGCCACCGATTTTTTTGGCGCCGGGCGCCAAGCCGATTCCGTAGATGTACATCGACCAGTCCGTTCCATCGACAACGATGCCCGGCAGTTGAGTATGAGCCTGATTGTCATGCACCTTGATCGCCATGGGCGCGGACGCCGAGCAGGTCACGTTCAAGGATATGGTGTGATTGGTCAGCTCGGTCTGACGGTCGGGGTTCAGAGAGGCAGCAGAAATATTCCCCAGATTGACCGTGTTACCGCCGGTGAATGCAGGCTTGCATGAGGTCGGCACGATGGTGCCGGTGATGTTCAGATCCCCACCAGCAGCCATGACCAATGACGGACACAGGGCACCTGCTATAGCTATTGCACGATAGGTCTTGCGCATGAAAATTCTCACTCCATAAGAATCGAAAGATGACAGCCAGCTGCGCTTCTTCTGCTGAAAAACAGGAAACTTCCTGCCTCAGAATCGGCGTTGTCATTATTCCGATTGCTTCCCGGTAGCGATGTAAGGCAAGGGTGTATTGCGCGCTGGAAAAATCGCTGCAAGACGTAGCTGATGTGAGCCGGAAAAATCTTCAATTCGTTTAAGAACTCTCGCCCTTCCGACAGTCATAAGCTACAAGCCGCTCTGGTTCAGGGGTCGGATTGCATGACCTTCGAACAGATAACACGCCACAAATGCCGTGCCATACTCCTGACCTCGCCCACACCCGGAACGATCTGACTTGAGCTCCCGACACACCCTGCCATTCGCACTGATGTTCGTCCTGCTGCTCGCCGGGTGCGCCTCACTGGATGCTCCACGAGAACCCAGCCAGGTCCTGCCAGCCAACGGATCGGTATTCGGTCGCTCGATCCAGGCCCAGGCCGCGCCGTACAAAGGCCAGTCCGGCTTTCGCCTGCTGTCCAACAGCACCGAAGCCTTCACCGCTCGCGCCGAGTTGATCCGCAACGCCCAGAGCAGCCTCGATTTGCAGTACTACATCGTCCACGACGGCATCAGTACGCGGATGCTGGTGGAAGAAGTGTTGAAGGCTGCCGACCGTGGTGTGCGGGTGCGCATTCTGTTGGACGACACCACCAGCGACGGCCTAGACCTGATCATCGCCACGCTGGCGGCGCATCCGAATATCCAGATCCGCCTGTTCAATCCACTACACCTGGGCCGCAGCACCGGCGTGACCCGGGCCGCGGGTAGGCTGTTCAACCTGTCGCAGCAACACCGGCGGATGCACAACAAGCTGTGGCTGGCGGACAACAGCGCCGCCATCGTCGGCGGGCGCAATCTGGGCGATGAATACTTCGATGCCGAACCCAACCTGAACTTCACCGACATCGACATGCTCAGCATCGGGCCGGTCGCCGAACAGCTCGGACACAGTTTCGATCAGTACTGGAACAGCGCCCTGAGCAAACCGATCGACGAATTTCTCACCAGCAAGCCCTCGGCCAAAGACCTGCAGAACACCCGCACACGCCTGGAAGAGTCCCTGGAAGAAACCCGCAAACAGAATCACGCGCTGTATCAGCAACTGATGACCTTCACCACCCACCCGCGCATGGACATCTGGCGCCGGGAGCTGATCTGGGCCTGGAACCAGGCGCTGTGGGATGCACCGAGCAAGGTGCTGGCGGACGGTAAACCTGATCCTCAGTTGTTGCTGACCACACAACTGGCACCGGAGCTGCGGGGCGTCAGCAAGGAACTGATGATGATTTCCGCCTACTTCGTGCCGGGCCAGCCGGGGCTGGTTTACCTGACTGGCCGTGCCGATGCGGGTGTGTCGGTGAGTCTGCTGACCAACTCGCTGGAAGCCACCGACGTACCAGCGGTGCACGGCGGTTATGCGCCGTATCGCAAGGCACTGCTGGAACATGGCGTGAAGTTGTTTGAGCTGCGGCGCCAGCCTGGGGATAACTTCGGCAGTGGCCCGCATCTGTTTTACAGCAAGTCGTTTCGCGGCTCGGATTCCAGCCTGCACAGCAAGGCGATGATCTTCGACGGGAAAAAAGCGTTCATTGGCTCGTTCAATTTCGACCCGCGCTCGGTGCTGTGGAACACCGAAGTCGGGGTGCTGGTGGACAGCCCCGAGCTGGCTGCCCATATACGGGAACTGGCTTTGCAGGGCATGGCGCCGGCGTTGAGTTACGAGGCGAAATTGCAGGACGGGAAAGTCGTCTGGGTTACCGAGGACAACGGTCAGATGCACACGCTGACCAAGGAGCCCGGCAGCTGGTGGCGGCGCTTCAATGCATGGTTCAGCACCACGGTGGGGCTGGAGCGGATGCTGTAGCAGCCCGCCCCGTTCGGATCATCAGGCCGGCTCCGGCACCTTGCCGAACGCCCCTTGCCGCGACAGCAGAATCACCAGCCCGAACGCCCCGGCCGCCATGAACCACGGCAACGCGTGCCCGCTGATCCATTGACTGCCCGCCCCCGCCGCCAACGGCCCGATCAGACAACCCACGCCCCACAGCTGCGCAACATGCGCATTGGCGCGCACCAGCGCGTCGTCACGGTAGCGCTCGCCGATCAGGATCAGCGACAGGGTGAACAGGCCACCGGCACTGGCGCCGAACAGCACCCACAGCGGCCAGATCAGCAGGGTGTCGATCAGCATCGGGATCGCCAGACTCGACAGCATCAGCACCACGGCGCAACCGGCGAACAAGGTGCGCCGCGACAGGTAGTCGGCCAGCGCACCGATGGGCAGTTGCAGCAGTGCATCGCCCACCACTACGGTGCTGACCATCGCCAGCGCAATTTCCGCCGTGAAACCCTGTTGCAGGCAGTACACAGGCAACAGGGTCAGGATCATCGCCTCAAACGCGGCGAACAACGACACCGCCCAGGCAATCGCCGGCAATTCGCGACTGAAGCCCCACAGATCGCCGAAGGTCACGCTGCTGGCCTCGCTGCTCGGCGCCCCGCTGCGACCCAGCAACAACAACGGCGAGGCAATCAGTAGAGCGACGCCCACCCAGAAACCGTAATCATGCTCGGTGCCGAGCGCACCCAGCAGCAACGGGCCCGACAGTTGGCTGAGCGCATAACTGCTGCCATACAGAGCAACCAGTCGCCCGCGCCACTGCTCGACCACCAGTTGATTGATCCAGCTTTCGCCGAGGATGAAGACGATGGTCAGGATCACCCCGATCATCAGCCGCAGCACCAGCCAGATCGGATAACTCGGCAGCAGCGCCAGCAAACCGATTGACAATGCCCCGGCCCAGAGGCAAAGACGCATCAGGTTTGCCGTACCGAAGCGCGCCGCCAGATGACTGGAGATCTTCGCCCCCAGCAACACGCCAATGGCCGGCATCGCCGCCATCACGCCGATGGCGAACGAGCCGTAGCCCCAGCCCTCCAGGCGCAACGACACCAGCGGCATGCTGACGCCAAGGGCCAGCCCAACACTCAAGACAGACGCCAACACGGCGAAATACGTCGCCCAACGCATGGTCCACGCTCCTGTGGATAATTTTTATGTGCACCACAAAACACTGTGGGAGCGAGCTTGCTCGCGATAACGGTTTCACATTCAGCAAATGTGCTGACTGATACACCGCTTTCGCGAGCAAGCTCGCTCCCACAGGGATCTTTGTATCGTTCGAGAGCCTGCCTGAGCAGGCTCCCTCAACGGTTTACAGCTTGATCCAGGTCGCCTTCAGCTCGGTGTATTTGTCGAACGCGTGCAGCGATTTGTCGCGACCGTTGCCCGATTGCTTGAAGCCGCCGAACGGTGCGGTCATGTCACCGCCGTCGTACTGGTTGACCCACACACTACCGGCACGCAGTGCCTTGGCGGTCAGGTGTGCCTTGGAGATGTCCTGCGTCCAGACCGCCGCCGCCAGGCCGTAAGGCGTGTCGTTGGCGATGTTGATCGCTTCCTCGGCCGTGTCGAAGGCGATGACCGACAGCACCGGGCCGAAGATCTCTTCCTGGGCAATCTTCATCGCATTGCTCACGCCGTCGAAAATCGTCGGCTCGACGTAGGTGCCACCTGTTTCCTGAAGGATGCGCTTGCCGCCGGCTACCAGTTTGGCGCCGTCGGTGTGGCCCGACTCGATGTAGGACAGCACGGTGTTCATTTGTTGAGTGTCGACCAGCGCACCCACGTTGGTGGCCGGGTCCAGCGGGTTGCCCGGTTTCCAGGCTTTCAGCGCCTCGATCACCATCGGCAGGAATTTGTCCTTGATCGAACGCTCGACCAGCAGACGGGAACCTGCGGTGCAGACCTCGCCCTGGTTGAAGGCGATGGCGCTGGCAGCGGATTCAGCGGCCGCTTGCAAGTCCGGCGCATCGGCGAACACGATGTTCGGGCTCTTGCCGCCGGCTTCCAGCCAGACGCGTTTCATGTTCGATTCGCCGGAATAGATCATCAGTTGCTTGGCGATCTTGGTCGAACCGGTGAACACCAGGGTGTCGACGTCGTTATGCAGAGCGAGCGCCTTGCCGACGGTGTGGCCGTAGCCCGGCAGCACGTTCAGCACGCCTTTCGGAATGCCGGCCTCGACCGCCAGTTCGGCGATGCGGATGGCGGTCAGCGGGGATTTTTCCGACGGTTTGAGGATCACCGAGTTACCGGTCGACAGGGCCGGTCCGAGTTTCCAGCAAGCCATCATCAACGGGAAGTTCCACGGCACGATGGCACCCACCACGCCCACCGGCTCACGGGTTACCAGACCCAGTTGATCGTGCGGGGTGGCGGCGACTTCGTCGTAGATCTTGTCGATCGCTTCACCGCTCCAGCTCAGGGCTTGCGCGGCACCCGGTACGTCGATGTACAGCGAATCGCTGATCGGCTTGCCCATGTCGAGGGTTTCGAGCAGGGCCAGTTCTTCGGCGTGCTGCTTGAGCAGGCCGGCGAAACGGATCATGGTGGCTTTGCGTTTGGTCGGTGCCAGGCGCGACCAGACACCGGAATTGAAGGTGGCGCGGGCGTTTTCCACGGCGCGCTGAGCGTCGGCGGCGTCACAGCTGGCAATCTTGCCCAGCAGACGGCCATCGACCGGGCTGATGCACTCGAAGGTCTCGCCGGAGACGGCATCGGTGTACTCGCCATTGAGATAGGCGCGGCCTTCGATCTTCAGGTCGCGGGCGCGTTGTTCCCAGTCGGCACGAGTCAGGGTGGTCATTCGAGTGTCCTCCTCTTGTTGAATACGAGCGCCGCGCGATCTTCGCCGGCGTTCTCAGGAATTCTGCCCGGCCAGCCTGTTTTCGGCCCAAGGCACCCGCCACCCTAAACCAGCGGCCGGGGTTGTTTCAATATATTTGACATAAGCCGGTCATACGGCCTTGCGGCGTTCAATTTAATCAACATAGACTTTGGCCCTTTCAAGCCACCGCGCCGTCATCACGGGAGAAAACAACAATGAACATCCAGAACGTCGTCGACATCAGCCTGACCATGGACCAGGCCGAACGCTACCGCCCGGACCCGGCCAAAGTACTCAAGGGCGATCCCGAGCAGGCGGTGTTCAATCAATACGACAGCCCATGCGGGCAGATGGGTGTCGGCGTGTGGGAAGGTGCCGTTGGGCAGTGGACGGTGAATTACACCGAGCACGAATACTGCGAAATCCTGCAAGGCGTTTCGGTGCTGCGTGACGGCGAAGGCAATGCCAAGACCTTGCGTGTGGGTGACCGCTTCGTGATTCCGGCCGGATTCCGTGGCACTTGGGAAGTGCTGGAGGCGTGCCGCAAGGTCTATGTGATCTTCGAACAAAAGGCCTGAGGCCTTTCGCGAGACAACAAAAAAAGCCCGTATCGTGAGATACGGGCCTTTTTCGTAAGTCGGGAAAAATCAATTACTTGATTTTGCCTTCCTTGTAGATCACGTGCTTGCGGACAACCGGATCATATTTCTTGATCTCGATTTTGTCCGGGGTAGTACGCTTGTTCTTGTCGGTAGTGTAGAAGTGACCAGTACCGGCGCTCGAGATCAAACGAATCAATTCACGCATGATTAGCTCCCTTAAATCTTGCCGTCGCGACGCAGCTCGGCCAGCACAACGCTGATGCCACGCTTGTCGATGATACGCATGCCTTTGGCGGAAACGCGCAGGCGTACGAAACGTTTCTCTTCTTCAACCCAGAAGCGGTGATGCTGCAGGTTCGGCAGGAAACGACGACGGGTTTTGTTGTTTGCGTGGGAAATGTTATTCCCGGTTACCGGACCCTTACCGGTAACTTGACATACTCTAGACATGCCTCAGCCCTCTAAAACCACATGCCCAACCCGGCATGGGTTGGCCGCTTAATCTCTAGTCATTGTGGCGCCAGGCGCCGCGATTCTTTAGAGGTCTTACCGGCTACACCTACAAGCGAAGGAACCGGGCCCCTAGAAAAGAGCGCTGCTTTATACCAGAAAGACCACGGAGCAACAACTTTCCGTGTGCAAAGAATGGCTAAAAAGCCGCTTTTCCTGCCTGCAAGCGCCTTGGGTAAAGGCTGCCGGCAATTTTTACCATTCGTCGAAGAAAATCGATCATACCCGCTGTCGAGACTTTTCCTGCCGTCTCTTCCGACAAATCGTCAGCCGCGCAGCCCCGAAAATGCGAAAAGGGGATAGTCATTTGCAATCGCGACCACTAGGGTAGGCCTTTTCCAGACTGCACTTGCAGATGGGCCTTCGATCTGTAAAGGAAGCCGACCATGCGCCTCGCTGCCCTCCCCCTGCTCTTCGCCCCGCTGTTACTGAGTCCACTGGCCCAGGCCGCCGCCCTGAGCGTCTGCACCGAGGCCAGCCCTGAAGGGTTCGACGTGGTGCAGTACAACTCGCTGACCACCACCAACGCCTCGGCCGACGTGCTGATGAATCGCTTGGTGGACTTCGACACCACCAGCGGCAAAGTGGTCCCGAGCCTGGCCGACAGCTGGGAAGTCAGCACCGACGGCCTGACTTATATATTCAAACTGCACCCGCAGGTGAAGTTCCACTCCACCGAGTACTTCAAGCCGACCCGCGAACTGACCGCCGAAGACGTCAAGTTCAGCTTCGACCGCATGCTCGACCCGGCCAACCCGTGGCACAAGGTTGCCCAGAGCGGCTTCCCGCACGCCCAGTCGATGCAGCTGCCGAGCCTGATCAAGAAGATCGACGCACTCGACCCGCTGACCGTGCGCTTCACCCTCGACCACCCGGACTCAACGTTCCTGGCAACCCTGAGCATGGGTTTCGCCTCGATCTACTCCGCCGAATACGCCGACAAGCTGCTGAGGGCCAACGCGACCGACAAGCTCAACAGCCAACCCATCGGCACCGGTCCGTTCGTCTTCACCCGCTTCCAGAAAGACGCCTCGATCCGCTACAAGGCCAACCCGGACTACTTCGGCGGCAAGCCTGCGGTGGACCCGCTGATTTTCGCCATCACCCCGGACGCCAACGTGCGCCTGCAAAAGCTGCGGCGTAACGAATGCCAGATTGCCCTGTCGCCAAAACCACTGGACGTACAGGCGGCGAAGCAGGAGCCGACGCTGAAAGTCGAAAAGACTGACGCGTTCATGACCGCGTTCGTCGGCATCAACAGCCAGCATCCGCCATTGGACAAACCGGAAGTTCGTCAGGCGATCAACCTCGCTTTCGACAAGGCCAACTACCTGAAAGCTGTGTTCGAAGACACCGCCGAAGCTGCCAGCGGCCCGTACCCGCCGAACACCTGGAGCTACGCGAAGAGCCTGCCGGGCTACCCGCACGACGTGGAAAAAGCCAAGGCCTTGCTGGCCAAGGCCGGCCTGAAGGACGGTTTCCAGACCACAATCTGGACGCGTCCGTCCGGCAGCCTGCTCAACCCGAACCCGAGCCTCGGTGCACAGTTGCTGCAATCGGATCTGGCGGAAATCGGCATTCAGGCGGAAATCCGCGTGATCGAATGGGGCGAACTGATACGTCGTGCCAAGGCTGGCGAGCATGACCTGCTGTTCATGGGTTGGGCCGGCGACAACGGCGACCCGGACAACTTCCTCACCCCACAGTTTTCCTGCGCGGCGGTGAAGTCCGGCACCAACTTCGCCCGCTACTGCAACGCCGATCTGGACAAGCTGATCAGCGCCGGCAAAACCACCAGCGAACAAGGCGTACGCACCAAACTCTACGAACAGGCTCAGGCGCAGATCCAGCAGCAGGCGTTGTGGCTGCCACTGGCGCATCCGACGGCGTATGCGCTGACGCGCAAAGACGTGCAGGGTTATTCGGTGAGCCCCTTCGGTCGGCAGGATTACTCCAAGGTCACCCTCAAATAATCCGCCCCGGCTTGCAGCGACTGCAGTCGCTGCAAGCTACATCCAGCCACACTCCGCCATCGACAGCGGCTCCCCATCACCGACGATGAAATGATCGAGCACCCGCACGTCGATCAGCTCCAAAGTCTTCTGCAAGCGCTTGGTCAATAATCGATCAGCCTGGCTGGGATCGGTGTTTCCCGACGGGTGGTTGTGGCACAGGATCACCGCCGCCGCGTTGTTGGCCAGGGCACGTTTCACCACCTCACGGGGATGCACGGCGGTGTTGTCGATCGAGCCTCGAAACAGAGCCTCGAAGGTGAGCACTTGATGCTTGGAATCCAGAAACAGGCAACCGAAGACCTCATGCGGCTCGTGGCGCAGCATGGCTTTGAGGTAATCACGAACCACTTGTGGGTTTTCAAGCGCTGTTTTTTGCCGTGAACGTTCGGCCAGATGTCGTTTGCTCATTTCTTGAGCAGCTTGCAGCTGGGCAAACTTTGCAGGGCCGAGACCCAATTGCTTGCTGAATGCTTCCTGATCGGCCTCAAGCAACAATCTCAGACTGCCAAACTGATTCAATAGATGCCGCGCCAGATCGACTGCACTTTTTCCCGGCACACCGGTCCGCAGGAAAATCGCCAGCAGTTCAGCATCCGAAAGGCTCGCAGAGCCCTGTTCCAACAACCTTTCCCGCGGCCTTTCCGCCGCCGGCCAATCGCGAATACTCATACACGTTCCTTGTCTGTGGGCGCCGCTGTTCCATAGCGGTCGCTGTGATATCGTAGCCCATCTTTTTTGCGGGCGAATTCACCCTGGGGAGGGGGTTTCGCCACGCATGTCACCAACGAAATGAAAGGCAGACCTATGCAGCGGCTGTATCGGAAACGCATCGTTCTGGGCGTCGGCGGCGGCATTGCTGCCTACAAGAGCGCCGACCTTGTGCGCCGCCTGATCGATCAGGGCGCCGAAGTGCGCGTGGTCATGACCCGTGGCGGCAGCGAATTCATCACCCCGCTGACCATGCAGGCCCTGTCCGGCCACCCGGTTCACCTGGATCTGCTCGACCCGGCCGCCGAAGCAGCGATGGGCCACATCGAACTGGCCAAGTGGGCCGATCTGGTGCTGATCGCCCCGGCAACCGCCGACCTGCTCGCCCGTCTGGCCCAAGGCATTGCCAACGATTTGCTGACCACGCTGGTGCTGGCCACCGACGCCATCGTCGCAGTCGCTCCAGCCATGAACCAGGCCATGTGGCGCGACCCGGCGACCCAGGCCAACCTGCAACTCCTTGAAAGCCGTGGCCTGAAGACCTTCGGCCCGGCCTCCGGCAGCCAGGCCTGCGGAGACGTCGGCATGGGCCGCATGATGGAAGCCACCGATCTGGCCCAGCTCGCGGCGGACTGCTTCCAGCGTCAGGCACTGACCGGCAAGCACGTGGTGATCACCGCCGGCCCGACCCAGGAAAACATCGACCCGGTGCGCTACATCACCAACCACAGCTCCGGCAAAATGGGCTTCGCCCTGGCTGAAGCCGCGGTGGAAGCCGGCGCCCGCGTCACGCTGATCAGCGGCCCGGTGCACCTGCCGACGCCAGATCGCGTCACCCGCATCGACGTCGTCAGTGCCCGCGATATGCTCGCCGCCTGTGAAGCCGCGATCCCCTGCGACATCTTCATCGCCTCGGCGGCGGTCGCGGACTACCGTCCGGAAGTCGTCGCCCCGCAAAAATTGAAGAAAGACCCTACGAGCGGCGACGGCTTCGTCCTGCAAATGGTGCGCAACCCGGACATCCTGGCCACCATCGCGACCCGTCCCGACCGTCCGTTCAGTGTCGGCTTCGCCGCCGAGACCGAACACCTGCTCGACTACGCTGCACGCAAGCTGAAGGACAAGAATCTCGATCTGATCGTCGCCAACGACGTCGCCAACCCGAGCATCGGTTTCAACAGTGAAGAAAACGCCTGCAGCGTCATCGACCGTGGGCTGCACGCCACTGTTTTCGCCCAGACCAGCAAGAGCAAGATCGCTCGCCAGCTCGTCACTTTTATCGCCGAACGTCTGAACCAGGTTTAATTTACATGCACGCTTTGCAAGCCAAGATCCTCGACCCACGCATCGGCACCGAATTCCCGCTGCCGCAATACGCCACACCGGGCTCCGCCGGCCTCGACCTGCGCGCCATGCTGCAAGAGGACATCGTGATCAAACCGGGTGAAACCGTGCTGATCCCTACCGGGCTGTCGGTGTACATCGGCGACCCTAACCTCGCCGCGTTGATCCTGCCGCGCTCGGGCATGGGCCATAAGCACGGCATCGTGCTGGGCAATCTAGTCGGCCTGATCGACTCCGATTACCAGGGCCCGCTGATGGTCTCCTGCTGGAACCGTGGCCAGACCGAATTCACCATGCCGGTCGGCGAGCGTCTGGCGCAACTGGTGCTGGTACCGGTGGTGCAGGCGCACTTCGAAATGGTCGAAGAGTTCGTCGAAACCGAGCGTGGCGCTGGCGGTTTCGGCCATTCCGGTACCAAGTGATCGGTTAGAAATCCATCGTGGCGAGTGCGTGTTGCTTGCCACGAAATTCAAAATGTCATCTGCAAGGTTTAGCGCCGAAAATCAAGGCATTGGCAGGCCAAAGCCACGCCGTACAAGGCGTCATGGCCCTTTCACACCACGAACTCTCTGTGAAAACCGCCGTCATACCCTTCAGTTTGAGCTTGCCGTCGAATGAGTCGTCGGTGTGTCCAGCCACTTTCGAGATGGAGCATTTTCGCAGATGAGCACCCCCGCCCAAGTCGCCCCGAAGCTTCCCGACAGCATCTTCCGCGCCTATGACATTCGCGGCACCGTGCCGGAATTCCTCAATGGCGAAACCGCCTACTGGATCGGTCGCGCCATCGGCTCCCAGAGCCTGGCCCAGGGCGAACCGAACGTGTCTGTCGGCCGAGACGGCCGTCTGTCCGGCCCGGAACTGGTCGCAGAGCTGATTCGCGGCATCGCCGAAAGCGGCTGCCACGTCAGCGACGTCGGCCTGGTGCCGACGCCGGCGCTGTACTACGCCGCCAACGTGCTGGCCGGCAAATCCGGTGTGATGCTCACCGGCAGCCACAACCCGTCGAACTACAACGGCTTCAAGATCGTGATCGCCGGCGACACCCTCGCCAACGAACAGATCCAGGTTCTGCACGAGCGTATCAAGAGCGGCAACCTGAGCAGCGGCCAGGGCAGCGTGACCCAGGTCGAGATCCTCGACCGCTACACCACCGAAATCGTCCAGGACATCAAACTGGCCCGGCGCCTGAAAGTCGTGGTCGACTGCGGTAACGGCGCGGCCGGCGTAATCGCCCCGCAACTGATCGAAGCACTGAACTGCGAAGTCATCCCGCTGTTCTGCGAAGTCGACGGTAACTTCCCGAACCATCACCCGGACCCGGGCAAGCCTGAGAACCTCGTCGACCTGATTGCCAAGGTCAAGGAAACCAAGGCTGACATCGGCCTGGCCTTCGACGGCGACGGCGACCGCGTCGGCGTGGTGACCAACACCGGCACCATCGTGTTCCCGGATCGTCTGCTGATGCTGTTTGCCCGCGATGTGCTGGCCCGCAACCCGGGCGCGGAAATCATCTTCGACGTCAAATGCACCCGTCGCCTGATTTCGTTGATCAAGGAATACGGTGGCCAGTCGCTAATGTGGAAGACCGGTCACTCGTTGATCAAAAAGAAAATGAAGCAGTCCGGCGCGTTGCTCGCCGGAGAAATGAGTGGGCACATCTTCTTCAAGGAACGCTGGTTCGGTTTCGACGACGGCATTTACAGCGCCGCGCGGCTGCTGGAAATCCTCAGCAAGGAAAAATCCGACGCGGAAACGCTGTTCGCGACCTTCCCGAACGATATTTCCACGCCGGAAATCAATATCCATGTGACCGAAGAGAGCAAATTCAGCATCATTGATGCACTGCACGATGCGCAGTGGGGTCCAGGCGCCGACCTGACCACCATTGACGGCGTGCGGGTCGATTACGCCAAAGGCTGGGGCCTGGTGCGCGCCTCCAACACCACACCGGTGCTGGTGCTGCGCTTCGAGGCCGATGACGAGGCTGAATTGCAGCGCATCAAGGCTGTGTTCCATGCCCAGTTGAAACGCGTTGCACCTGATCTCCAACTACCGTTCTGATTCACCCGGAGCCCTGAATGACCCTCGAACGCGAAGCCGCCGCCCAAACCGCCAAGGTCCTGTCCGAAGCGTTGCCTTACATCCGACGTTATGTCGGCAAGACCCTGGTGATCAAATACGGCGGCAACGCGATGGAAAGCGAGGAGCTGAAAACCGGCTTCGCCCGCGACATCGTCTTGATGAAAGCCGTCGGCATCAACCCGGTTGTGGTTCACGGCGGCGGCCCGCAGATCGGTGATCTGCTCAAGCGCCTGTCGATCGAAAGCCACTTCGTCGACGGCATGCGCGTGACCGACGCGGCGACCATGGACGTGGTGGAAATGGTCCTTGGCGGCCAGGTCAACAAAAGCATCGTCAACCTGATCAACCGTCACGGCGGCAGCGCCATCGGCCTGACCGGTAAAGACGCCGGGCTGATTCGTGCGAAGAAGCTCACCGTCACCCGCCAGACCCCGGAGATGACCCAGCCTGAAATCATCGACATCGGTCAGGTGGGCGAAGTGGTCGGGATCAACACCGAACTGCTGAACCTGCTGGTCAAGGGCAACTTCATCCCGGTGATCGCGCCGATTGGCGTGGGCGAGAACGGCGAGTCGTACAACATCAACGCCGACCTGGTGGCCGGCAAGGTTGCCGAAGCACTGAAAGCCGAGAAGCTGATGTTGCTGACCAACATCGCCGGCCTGATGGACAAGTCGGGCAAGGTCCTGACCGGCCTGAGCACCCAGCAGGTCGACGACCTGATCGCCGACGGCACCATCTACGGCGGCATGCTGCCGAAGATCCGCTGTGCACTGGAAGCGGTTCAGGGCGGCGTGGGCAGCTCGCTGATCATCGACGGCCGCGTACCGAACGCGATCCTGCTGGAAATCTTCACCGACACCGGTGTGGGCACACTGATCAGCAATCGCAAGCGTCCTTAAGCGGTAGCGCAAACAAAGAGACCCCGCTCAGCCTGGCTGAGCGGGGTCTTTTTTTACCCGGAAGAAGCGATCAGACGCCGAACTGGGCGCGATAAGCTTCAACGGCTGGCAGGTGCTGCTTGAGCTGCGGGTCGTCTGCCAGGAATTCCAGCACCTGGTTCAGCGACACGATGCTGATGACCGGGATGCCGAAATCACGCTCGACTTCCTGGATTGCCGACAGCTCGCCGTTGCCGCGCTCCTGACGGTTCAGGGCGATCAGCACGCCAGCAGCCTTGGCGCCGTCCTGGGAAGCGATGATCTGCATCACTTCACGGATCGCGGTGCCGGCGGTGATCACGTCGTCGATGATCAGCACGTCGCCAGTCAGCGGCGCGCCAACGAGGCTACCGCCTTCGCCGTGGGCCTTGGCTTCCTTGCGGTTGAAGCACCATGGCAGGTCACGGTTGTGGTGCTCGGCCAGTGCCACGGCAGTGGTTGCCGCCAGCGGGATGCCTTTGTAGGCCGGGCCGAACAGCACATCGAACGGAATACCGCTCTCGGCGATGGCTGCGGCATAGAAACGACCCAGCTGCGCCAGCGCGGAACCCGAGTTGAACAGGCCGGCATTGAAGAAGTAAGGACTGGTGCGCCCGGACTTCAGGGTGAACTCACCGAAGCGCAAAACGCCGCGATCGATGGCAAAACGAATGAAATCGCGCTGATACGCTTGCATGAAAAAAACCCCAAATACCACGGATTTAGCTAATTAGCTTGACGCCGTGTATCATACACGCACGCGATTTTTGGGGCCATTTATGCGGATCATCAGTGTGAACGTCAATGGTATTCAGGCTGCAGTCGAGCGCGGTTTGCTCAGTTGGCTGCAGGCACAGAATGCCGACGTCATCTGCCTGCAGGACACCCGTGCCTCCGCCTTTGAACTGGATGACCCAGCCTTCCAACTGGACGGCTACTTCCTTTATGCCTGCGATGCTGAAGTCCCTGCCCAAGGCGGCGTGGCTTTGTATTCGCGGTTGCAACCGAAGGCTGTCATCAGCGGTCTCGGTTTCGAGACGGCCGACCGCTACGGGCGCTACCTGCAAGCAGATTTCGACAAAGTCAGTATTGCCACCTTGCTGCTCCCTTCGGGGATGAACGGCGATGAGGACTTGAACCAGAAGTTCAAGCTCATGGACGACTTCGGCAAGTACCTGGATAAACAGCGGCGCAAACGTCGCGAGTACATTTATTGTGGCTCGCTGTACGTCGCGCAGCAGAAGCTCGACATCAAGAACTGGCGCGACAGCCAGCAATCTCCGGGCTTCCTGGCGCCAGAACGCGCCTGGATGGACGAGATTGTCGGCAACATGGGCTACGTCGATGCCCTGCGCGAAGTCAGCCGCGAAGGCGACCAGTACAGCTGGTGGCCGGACAACGAACAGGCCGAGATGCTGAATCTGGGCTGGCGTTTCGACTACCAGATCCTGACCCCGGGCCTGCGGCGCTTCGTGCGCAGTGCACGCCTGCCGCGTCAGCCACGGTTCTCGCAGCACGCGCCGCTGATCGTCGACTACGACTGGACGCTGACTATCTAAGCGTCGTTTCGCAGTAGAAAAAATGCCCGTATCGCAGGATACGGGCATTTTTTTGGGTCAGTCTCAGGCTGGAATATGCTTTAGACAGCAGCGAAGAACGGCAGCGCCAGGTACAACTTGATCACGATGACATTGATGATATCGATGAAAAATGCACCCACCATCGGTACGACCAGAAACGCGATCTGCGAAGGCCCGTAACGCTGCGTCACCGCTTGCATGTTGGCGATGGCGGTAGGCGTCGCACCAAGGCCGAAACCGCAATGCCCGGCCGCCAGCACTGCCGCATCGTAATTGCGGCCCATCACCCTGAACGTCACGAATACCGCGAACAGCGCCATGACCAGCGTCTGCACGGCCAGAATAATGAAAATCGGCAACGCCAACGCTGCCAGGTCCCATAGTTTGAGCGACATCAGCGCAATCGCCAGAAACAGCGACAGGCTGACGTTGCCCAGCACCGAAACTTCACGCTCGAATACCTGATACACGCCAAACGCCGAGAGGCCGTTGCGCAGCACGACACCCACGAACAAGACACAAACGAATGTCGGCAATTCGAACGCCGTGCCATGCAACAGCCCGCTCAGGAGATTGCCCATCAGCAGGCTGACCGCGATCAGTGCAAGGGTTTCGATGAACGAGAAAGGCGTGATCGAGCGCTCCTTGTTCGGCTGCTCAAACCCCTTTGGTAGACGCGGCGTCTCCTGCACATGACAACCAGGCACCTCGACACGCTTGATAAGTAGACGGGCAACCGGCCCACCGATCAGACCACCCAGCACCAGACCGAATGTCGCCGAGGCTATCGCCAACTCGGAGGCAGAGGCCAGACCGTATTTCTCGCTGAATACCGTTCCCCATGCAGCACCGGTTCCATGACCACCGGCCAGCGTGATCGAGCCCGTCAACAGCCCCATCAGCGGGTCGAGCCCCAGCATTGTGGCAAGTCCGATGCCCATGGCGTTCTGCAGGATCAGGAGGCCGGTAACCGCCAATAGAAATATACCTACTACGCGACCACCCCTCTTGAGACTGGCGAAGTCTGCACTCAGACCGATAGTGGCAAAAAACGCCAGCATCAGCGGCGCCTGCAACGAGGTATCGAACCGGACTTCCATATCGAGCGCTCGCAAAACCAGAAGCACCAGAGCAACCAACAGGCCACCCGCAACAGGTTCGGGAATATTGAAATTGCGCAGTACACCAACACGGGTAACAAGACCACGCCCCAACAGAAGTACAAGGGAAGCGGCCACGAGCGTGCCGTAAAAATCGAGCTGAATCATCTGGATTATTCTTGGCTATATATTCAGAGGCGAACTTTCCCTGGATACGCCTCATGAACCGGTGAACTGTTCAGCACCGGAAACACTGGGATTCAAAAGCCTTCGATGGCTTGAACATATCGAAATATTTCTGAAGGAATATTACGTGCGACAACCTTAACAAGCACAAACTCATGCTGCCAATGACCTTTGGCAACACCAAGGCATTACAGTTGTGACTAAAAATGTAAGATGGATGAATATATAAAATATCTTCTACCACTCATCGCAGACAGAATACTCCTACAAACAAAGCAGGTTTATTTAGTTGCAAAAAAGCCCTGACAAGTCAGGGCTTTTAAACATGCAAAATTATTTATGCCAACACCCATCTTTCGACAAGATGCTATTTGATCAACCGCCAGGTGAACGGATAGCGGTAGGGGAAACCTTCGTTGGCTTTCACCCCACCGATGATCGTCAGCACCAACGCCGCAATCGCCAGCAGGCCGAACAATACGAACCCGATGATCAACAGCATCAGCACAAAGCAGATCATCGAAGCGATCGCCACGGTGATCTGGAAATTCAGCGCTTCCTTGCCCTGGGCGTCGATGAACGGATCGGTCTCGCGCTTCATCTGCCACAGGACCAGCGGCCCGATCAGCGTACCGAACGGAATCCAGATCCCCAGCAAGGCGGACAAATGACAAAACATGGCCCATTGGCGAACCTCCTGGCTCGGCTTGGGCAGCAACTCTTGCTCATCACTCATCGCGTCCTCCTTGCGGGTTACGAACCTGCTCAGTCGGCCAGTGCAGCCTTTTGCAGTTCGAAAATCTCGTTCATGCCTTTCTTGGCCAGCTCCAGCATCGCGTTCAGCTCTTCAGGCTGGAACGGCGCGCCTTCGGCGGTACCCTGCACTTCGATGAAACCACCGGTGCTGGTCATTACCACGTTGAGGTCGGTCTCGGCGGCGGAATCTTCAAGATAGTCCAGATCCAGCACCGGCTCGCCCTGGTACATGCCCACGGAGACAGCACCGATCATTTGCTTGAGCGGGTCGCCGCCTTTCAGGCCGCCGCGCTTCTTGATCACTTTCAGTGCATCGACCAGCGCAACCATGGCGCCGGTGATCGACGCGGTACGGGTGCCGCCATCGGCCTGGATCACGTCGCAGTCGACGTACAGGGTGACATCGCCCAGCTTGGACATGTCCAGCGCGGCGCGCAGGGAACGGCCGATCAGGCGCTGTATTTCCAGGGTGCGACCGCCCTGCTTGCCACGGCTCGCTTCACGCTGGTTACGCTCGCCGGTGGCGCGCGGCAGCATGCCGTACTCGGCGGTCAGCCAGCCCTGGCCCTGGCCTTTCAGGAAACGCGGCACGCCGTTTTCGACGCTGACGGTGCAGATGACTTTGGTATCACCGAATTCGACCAGTACCGATCCCTCGGCGTGCTTGGTGTAGTTGCGGGTAATGCGGATCGAGCGGAGCTGATCGGCAGCGCGACCACTTGGACGTTTCATAGGAGATACCTGTACTGGGGACGGAAAACTGCGGAGCATTATAGAGCCGCGCACCGCGACTGGGCACTGCTTAAAAATCCCGGCCGTCGAACAAGGGCCCTGAAACGCGCTTCGCCGACGGCCTGCAGCCCTTTGTCACACCGTGTGTTTGGGCGCATCTGCCGCACTGCGCTACAATCCTGCGCCTTTGCTGCCAGCCGGCTTAAATTCATTGATATCGAGCTGCGGAGCTTCAATCCGCGCCGATCTGTATCGCGAGGTCACCGCCATGGTGCACAGCATGACCGCCTTCGCCCGCGTCGAGAAAGCCGGCGTTCAGGGCACCCTGAGCTGGGAACTGCGCTCGGTCAACAGCCGCTATCTGGAACCCCATCTGCGCTTGCCGGAGTCGTTTCGCGACCTCGAAGGCGCCGTCCGCGAAGCCCTGCGCCAGGGCCTGTCGCGCGGCAAACTGGAATGCACCCTGCGTTTCACCGAGGAAAGCACCGGCAAGCCACTGCAAGTGGATCGCGAGCGCGCCGCGCAACTGGTCGCCGCGGCCGAAACCGTCGCCGGCCTGATCAAGAACCCGGCCGCGCTGAATCCGCTGGAAGTGCTGGCCTGGCCCGGCGTACTGGTCGCCGACGCCACCGACCCGCAGGCGTTGAACGCCGAGGCGCTGACCCTGTTCAATCAAGGCCTGAAAGACCTCAAGGCAGGTCGCGAGCGCGAAGGCGCAGAGCTGGCCCGCCTGATCAACGACCGTCTGACCTCCATCGAAGAAGACGTGGTGACCCTGCGCGAACTGGTCCCGCAGATGCTCGCCACCCAGCGCCAGAAAGTCCTCGACCGCTTCGCCGACATGAAGGCCGAGATGGATCCGCAGCGCCTGGAACAGGAAATGGTCATGCTCGCGCAAAAGAGCGACGTGGCCGAAGAACTGGATCGCCTGAGCACCCACATCATCGAAGTTCGCCGGGTGCTGAAATCCGGCGGTGCCGCCGGTCGGCGCCTGGACTTCCTGATGCAGGAACTCAACCGCGAAGCCAACACACTGGGCTCCAAGGCCTTCGACCCGCGCAGCACCCAGGCGGCGGTCAACCTCAAGGTGTTGATCGAGCAGATGCGCGAACAAGTGCAGAATATTGAGTAAGGCTACCCCGACATGACCCACAGCACCGGCACCCTGTACATCATTTCCGCCCCTTCGGGCGCGGGCAAGAGCAGTCTGGTCAAGGCCCTGACCGACACCAACCCGGAGATTCGCGTTTCGATTTCCCACACCACCCGCGCCATGCGCCCGGGCGAAGTGGACGGCGTGAACTATCACTTCGTGACCCGCGAAGAGTTCGTGAAGATGGGTGAGCACGGCGACTTCCTGGAACGCGCCGAAGTCTTCGGCAACTTCTACGGCACCTCGCAAAGCCGCCTGCAGCAGACCCTGGACGAAGGTCACGACCTGATTCTGGAAATCGACTGGCAAGGCGCCGAGCAAGTGCGCAAGCTGATGCCGCAGGCCCGTTCGATCTTCATCCTGCCGCCATCGGCGCAGGCCCTGCACCAGCGTCTGACCAACCGTGGCCAGGACAGCGACGAGATCATCGACGGCCGCATGCGTGAAGCGGTCAGCGAGATGAGCCACTATGTCGACTACGACTACCTGATCATCAACGACGATTTCGCTCACGCGCTGGACGATCTGAAAGCAATTTTCCGCGCCAATCAGCTACAACAGAAACGCCAACAAGTGCGTTTCGGCAAATTGCTGGCTGAATTGCTGGGCTGAAACAGCACTTCCCAAAACCGCTGCAAGGGCTTTACATTGGCACTTGCAGCGCGTTGAAGAGTCTGGTCAAAAAATCAGCGCTTCCCTAATCGCTGGTGATTTTTTAAACTGTTGAGTCCGCTCGCCCAACCGGGCAGCGCGCATATTGCATTCGCTCCGAGGAATACCATGGCCCGCGTAACCGTTGAAGACTGCCTAGAACACGTGGAAAACCGCTTTGAGCTGGTCATGCTCTCTACCAAGCGTGCCCGTCAACTGGCCACCGGCGGCAAAGAGCCCCTGGTTCAGTGGGAAAACGACAAACCGACCGTAGTTGCGCTGCGTGAAATCGCTGAAGGCCTGATGAGCTACGAGTTCATCGCCGAGCAGGATATCGTCCACGAAGACCCGGTCTTCGCTGCGTTCGAGGACGAGTCCAACGAGGCCGTCTAAGCCTATGCCTGGTCGACGTAGCACGGCGCGGGATCACAGCTTGCGGCAGGAGTCATCATGCCGAGCATAGACGCCCTCGCCGATCGCTTATCGGCCTACCTTGGCAAGGATCAGGTCAACCTGGTCCGCCGAGCGTATTTCTACGCCGAACAAGCCCACGACGGCCAACGCCGCCGCAGCGGCGAGGCGTACGTCACGCATCCTCTTGCGGTGGCGAACATTCTTGCCGACATGCACATGGACCATCAGAGCCTGATGGCTGCGATGCTGCATGACGTGATCGAAGACACCGGGATTGCCAAAGAAGCGCTGCAAGCGCAGTTCGGTGAAACCGTGGCCGAACTGGTCGACGGGGTCAGCAAACTGACCCAGATGAACTTCGAGACCAAGGCCGAAGCCCAGGCTGAAAACTTCCAGAAAATGGCCATGGCCATGGCACGCGACATTCGCGTGATCCTGGTCAAACTCGCCGACCGCCTGCACAACATGCGCACGCTGGAAGTGCTGTCCGGCGAAAAACGCCGGCGCATCGCCAAGGAAACCCTAGAGATCTACGCACCCATCGCCAACCGTTTGGGCATGCACGCGATCCGCATCGAGTTCGAAGACCTCGGTTTCAAGGCCATGCACCCGATGCGTTCCGCGCGGATCTACCAGGCCGTCAAACGCGCCCGGGGCAATCGCAAGGAAATCGTCAACAAGATCGAAGAATCCCTTGGCCATTGCCTCGCCATCGACGGCATTCAGGGCGAAGTCAGCGGTCGCCAGAAACACCTCTACGGCATCTACAAGAAAATGCGCGGCAAGCGTCGGGCCTTCAACGAGATCATGGACGTCTACGCGTTCCGGATCATCGTCGACAAGGTCGATACCTGCTACCGCGTGCTGGGTGCTGTGCACAATTTGTACAAACCGTTGCCGGGACGCTTCAAGGATTACATCGCGATCCCCAAGGCCAACGGCTATCAGTCGCTGCACACCACTCTTTTCGGCATGCACGGTGTTCCGATCGAGATCCAGATCCGCACGCGCGAAATGGAAGAGATGGCCAACAACGGCATCGCCGCTCACTGGCTGTATAAGTCCAGCGGTGACGAACAGCCGAAAGGCACCCATGCCCGCGCCCGTCAGTGGGTCAAGGGCGTGCTGGAAATGCAGCAACGTGCCGGCAACTCGCTGGAATTCATCGAGAGCGTGAAGATCGACCTGTTCCCGGACGAGGTCTACGTGTTCACGCCCAAAGGCCGGATCATGGAGCTGCCGAAAGGCTCCACGGCGGTCGACTTTGCCTACGCGGTGCACACCGACGTCGGCAACAGCTGCATCGCCTGCCGGATCAACCGTCGTCTCGCGCCGCTGTCCGAACCGCTGCAAAGCGGCTCCACGGTCGAGATCGTCAGCGCTCCCGGCGCGCGGCCGAACCCGGCCTGGCTCAACTTCGTGGTCACCGGCAAGGCGCGAACCCACATCCGCCATGCGCTGAAACTGCAACGCCGCTCCGAATCCATCAGCCTCGGCGAACGCCTGCTGAACAAGGTGCTCAACGGTTTCGACAGCGCGCTGGAACAGATTCCGGCCGAGCGCGTGAAGGCGATGCTCACCGAGTACCGCCTCGAACTGATCGAGGACTTGCTGGAAGACATCGGCCTGGGCAACCGCATGGCCTACGTTGTGGCTCGCCGACTGCTCGGCGAAGGCGAGCAATTGCCAAGTCCGGAAGGTCCTCTGGCGATTCGCGGCACCGAAGGTCTGGTTCTCAGCTACGCCAAATGTTGCACGCCGATCCCGGGTGACCCGATTGTCGGTCACCTGTCGGCAGGCAAAGGCATGGTCGTGCACCTGGACAACTGCCGCAACATCAGCGAAATCCGCCACAACCCGGAAAAATGCATCCAGCTCTCGTGGGCCAAAGATGTCACCGGCGAATTCAACGTCGAACTGCGCGTCGAGCTGGAGCACCAGCGCGGCCTGATCGCGCTGCTGGCCAGCAGCGTCAACGCAGCCGACGGCAATATCGAGAAAATCAGCATGGACGAACGCGATGGCCGCATCAGCGTCGTCCAACTGGTGGTCAGCGTCCACGACCGTGTGCACCTGGCCCGCGTGATCAAGAAACTGCGCGCCCTGACCGGGGTGATCCGCATCACCCGCATGCGTGCATAACTCAAACATTACAAGGAGTCATACATGACCAAGACCGTTATCACCAGCGACAAGGCCCCGGCCGCCATTGGCACTTACTCCCAGGCGATCAAGGCTGGCAACACTGTCTACATGTCGGGCCAGATCCCGCTGGACCCGAAAACCATGGAACTGGTCGAAGGCTTCGAAGCCCAGACCGTCCAGGTGTTCGAGAACCTGAAAGCCGTGGCCGAAGCTGCCGGCGGTTCGTTCAAGGACATCGTCAAGCTGAACATCTTCCTCACCGACCTGAGCCACT
Source organism: Pseudomonas sp. stari2 (assembly GCF_040760005.1). Lineage (NCBI taxonomy): Bacteria > Pseudomonadati > Pseudomonadota > Gammaproteobacteria > Pseudomonadales > Pseudomonadaceae > Pseudomonas > Pseudomonas sp. Stari2. Next base: position 39,643 of record NZ_CP099760.1, read on the forward strand.
TCGCCAAGGTCAACGAGATCATGGGCAAGTACTTCGACCAGCCGTACCCAGCGCGCGCCGCCATCGGCGTTGCTGCCCTGCCAAAGGGTTCGCAGGTTGAAATGGATGCCATTCTGGTCATCGAGTAATGCGTACGGCGCGGCCCTTCAGGTCGCGCCGACTGCTCTGCGGTAAAGAAAAGGTTTTGAAAGGATTCCACCATGCGCAAAGCGCTTGCTCTCTCGCTGCTCGCCATTTTCCTCGGCGGTTGCGCCAGCAACCCTGCCGACCGTGACATCAGCGGCACCTGGATCAATCAGGTCGCCATCGATGCCGCCGCCAAGGGCGGCCCCCTGCGTGAAGCGCTTCAGGCCTATGGCCCGAACCTGGAATGGGACATCAACACCAAGGCCGGACAGGCCCGCTATACCAACGGTTTCGAGAACGTCGAAGGACGGCTGCAGGGCGAACAGTCCGGCGCCTGGAAAGTCGACTTCTACGGCAGCTCCGGCAGCGAGCTGAAACGCGACGGCGGCCAGTTGCATCAGGCTGCCAGCGAAAACGAACCTCAGCAGCTCTTCGATCGCGCGCAGATTCCGGTGCCGGAAGGCGCACCGATCGGCGCCAGCTTCGAACGTGCGCTGTACGCGGCCTACCTGGGCGGTAACTGGAAGATCGCCAGCGGCCAGGGCGAAGGCGCCACTGTGCAATTCCAGGCCGACGGACAAGTCTCGGGCCTGCCTGGTGCCGACCGTTATGCCTTGTGTCTGGCGGGCGACTGCGCATCGATGAGCAGCGGCAACGACAGCATGTGGCTGCAACAGAACGGTCAGGGCAATAACTGGATCTTCGTTCGCAAGGGCAAGGAACTGGAAATCCTGCAGGCCGTGAACACGGCCCTGGCGGACGAACAACCGCAATTCAGCCCCGGCGAACGCAAGTGGTTGCTCGAGAAGCAGTGATCTGCGCTTGAAATAGAAACAAAAGCGGCGGGAGCAAACATTTGCTCCCGCCGTCGTTTTCAGCGTTCGAAAGTCAGCAACGCCCCTCAAGAATCGCGGCATACCCCTCGCGATAACTCGGATACGTCGGCACCCAGCCCACTGCCTTCGCCCGGGCATTGCTGCAACGTTTGCTGCCGGTTCGACGCACGCTCTCGTCTTCCGACCATTCGGTGACACCCAGATACTCGCGCAACCACGCCACCACTTCGGCCAGCGGTGCCGGCGCATCGTCCACGCCGATGTAGACGTCATCCAGCGCCACACCCTTGCGATCCGCCTCCAGCAGAAACGCCATCAGGCCCGCCGCGTCATCGGCATGGATGCGATTGCCATACAGCGGCGGATCGACCGCCACGCGATAACCCCGACGTACCTGGGTCAGCAGCCACTCACGGCCGGGGCCGTAAATGCCGGTCAGGCGCACGATACTCGCCGGGATGCCGCTGTTCAGCGCGATTTGCTCGGCCTCCAGCATCAATCGACCGGAATACCCCGCAGCCACGGTTTCGGAGGTTTCATCCACCCATTCTCCGTCCTGCTGCCCGTAAACACTGCTGCTGGAAACGAACAGCAGTCGATCCGGCACCTGTCCGTAATCGTCCAGCCATCCCAGCACATGCTGCAAACCCTGCACATAAGCCGCGCGGTAACCGGCTTCATCGTGCTCGGTCGCAGCCGCGCAATACACCAGGTAATCCACGGCACCAACCGGCCAGGTCTCGGGGCAATCTTCATTGAACAAGTCACCGGCCACACCGATGACGCCTTCCGGCAAACGCGAAACATCCCGGCGCAGGCCATACACCTGAAAGCCTGCGGCCAGTAATTGCCTGGCCAGTCGGCTGCCGACATCACCGCAACCGGCGATCAAAACAGAGGGCGCGGACATCAAAAATCTCCCATCGGAAAGCGACAGACTAGCCTCGGCAAGGGACGAGCGGCTAGCAATGAAGGAAAAAAAGCAACTCTATTACTTTTGTTAACAAGAATTACTTGCAATAATGCACGCCACTTTTGTTCTCGGCCTCACGAGGCCTGGAAGAGCATTACCGTTTTTCTATCTCAGGTCCGGCCAGCATGACACGCAATCAAATCCCCGCTTCGCCAACCAAACGACCTCGCGCCTGGAGCGCCGTGGCTGCCCTGCTGCTCAGCCTGATGCTGGCGCCAGTCGCCGCATTCGCTGACGCACAAGCCCCGGCCGCGCCAGCCGCCACTGAGCAAAGCGCTCCAGCCGCCGCACCTGCTGCGACCGACCCGGTGCAGGCCGTAGACGCCAGCGCCGCCGATGCGCCGGAAGTCCTCGAAGCCGACAACACCCTGGGCATGGCCCACGACCTGTCGCCATGGGGCATGTACCAGAACGCCGACGTCATCGTTAAAGCCGTGATGATCGGCCTGGCCATCGCCTCGATCATCACCTGGACCATCTGGATCGCCAAGGGCTTCGAGTTGATGGGCGCCAAACGCCGTCTGCGTGGCGAAATCGCTGCCCTGAAGAAAGCCGCGACCCTTAAAGAAGCCAGCGCCACCGCGGCGAAGGAAGGCACCCTCGCCAACCTGCTGGTCCACGACGCCCTCGAAGAGATGCGCCTGTCGGTCAACTCCCGCGAGAAAGAAGGTATCAAGGAACGCGTCAGCTTCCGCCTCGAGCGTCTGGTAGCTGCCTGTGGCCGCAACATGAGCAGCGGCACCGGCGTACTCGCCACCATCGGTTCCACCGCGCCGTTCGTCGGCCTGTTCGGTACCGTGTGGGGCATCATGAACAGCTTCATCGGCATCGCCAAAACCCAGACCACCAACCTCGCCGTCGTGGCGCCAGGCATCGCAGAAGCGCTGCTGGCCACCGCACTGGGTCTGGTCGCTGCGATCCCGGCGGTTGTGATCTACAACGTGTTCGCCCGCTCCATCGCCGGTTACAAGGCTCAGGTGTCCGATGCGTCGGCAGAAGTCCTGCTGCTGGTCAGCCGCGACCTCGACCACCAGCCTGAGCGCAGCAGCTCGCAACCGCACATGGTGAAAGTGGGGTAATCGGCCATGGGCCTGCATTTGAAAGAAGGCGCAGACGACGATCTGGCCGAGAACCACGAAATCAACGTCACGCCGTTCATCGACGTGATGCTGGTGCTGTTGATCATCTTCATGGTGGCCGCTCCGCTGGCCACCGTGGACATCAAGGTCGACCTGCCTGCCTCGACCGCCAAACCGGCGCCGCGGCCAGAGAAACCGGTGTTCCTCAGCGTGAAGGCTGATCAGCGCCTGTACATCGGTGACGACGAAGTCAAAGCCGAAACCCTCGGCGCCGTGCTCGACGCCAGGACCCATGGCAAGAAAGACACCACCATCTTCTTCCAGGCCGACAAAGGCGTCGACTACGGCGACCTGATGAGCGTGATGGACAACCTGCGCAGCGCCGGTTACCTGAAGGTTGGTCTGGTCGGGCTCGAGAGCGCAGTCAAGAAATGATCACGACGCGCCATAAGCTGACGCGTTACAGCGGTAGCCTGGCCGTGGTGCTGGGCGTTCATGCGCTGGCCATCGCGCTGGCGCTGAACTGGACCGCTCGCCCGCCCATCGAATTGCCGCCGCAGGCAATGATGGTCGAGCTGGCACCGGTTCCGGCCCCGCCACCGCCTGCACCGCCGAAAGTCGTCACGCCACCGCAGCCACCGGCTCCGGTCGAAGAACTGCCGATCCCGAAACTGGCCGAAGCCCCAAAGGCAGAGATTGCCGTACCCAAGCCGAAGCCAAAACCCAAGCCAAAGCCGCAACCGCCAAAACCGGTTGAGAAGAAACCGGAGCCAGTGAAGGAAAAACCTTCCGAGGAAAAACCGGCGGAACCTCAGCAGACCCAGGCACCGACGGAGAAATCCGCCCAGCCGGCACCGGGCCCGTCGCCAGCACAAATGGCGGCCAAGGCCAGCTGGCAAGGCACCCTGCTTGCGCATTTGCAGAAGTACAAGAAGTACCCGGCAAGCGCACAGGCACGGGGCAAGGAAGGCTTGAACCGGCTGCGTTTCGTGGTGGACGGCGAAGGCAATGTGCTGTCGTTCGAACTGGTGGGCCGCTCCGGCAACGCCGATCTGGACCGGGCCACCCTGGACATGATCCGCCGCGCCCAACCGCTGCCCAAGCCACCGGCCGACATGTTGACCAATGGCTCGATCGAAATTGTTGCGCCGTTTGTTTACTCGCTGGAACGTCGCCGCTGATCTGCACCGGCAGAACACGGCTCGATCCCGCCAGAAAGGCACCGAAAGGTGCCTTTCTCATATCTGCCAACGGCAAACCGGCATTGCCCGGTGTCGCATTCATCACTCAGTCTGATAACGTGCGTCTATCGATTGCAGCCGGTATGCTTGGCCCGCATCTTCATGGACGCTTGCTATGACTCTCACAGAATTACGCTACATCGTTACCCTCGCCCAAGAGCAGCATTTCGGCCACGCGGCCGAGCGTTGCCACGTCAGCCAGCCGACCCTGTCGGTGGGCGTGAAAAAGCTTGAAGACGAACTCGGTGTGCTGATTTTCGAGCGCAGCAAAAGCGCCGTGCGCCTGACCCCGGTCGGCGAAGGCATCGTCGCCCAGGCGCAGAAAGTGCTGGAGCAGGCCCAAGGCATCCGCGAACTGGCCCAGGCTGGCAAGAACCAGCTGACCGCCCCGCTGAAAGTCGGCGCGATCTACACCGTCGGCCCGTACCTGTTCCCGCACCTGATTCCACAACTGCACCGGGTCGCCCCGCAGATGCCGTTGTACATCGAAGAAAACTTCACCCACGTGCTGCGCGACAAACTGCGCAACGGCGAGCTGGACGCGATCATCATCGCCCTGCCCTTCAACGAAGCCGACGTGCTGACCCTGCAACTCTACGACGAACCGTTCTACGTCCTGATGCCGGCCCAGCACCCGTGGACGCAAAAAGAATCCATCGACGCCGCCCTGCTCAACGACAAGAGCCTGCTGCTGCTCGGCGAGGGTCACTGCTTCCGCGATCAGGTGCTGGAAGCCTGCCCGACCCTGACCAAGGGCAACGACGGCGCCAAGCACACCACGGTCGAATCCAGCTCGCTGGAAACCATTCGCCACATGGTCGCGTCCGGCCTGGGCATCTCGATCCTGCCACTGTCGGCGGTGGACAGCCATCACTACGCTCCGGGCGTGATCGAAGTGCGTCCGTTGTCGGCACCGGTGCCATTCCGCACCGTGGCCATCGCCTGGCGCGCCAGCTTCCCGCGGCCGAAAGCCATCGAGATCCTCGCCGACTCCATTCGCCTGTGCTCGGTCGCCAAACCCGCCGCGCCGGTCACGGCCGGTTAAGCCAGCGTCATGACGGAGCTGTCGCAGGTCTCGGTCACCGCACTCAAGGGTGTCGGTGAAGCCATGGCCGAAAAACTGGCCAAGGTCGGCCTGGAAAACCTCCAGGACGTGCTGTTCCACCTGCCGCTGCGTTATCAGGATCGCACCCGCGTGGTGCCGATCGGCGCGTTGCGGCCGGGACAGGACGCCGTGGTCGAAGGCACCGTCAGCGGCGCCGACGTGGTCATGGGCCGACGCCGCAGCCTCGTCGTGCGCTTGCAGGACGGCACCGGCGGACTGAGCCTGCGCTTCTACCACTTCAGCAACGCGCAGAAAGAAGGCCTCAAGCGTGGTACGCGGATTCGCTGCTACGGCGAGGCCCGGCCCGGCGCCTCGGGACTTGAGATCTACCATCCGGAATACCGCGCCATCAACGGTGACGAACCGCCGCCGGTGGATGAAACCCTGACCCCAGTCTACCCGCTGACCGAAGGCCTGACCCAGGCCCGTCTGCGCCAGTTGTGCATGCAGACCCTGACCCTGCTCAAACCAGCCACCCTGCCCGACTGGCTGCCGACCGAACTGGCCCGCGACTATCAACTGGCGCCGCTGGCCGACGCGATCCGCTACCTGCACAACCCGCCCGCCGATGCCGACGTCGACGAACTCGCCCTCGGCCATCACTGGGCCCAGCATCGCCTCGCTTTCGAAGAACTGCTGACTCACCAGCTATCTCAGCAGCGCCTGCGCGAAAGCATGCGTTCCCTGCGTGCGCCGGCGATGCCGAAAGCCACGAAGCTGCCAGCGAAATACCTGGCCAACCTCGGCTTCAACCCGACCGGCGCTCAGCAACGAGTCGGCAACGAAATCGCCTACGACCTCAGCCAGCACGAACCGATGCTGCGGCTGATTCAGGGTGACGTTGGCGCGGGCAAAACCGTGGTCGCCGCCCTCGCAGCGCTGCAAGCACTGGAAGCGGGTTATCAGGTCGCACTGATGGCGCCGACCGAGATCCTTGCCGAGCAACACTTCATCACCTTCAAGCGCTGGCTCGAGCCGCTGGGCATCGACGTGGCATGGCTGGCCGGCAAGCTCAAGGGCAAGAACCGCGTGGCCGCGCTGGAACAGATCGCCAGCGGCACGCCGATGGTGGTCGGCACCCACGCGCTGTTCCAGGACGAAGTGCAGTTCAAGAATCTGGCGCTGGTGATCATCGACGAACAACACCGCTTCGGCGTACAGCAACGTCTGGCGCTGCGGCAGAAAGGCGTCGGCGGGCGCATGTGTCCGCATCAACTGATCATGACCGCCACGCCGATTCCGCGGACGCTGGCGATGAGCGCCTACGCCGACCTCGACACCTCGATCCTCGACGAACTGCCGCCCGGCCGAACCCCGGTCAACACCGTGCTGGTCACCGACACCCGTCGCGTCGAAGTCATCGAACGGGTGCGCAGCGCCTGCGCCGAGGGCCGTCAGGCCTATTGGGTGTGCACGCTGATCGAAGAGTCCGAAGAGCTGACCTGCCAGGCCGCCGAAACCACTTTCGAGGACCTCACCGCCGCCCTCGGCGAGCTGAAGGTCGGGCTGATCCACGGCCGCATGAAGCCTGCCGAGAAAGCCGCCGTCATGGCCGAGTTCAAGGCCGGCAACCTGCAACTGCTGGTCGCCACCACCGTGATCGAAGTCGGCGTCGACGTACCCAACGCCAGCCTGATGATCATCGAAAACCCCGAGCGCCTCGGCCTTGCGCAACTGCACCAGTTGCGTGGCCGTGTCGGCCGGGGCAGCGCGGTCAGCCATTGCGTGCTGCTCTACCATCCGCCGCTGTCACAGATCGGCCGTCAGCGCCTGGGCATCATGCGCGAGACCAACGACGGTTTCGTCATCGCCGAAAAAGACCTCGAACTGCGCGGCCCCGGCGAAATGCTCGGCACCCGCCAGACCGGCCTGCTGCAATTCAAGGTCGCCGACCTGATGCGCGACGCCGATCTGCTGCCCGCCGTGCGCGATGCCGCCCAGGCCTTGCTCGAACGCTGGCCCACCCATGTCAGCCCGTTGCTCGACCGCTGGCTGCGACACGGGCAGCAATACGGCCAAGTGTGAGCACTGTCGCAGTTTCTCAAAGCTCGTTCCAACCAAGCTGGTTATACTCCAGCAATTGTTTCAAAAACGGATACAGACCATGACCGAAGCTGCTCTCGCCCCCGAATCCCCGCACGCTCCGTCTGTTATTCGGCTGCTGCTCAACAAGCTGGGCGTCGCCTACGAAGAAGTGCTCGACCACCACGGCCTCAACGCCTCGCGCAAAGTGCAGGCCGTGTTGCTGGACGACGCGGTCGGTGCGCTGATGGTGCTGTTTCCACAGAGCCAGTTGCTGGATCTCAACCGCCTCGCCGAGCTGACAGGCCGTCGCCTGACCGCCGTGTCCACCGAGCGCCTGGAAAAGATGCTCGGCAAACACAGCCTGAGCCTGCTGCCAGGCCTGCCGGCGCTGACCAGCTCGCCGTGCCTCTACGAAGAAAGCCTGCTGCGCGAGCCGAAGTTGCTGATCAACTCCGGCGAGCCGGGCCTGCTGCTGGAAATCGCCAGCGAAGATTTCAAGACCATGCTGACCAAGGCCAGCGCCGCCAACTTCGGCGAAGCCCTGAGCAGCATCCGCCCGAACCTCGACCGCCCGGACGATGACCGCGAGGAAATCACCCAGGCCGTGCAGGCGTTCACCGCGCGGCGCATCCAGCAACGTCTGGAAGCGACCATCGAGATTCCGCCGCTGGCCGAAACCGCACAAAAAATCATCAAGCTGCGCGTCGACCCGAACGCCACCATCGACGACATTACCGGCGTGGTCGAAACCGACCCGGCGCTGGCCGCACAAGTGGTGAGCTGGGCGGCGTCGCCGTACTACGCCTCGCCGGGCAAGATCCGTTCGGTGGAAGACGCGATCGTCCGCGTGCTGGGCTTCGATCTTGTGATCAACCTGGCGCTGGGCCTGGCCCTCGGCAAAACCCTGAGCCTGCCCAAGGATCACCCGCAACACACCACGCCGTACTGGCAGCAGTCGATCTACACCGCCGCCGTCATCGAAGGCCTGACCCGCGCCATGCCGCGCGCCCAGCGTCCGGAATCCGGCCTGACCTACCTCGCCGGCCTGCTGCACAACTTCGGCTACCTGCTGCTGGCCCACGTGTTCCCGCCGCACTTCTCGCTGATCTGCCGCCACCTGGAGGTCAACCCGCACCTGTGCCACAGCTACGTCGAGCAACACCTGCTGGGCATCAGCCGCGAACAGATCGGCTCCTGGCTGATGCGCTACTGGGACATGCCGGACGAACTGGCCACCGCCCTGCGCTTCCAGCACGACCCGAACTACGACGGCGCCTACGCCGAATACCCGAACCTCGTCTGCCTGGCCGTGCGCCTGCTGCGCAGTCGCGGGATTGGTTCCGGCCCGGATGAAGACATTCCGGATGCGTTGCTGGAGCGCGTGGGCCTGACTCGCGACAAGGCTAATGACGTCGTGAGCAAAGTGCTTGAGGCGGAAGTGCTGTTGCGTGAACTGGCTTCGCAGTTCAGCCAGGCTTAAAGCAATCTTCGGAACGTCAACCAGGGCCTTTTTTGATTGCAGATATGGCCCTGGCTCCACAGATTTCGGTCAGTTTGCCAGCAACGACAGCAAACAAGCGCCCTGCTATGATTTGACGGCAAACAGAGGGATTTCCGATGACCCAAACAGATGCTGTCAGCGTTGCTAGCGAAGTCCGCAAGCTCGCCAAAGACAACAAGGTTACGGCCAGACGTGACGGCATGAGTCGTATGGCTGTGGGGATTACCCGCTTGGCTGGCGATGTCGTCGAGCTGGATGGCATCGAACAGTTGCTCGTCAATCTCAAGCGGAAAGGTGTTCTGAGCAAGTCTGAAATCCTGGCGCTCCAAGGGCGTTATCTTCAGGAAAGGCGCGCACAGAAACGTAGCGCATGACTTTCGATCCGTTCGGCGACTTCGAAACGGCTGGATATCTTCAAAACTCGCTGCAACTGAAAGATCCCGTTGAAGTAAAAGAGTCAGAACATCTTTCGTTCGAATTGAGTATCGAAGAGGCGCTTGCCTATCTGGCCAAGAAAAAGCCGATCGATTACCAGAGTGTACTCAAGGTTCACGAGATCCTGTTCTCAGGCTTCTATCACTGGGCAGGAAAAGACCGGAACGAGCTCGTCCCCCATCTGGCAGTCTTCAAGGGCTCTCTCGACGACCCTCGTAGCACAGTCTTCGAGCGCCCGGCCTCCATCAAAATGTCTGTCGACTATGCGCTCAAGCTCGCAGCAGACAAGAAACGCTTCAGGGACCATCCCGGCGGAGTGATGGGCCAACTGGCTTTCGCACACCCCTTCCTGGACGGCAATGGACGCGCGATTCTATTGGTCTTCATGGAGCTCTGTTATCGAGCCGGGTTCGCCATCGACTGGTCAAGAACAAGCAAAGACGACTACTTGCGGGCACTCAGCGACGAGATCCGAGAGCCGCGCGAAAGGCATCTCGATAACTACCTCAACCCGTTCGTAGTCGATATATCCAGTCGTGACGAATGGCCAGAGACCATCAGTGGCATCAGAGGCCTGGATGGCCTGGACAAGGAAGACATCACTTACGAGAACCTGGACAACCCCCAAGTCCAGCAGATCTACAAGACATACCGGGCCCAGCCCCTGGACGCCGAGCCTCCCGAGCCCGAAAGCTGAAGAGGCAGGCCTGTCCCGACAAGCTCCCTGAAAGCCCTATGCCTTCGGCTTGGCCTTCCGCGGCTTCAAATACTTCATCAACCCCTGAAACCACATCACCAGCGCCGGGTTGCCCTTGAGCTGGATCGACTTGTCCTGAATCCCCTGCATGAACGCCAGCTGCTTGTTCTTCGCCTGCATCGTGGCAAACCCGAACGCCGCGTCTTTAAAGGCAATCGCAAACGCCGGCTCCGCCACCACCCCGGACTTGCTGGTAATGCGCTGGCCCTTCACCACAAAATGCCGCGCCACTTTCCCGTCCAGAGTCTGCAGCTGAAAAACCAGATCCTTGTCACCCAACTGCTGCTGGAACTCAGGATTTGTCCGACTGGCCTTACCCATCAACAGACCCAGCATCCACAGAAGAAAACGAAATTTCATGCGCACAGCCTCAAAAGGAAAATGAACGGCTGGGGGAGTGTAAGGGATTCGGACGGATTCGCCACTATCTTGGATTGATAGAAGACGATGCATGTCTTTTCCTGAAAGATGACTACCAAGTCACGACTTCGCTCTCAGGACTTGATCGTTCCCACGCTCCGCGTGGGAATGCCTCCCCTGACGCTCCGCGTCAAACCATCCCCTCGTCCTACACCTGGAGAAACACATTTCCTGTAGGAGCTGCCGATAGCAGTGGTTTCTTGTTCCTCTACCCCGCAATTCCTTGGGAAATGTCCTTCAAACTGCGGTGCTGTCCATGAACTAGGCGAACTTGAGCATCATCGATAGCCTCTGTGTGTCACCGCAAAATCGGTGACTCGGACGTGCAAGTCCGGTTCAGGTGCACAATCGCAATGGCATTTCGCCGAGCCTTTTCCTATGCTCGCGGATCGTTATGGCGGCTGTGCGTCGGAGACCTTCGGGTCTGCCGGGCACCTGGACCGGTCTTGCACACCAACGCACAGCTGCCACCTATTTCGAAGTGCAAAGCGAAACGGTGTCAGCGTCTTAACTCCAGGGATGACATCCATGATCAAACCAACACCCAATCCACCCGAAACGCCAGAAACCTCCCCCTACGAATCCCCCGATTCAAAGAAACTCCACGAAGCCGCCGAACGCGCCCTAGACCACCATTTCAAACCCACCGCTCCACGGCCAAAACGCCTCGGTGGCCTGTTCGCCCTCTGCCCCAACACCGACGCCGAAGCCCTCATGGCCAACGCGTCCGAAGACCTCTTGTCAATCAGCGCCTTCGCCGCCAACCTGGCCGACGACCTCGACGGCCCCCGCCGCTCGATGGCACTGGGCCTGAGCAGAATGGCGGACGGCGTGCGGTTGATGGTGGAAGGCACGCTCGATCACATTGAGTTTCGGGAGTATCAAGCCAAGCCGTAGCTGAATCGCGTGCGGAAAAAAGGGGACGTTGAGTCCCCTTTCGAAACTATCCGTTCTTACCATTGGCAACCGGTCTCAGGTGTCGCCTCCATGGTGATGTCCTGATCGAACGAGTACTGCTTGCCCGATTTGTAATTCCTGTAGTACATCGAATTCACCCTCGCACCCTGAGTTGCCATCTCATATTCTCCAGTCACCACACCATCAGAAACTTCTACCCACGTCGTCGTGAACTGATGAGGGCCTTCCTCAGTCATGACCTCGTCCTCGGTGTTCCGATAGACAAGGGGGATAGCTTTCTTCGACTTGCTATACCTGACACCTGCGCCGCCCCATTTGGTGACAGTGTCGAAATAGGTTCTGAATTCAAAGTTGATGTTTTTTCTATCAAGTGAGCGAAAGCAAGAAACCCGCGTTGAGACTTCGCTATGGGCGGCAAGCGGAGAAAGACACAGCAACGCAACAAAGAACATCGAGGCAGTTTTCAAACCGTTCATTCCTTCAACGATTAAGAGGTAATTGAAAGCGCATTCGCACTGCGCAGTTAGCGATGTCTTCCTGGAACACACGCTCACTCATTTCGCAGTGCCCATCGACTTACTGCCGCCACAACGGATCGTCGAAGTTGTCACCCCCCAATCGCTCCATGGAAGCCGTCAGACCTTTTTCTCGATCTTGCCCCGCCATGGCCGATGCAGCTTTATAAAAACCGTCCAGGGGTAGTCCTGTCTGCAGGGCGATTAACTCCCCCAACCGGGCATTGGTGGTTTGCACCAGGCACCCAAGCTTTTCGATGGGCGCCTCTGCACCGGGCAATGCCGACTGATAGATATCCTCGCAATACGCCTCTTTGAAGCGCACCCACTTCTTTTGCACATCAGTCAGTTTCTTCTTGTCGGTCGGCGCCAAACCGACCAGCGCTTTCTTGTATTGCTCATTCAGCACTGCATCGACTTTCTCGAAAGACTGCTGACCGCAAATGATCAAATCGGGATTGGAAAAGCTGTCGGGATTGCAGGTTTCCTGGGAATGTGCAGGAACCAGCAAAGCAGCCAAAGAAACACCCGCGACCAGCTCTAAGAGCGCCTTGAGTTTGATCATGATCCGGATACTCCGGCGCTGCGTTCAGCTACCCGTCCAGATACCTTCGAGGCACCGAGCTCGGAGGCGCCGCACTTCAGCTCTTTGATCTGCTCGTTCTGAATCGGAATGACACAGGCCAGGCGCTTTTCGCCGATAGGACGAAGCTCTGTCAGGCTAAGTGTCACGTGCAAACCGTCGTTCGCAAATACGTGCCCCTCAAATCCCGCGTCGGCATAACCCGACCAAAACGACTTGCCATCAAAACTGCAAAAACGCTTTGAAGAAAGCACTCTCCAACCGCCGTTAGGCGCCAGAATCTGAACCGTCAAACAAGGACTGCCAAAGGTGCTGACATAACGCGCCACGACATCGCCAAAGCGCTGGGAGCCGGACAGAAACACCTTGTTGAGATCAACCACATTCCCCGGCTCATCAGCGATGATCGTGTCCAGATAAGCCGCACGCTCCAGGCTCATTCTTGCCATGCAGTTATTGATGGTCGTGACATGCGCTGCCATCCCAGGCTCAATTTCCGTGGCTTCGAGCGGGCACGTGGTGTCGCGCAGTTTGATCCAGGCACGCTGGGATTCTCTGGCCATGGCAACAAGTGCCTTGCCCTGCTCCGGGTCGGTCCGTTGCTGAGACTCAAATCGTGCCAGCAGTTTCTTGTAGCTGGCATTGAGCTGTGAATCGGCTTCCTTGCGGACCGCCTCCACGCAGCGATCCACCTGTGAGCTCACGGAAATCTCTTTGCAGTCGTCATCGGCAATTGCGAAAGAGGCAAACAGGCATCCAAAGGACAACGCAATAAAACGCACAAACATGTTCAATTCTTCATTCCCTGAAGGACGGATCGCTCAACTACGCGTTGAGGTATTTTCTGCGCCTTGCCGTCGGCGCTCATCGCGTCACGGTACTGGCTGTAATAGCGCTGCGCTTCGTCTTTGCGATCAAGGCGCCAGAGAGAATCGGCGATGTTCAACATCAGCACTGTGCGTTTTCCTACGGCCTCAACGCCGCGATAAAACTTCAGTGCAAGTTCATCGCTACCGCCCTCGGCCAAGTAGAAGGCCAAGTCGTTGAGAGCTTGAACATTGCGCGCCGGTGGGTGACAAGCCATATAGGCGTCTGGACTTATAGTGCGAAGATTGAATTCGAGTTCTTCCACGCGAGATTGCGGTATCTCAATACTTGAGACTCGATTCAACAAATCCTTTGGAGATGGTGTCGTCAAGGCAAGGTCAAGAACTTCCCCTTCACCGTAGGTCCATCGATTGCCCTCCCACTTGCCGTAGCAAAACGTGGCTGCGTGCTGACTCAGTACGCAACCGTTCTCCATCGAAACGACACCGCAACCAGTCTCCTCTGTTGGAATTTCTTCACCCTCTTGACCAATGACAACGCCATACAGAGTCTGAAGAAGCAGCACTGTTTTTTTGTCAGGGCTTAGCCAACTGTCATACGTTTCGGTACCAACGTCGGAAACATAGAGTGGGAAAGTCTTGCCATTCGCGGTAAACGAGGCGATCGCCAACTCCGCAGCAGGCCTGCTCCATTTCTTATCCTTCAGCGTCAACATGTGCCCGCCAACCCCGACGATCTGAATGTTCTCAGCCAAGGCATAGGCAGAAACGAACAGGCTCATGACTATCATCACCCATTTAAGGCTGCCCATAGTCGATCCTTTTCACTGACGGACTTTCCGACTGCAACTGCCTCTTCGTCACGCCGTAAGCCTTGATCAGTTCTTCCCAGGAACCCTTCGAACCAAATGAGCGCTGGGTATTATCGAAGCTGTATTGCTCCAATCGCCCCGCCGTCGAGTAATAACCGCGCCATTCAGGACAGGCACCGCAACCGCCGTAGCCACCTATCGAAACAAGACTGCCCTTGGTGCCTTTCACACAATCCATCGCCACGACAACGTTACTCAGCATCTTCGCTTTCTTACCGTCAGAAGTGAGCTGTGAAACCTTGTCGATATTGCGGCGCAACACTTTGCCGCCAATGTTGATCGTCTGGTCGGAGCAAACCGGGATGAGGTGGGTTTCCGCGTCATCCACCGTCACGGATCGGCAGGACGACACCATCACCACTTCAACACCGCCACATTGCATGACATCGCGCTGGGTGTAGGCGTCCTTGGGAGCGGCGAAAGCTGGAAGCGAGAGCAACAGCGAAAGGCTGCCCGCGAGTAGTCGGTTCATCCACTCATTCCTCATCAATCGACGGCGATTCCACGTCGGTCATGCCAAGCAGCCGGAACTCGTTGTTCACGAATTCGTAGTACCGATCCCGGTTACGGTTTTCCAGAGGATTTCCTTGGGCGTCTTCTTCGCCATCGAGCGTGACGCCGGAAATGATGATCAAGCGACTATCGGGCAGGTACGTCGTGTCGAAAGTGCTGCCGTCGTAGGCATTCGGAAGACCGCCAACGACATCACCGGTCTGGGCGTCCAGCACTTCGCCGCAAATGGCGCCGCCGCCACAGCCGAACCTGTACAGGATGTAATGGCCGGCGAAGTTGACCTTGCCTTGCAGGATCTTCGCCCGGGTGCTGTCCATGACCGGGTTGCTTTGTTCCTGCGGCACCGGTTCATGGTTGGGGTCGCTGAAAACGGGGGTGACGGCGTAATCCTTGAAGTCGGGACCGGCGGCGAATGCCATGGAAGTGGCAGCTGACAGCAAGCTGCCGAGAACAGTCGAAAATCCTTTCAAGTACTAACTCCATAACTGCAGTGAAAACCGTTGGCTTACTCAGACTGACCTTCATAACGCTGTGTCTGCGGGTTGAATTGCCACAGATGTGGCCGGGTCATGCCCTCTTCGCCCTTGTAGCGAATCCGCCCTCGCTTGTCCCTGATGTAGGAGTAGATCTCGATGTCCTTGAATTCACCGCCTCCTTTGGGCGGACCGTCCAGAACTTTGACCCCGGCGAAGTAATCGCCACCCGAATACTTCAAGTAACCACGGCACTGGATCAGGAAGGCGAATGTGCTGTCCATCGAAGAGCCAATGCCTACGCGGGAATTGAAGATGAAGTCTTCGATACCATCGCCGTTTAGGTCGCCACGGAAGACTACGTGGCCTGGATCGATAGAGAATTCTTTTCCATCGAGACTGGAAAGTATGTATTCCGGATCTGCGCCGCTCTCCGGCCATTGCGATAAGAAATATTTGGAGTCAGCTTCCTGATTGCAGACACCTGCCGCCATCACGGCTATCGGCAGCCAGCTCATGCATAACACCAGCAGTCGTTTCACTTCACATCCTTCGAATTCATCAATTCCAATTCACCATCCCGATACAACACTTCGCACCCGATCCACGCCAGATCCACCTGCGGCATCACCGCCGAGGGCTTGCGCAGTTCCCGCAACAACGTCGAACCATGCGACAACCGCCCACCCATCCGCGCAATCACCGCCCGCGCTGCCTGATAGTGCGCGTGACGCCCCGGATCGAGGGTGTCTTCCAGCAAGATGTCTTCGCCAAGAATGCCCCGCACCTGCCCCGGGTAAATCATGAATCCGGTGGCCTGTTCGGCACCTTCGCGGCCGTCCTGCCAGAAGCTGCCGTCGCGCGTGCGGATGTCCGGGTGCGGCGCAAACCAGTGTTCGCGATCCGCCAGTGGCATGGAGTGATGCAGGCGGAAGAAGATGCGCATCAGGTTGTCGCGATACCACTCGCGTACTTGCAGGTAGTAACCACGCAGGCCCGGCAGGCCGGTTGAATGGGCGAAACGGATCAGGCCTGACCATTGCGGGAAGGCCTGTAGTGGCAACGCGCTCGACGCGGGTCGAGGTGTGGCCGGATCGGTCTCCCACGGCAGTCGATGAGGGCTGTTTTCCAGGTTGTCGTAAGCGGTGGGCGGTCGGCCCAGCCAGTCCCCGCCGCTGCTGGCCAGCGCCGTGGCGATGCACAGATTGCCCTGCACCACGAACACATAGAACCGGGTGAACCAGTCGGCCAGTTCCTGACCGTCAGCACCCTGGGCGACGAGGTCGGTCAGCTCCCGGTCGAAGCGCTGCAAGCCGTGCTCAAGGCTCAGCAAATGCCCGCGAGCGATACGCTGCATGCGCAGAAACAACGGTAGCGAACGCAACATCCGCAGCGGTCGCCACGGCAAATGCGGAGTCGCGCCGCCGACTTCACCGGCATAGTTGCTGGCACTGATGCCCCAGTCGGCCAATCGTGCGAGAAACAGGTCGTTGTTGATGTAGGACGCGCCGCCAAACACGGCCGTGAACGGTTCGTTGTCCTGCAACACCCGCGCATCCCAACGGGCCATGATCGCCGGAATGCTCGCGGCGGCCCGGCGCTGGGCGTACTCCACCAGCACGCTGGGTTGCGGCGGCAGGATCTCGGCGATGTTGGCGGCCGTCAGGTGGCGGCGCCAGCCGTAGTCGCTGATCGGCCGGTATTGCAGCAGCCACAGTTGCGTACCGTCCCAGGCCCATTCGACATCGCCCGGCACATAGTGAAACACCCGCAGGACATCCTGGAGAAAGCGCCACAGCACGTCTTCGGTCAAACCGCGGGCGGTCGCGAACGTGCCACTGCGCCAGGCATCGCCGAGCCGCGAAAGCGTCGCACGTTCCGGACTGATCTGACCGTCGGCAAGGGATTCGAGATGGCCTTCAACCCACTCGAGCTCCACCGACAGATGGCGCACAAACGCGATGCCCGACACCTGTGGCGTGATGAAACGCTGCACCACCACTTCCTCGACACCTTCGGCAGTCAGCGCGGCAATACGCGCTGGCACGTTGGCAGCCGGCTCGCGCAGATAGGTCGTGCTCAAACCGGCATTCGCCGAGTCGGCCTGATCTTCGCCGTAACTGGAGGAACGCACCGCCCAGGTCGCCTGTGATTGGCTGGCGAGAAAGGCCGGTAGTCGCGGATCGTTGCAATCGTTGAGGGTCAGCGCCGCCGGCACCGGTTGCCGGGCCAGTTCCGCCAGACGCAAACGCCCGCCCTTGGTGTGCGCGACGAAGCCGCGCTCGCCCGACTCCAGCCACTGCGCAAACTGCGCGGGCGCGTCGATCCACGGGTAATGGCCCCAACCGGGTTTCAGGCTGATGGTCAGATCTGCGCGCGCAAGAATCGCCGACCATGCGGCGGCTTGTTCGATGCCGAGCACCTTGTCCTGATCGCCCCAGACCAACTCGACCGGGTCGGTGATCCACTCCAACAATGGCAGCGCGGTGTCGGCACGGATCAGATCCCAGTGCGGCACAAACGCACGGCAGCGCGCATAACCGGCGCCCATGCGCTGGTACTGCGCGGGTGTCCAGGTCTGGTTGGAGAACTTGCGCGCAAACAGCGTGGGCTTGTTCGACAGCAGCCAGTGAATGGACTTGCGGATCGGCAGCGGTGACATCAACGCCGGCAATCGGCGCTGCCACAAAAAGGCGCCCACCGGCGCCAGCAACACACTGCGAGCAAAGTGCCCGGGCCGACGTTGCAGCGCATGCAGCACCAGCAACGCGTTGACCCCGACGGCCATGATCGCGCTGCCCTTTTGCGTCATCGCCAACAAGGTCTGCGCATAAGCCGCCAGATCCTCGCAGGGCGGCTGCGGGTTGGCGCCGAAGCCCGGCAGCTCCAGCGGCACCACGTCGTAACGCTGAAAGTGCGGCAGCGCGTCATCCCACCAATCGGCGGCGCTGCCGTTGCCGGCCAAGAGGTACATCAGGGGCTTGCTCATGGGCGATCCTCAGGCCAGATCGCGCAGCGCGGCGTCGAGGGTCGGATAGCGGAACGTGTAGCCCGCCTCGCTCAAACGCTGCGGCACCACACGCTGACCGTCGAAGAACAGCTGAGCCATTTCCCCGGCCAAGGCACGCACTGGCGCGGCTGGAATGTGGAACCACACCGGACGCTTGAGGACCTTGCCGACGTTCTCGGCGAACGCTGCCTGACTGACGGTTTCGGGCGCGACCATGTTGTAGGTGCCGCGCAAATTTTCATCGTGGAAGGATCGAGCGATCACCTGAATCACATCGTCGCGATGCACCCAGCTCATGATCTGCCGACCATCGCCCATGCGCCCGCCGAAACCCAGGCGGAACGGAATCAGCAATGGCAACAGCGCACCGCCCGGCCCGAACACCACGCCGAGGCGCAGCACCACCTGACGCACGCCAAACTGCGTGGCGGGTTGCGCCGAAGCCTCCCAACGCGCACAGAGCTCCGCCATGAAACCGTCACCCTTGCTGGCCTGTTCATCGAGGCTTTCGCTGGCATCGCGCACACCGTAAAAACCGATGGCCGAGGCCTGAATCCACAGCGCCGGTTTGTGGCTTGTGTGCTTCAGCCAGGTCATCAAGGCTTCGGTGGTATCGATCCGACTGGCGAGTAGTTGCGCCTGCCGCGCGGGGCTCCAGCGCGGCCCGGCGACCGGTGCGCCGGCGAGGTTGATCACCACGTCGAAGGGTTCGTCGCAGCCGAGTTCGCTCAACAAACGCACACAGCGAACGCGACCGTCGAACAGGTTCGCCGCTTTCAATGGATCCCGCGCCAACACGCTGACGGTGTGGCCAGCATCGAGTAACTGATTGACCACGGCTTCACCGATAAACCCGGTGCCCCCGGTGATCAGCACGCGCTTGTAGGCGCCGCCGACAAAGGGGTTGGACTTGCTCACGGTTCTTTCTGGTGGGGATGTCCGACGATCATGGCGCAACAACCAGATCAGCGGCGGCAACAACACCAGCAGCGCAAAACCGTCGAGCCACAGATGCGACCAGACCTGTTTTTGCGCTGAAAGCCACATGTCCTGCGGCGCCCATAACAGAACACCAGCCATCAACCAGGCCCAAATTGCGGGAGCTTTAAAACGGTTGCCGAGGTGCACCAACGCGAGCATGTACAGCGAATAACTTTGCAGCGTCGCGCCGAACAGCGCGAGCCACCAGACCTGTAGCTCGTGACCGGCGGCAGGAACCGCATCGGCGCCCCAGAATGCGAGTTCGAGGGTGTGAAGATAGCCGTCGAGTAATCCGGAATGACCGGCCCAGGTCAGCGTGAGACTGGCGAGCACATGCACAATTGCCGCGGCATACAGCCACAGCACCATCGCGGGGCGAAGAGAGAAAGAGGGGGCTGGCATTCCGTGTCCTGAGCGCGTTCCTTGAGGGCGGGGAGTTTAAAGGAGACAGGAAGAATACAACCCGTCTCCTTCCAACTTACTTCAATGCTTTGATGGTTGGATCTTGATAGCTTGAGTCAATTTCAATACCCGCCTTTTCCGCCTTGTCTTCTCGGGACTTCCGAATAGCAGCATATTCTTTCATCTTGGCTGGCAGCAGCTCTTTCCAACGCTTTTTATCTTCAGCCTCGGTGAAAGCAGCACTCCAGTATTCACGCTCGGTGGTGAAGCTCAAACTTACCAAATACGTTCCGCGCTCATCAGGAGCATCATCAGAGTCTCGCCGCCATGCTTGCAACGCAAGATGATTGCCATCCTTATAAAAATGCCAATTGTAGAATTTACCGACTTTCAACCATCGCTCATGATCCAGATTATAGTTCGGATCCAGCCACGGATGACTTAATACGCTATCACCCATGACTTCATCAGCTGAATTAATCTTGCCAATTTGACTACCGGAAATTCTAGGATCAGAAGGTGCGTAATAGTGTACCCAGCCCGCCTTCTTTATATCTTTTATGAGATCGTATAGAAACGCTCGATACTCATCATGCTTGCTTCCATCCGGGAGACTCCGAATTGATAAGTCGAGGTTCTCCACAGTAGTGCCTACCTCACCATCTACTGCAGTACTGACACTCGCAACCTGGTCTAGACGCAGAGATTTATTCACCTCGACTGATGGAAGGTCTTCATCACCGAATGACTTTTTAACTTTATACCAGCACATATCCACATCAGAAATGCACTCTTTTGAAAAAGACACAGGAGAACTAGAAAGTAGATTGCTTATCTCCTCACCAATCTCAACACTGATTAACTGGGTTTTGTTTGCCATGGAAACAGTCCCTACTTTGTCTGAGTCACCGCATGCAGCGAGCAATAAAAAAAACAACAACCCGTAAAATTTCATTTTCGGCTTTTCCAGGTAGAAATCGTCTCTATTTGCTGCTCCATATAATCTTTCTTTTGCCCCATCATTTTATGGTATTGCTTTGCAATTTCCAGAATAAACTCCATTCGATCAGACTCGTTAAACAAGTCCCCTTTAGTCATCTGAACCCTCAACTCCTTATTATTTACATCGCAGGCAGAACTGAAAGAAGCAACCCGCAACGGTACAAACGGTGCACCCTCAGCGGCAGCTTGTGTCTGCAGAACTTTCTGAAACAAAAAGCCGTTATAGATAAGCGGTTGAAGAATTCTTCTTTGTTCATGATCAGCAATTGCCAATAGTGATTGCTGTTGAATATTTCGTTTCGCAACCGGATCAGATGTCGTCTCGGATTTTTTTATGAGGTTGAAGCCTGCAGTGATGTCAGGAGTCAGTCCCAGATTTTTCAGAACAGGTAGTGCTTTATCCGCCCAAGGCAACTCATCGATATTCATCTGAACTTGCGCATCGCAGCTCTTCGCGTTTCGCTTCGGGGCACAGTCATTAAATTGCTCCGGATATTTTTTATAGAACCAATGCCAGACAAAAATATCCTGAAACAGCCAAAAGTTGCCCATGCCGAGGCCATTTTTGCCTATTTTGTAGGGGATCTGAAATGGCAACGGCACTATGCCTGTCAGGTACGGTTCCGAAGGAATGTAATCGAGACCACACATGACTTGCTTGCTCGCGAAAGCTGCCAATCCCATCCAGTAAAAGCGTCCCTTCAAGTCAGGTTTGCCGTCCTCACCACGCTCTAGGTAAAACTCAGCATAGGCTGCTGCAATGCGCGCGGCTCGTGCGCTGAAGTCACCCACCAATACCATTTTGCTCGACGAAGAAAACCAGCTCTTTTCTGAGACACTCAGTCGGCTGATAGCCTCTTGCTGCCCCATCGTCCACAGCTTGTCGCATTTCAACGTGATGTCTTGAACGGAGCAGCTTTGGTTATTGGTTTTGAATGTAGCAACGGGTGCGCTCATTTATTTCTACTCGCTTCGTAATCGTCGGAGCCTTCCGGCACGATGAGTTCGTCCCACATCAGATGGACCTCAGCGGTTTCCTCGCTGTCAGTCACCACACGCGGATGCAGACCATCTGTGTTGCTTTTGGAGATTTTAGGAGCGACCGACGAAGGGACAATAATCGCTGCCTTCACAGACTTTATGGGTTGACCGAGCCCGGTCACAAAACGGATTTGTTCGTCATACTTCGGACTATTGGCAGTACCGGACTTCAGTGTGTTCCCCGCCCTAGCCTGATCCGCAATCAGCGGAATGACCGGTGCCAGAATGCCAATTCCCGTACCGCTTCCTGCCGAGCCTCCGGCATTGATCTTCACCACCGGTCCAACCACCGTCACACCACCGCCATCGAGCTTGATAAAGCTCCCACCGCCCAGAATGGTCAGTTCGGTGCCAGCCTCAATCACCATCTTGTCGCCAGACTTCAGGTGGATCTCTTTCCCCACACTGGTCAACTGGGCGGTACCGAGTTTGATGTGCTGGCTTTCTCCTACCGTCAGGTGATCGTCGGCTTTCGCTTCGATCTTGCGGTCGCTTATGGTGGTGCGGTGTTCTTCTGCCTTGAGCTCGGTGTAGCTGTTCTTCACCACCGTGTCGTGACGTTCATTCCCGACGCGGATTTTCTGGTCGTGTTCGACGTTTTCATCCCAGTCGCGCTGGGCGTGGATGAAGATTTGTTCGGCGCCTTTTTTGTCTTCGATGCGCAGTTCGTTGTAGCCACCGCCGCCCGGGGAGCTGAGGGTTTTGAAGACGGTGCGGGTTTTGTTTGCCGGGAGGGCGTAGGGCACCGGGTTTTCCTTGTGGTACAGGCAGCCGGTGACCAGTGGCTGGTCGGGGTCGCCTTCGAGGAAGGTGACGAGGACTTCCATGCCGATGCGCGGGATGGAGATGGCGCCGTAGCGGTCGCCGGCCCAGGAGCTGGAGACGCGCAGCCAGCAGCTGGTTTTGTCGTCGGCCTGGCCTTCACGGTCCCAGTGGAATTGCACCTTGATGCGGCCGTACTGGTCGCAGTGGATTTCTTCGCCTTTGGGGCCGGTGACCATGGCGGTCTGGCTGCCGAGCACGCGGGGTTTCGGGTGCTCGAGGGCCGGGCGGTAGAACACGTCCCATGGGGTGGCGAGGAAGGTGTTGCGGTAGCCCTGGTGGAAGTCGTCCTTGTTGTCGGTGGTGTCGCTGGTGACCGATTCTTCGAGGACTTGCGGCTGTTTGCCTTCGTGGAAGATTTCGGTGAGCAGCCACAGGTCGTTCCACTCGCTGCGCGGGTGGTCGGACATTTCCATGAAGTGGCCGCTGACCAGTCGGGTCTGGTCGCTGCGACCTTCGGCCTGACGGTAGTCGGCGCGGTGACGTTCGAGGGCGCGCTGGCTGAGGAACTTGCCTCGCGCACGGTCGATGAAGCGGCCGGGGTAGTCGTAGTCTTCCAGATCCGGTTCAGTGCTCTCGCCGTCCGGTTTGTACGCGGCTTCCATTTGCAGGCGCGGTTTCTCGAAATCGTAGTCGCGGCGGGTGGTGCGGCTGGTGCGGGTTTCCAGGCGCAGCTTGAAGCCTTTGATCACCGGCTCTTCGGCGACCATGCCGCTGCCCTGCACGTACGCGGTCGGCTGGCCGAGGTTCGGGAATACGGTCTGGTCATCGCCGAACACCAGTAGATGGCCTTTCTGGCTGTGCTGGAAGTGGTAGTGAATGCCTTCCTCTTCGCACAGACGCTGGACGAAGTGCAGGTCGGTTTCGTCGTACTGCACGCAGTAATCGCGATCCGGGCACGGCTGGCTCAGCTGGAAGCTGTAGGCGTTGCCCTTGATGCCGTGCTCGTCGAGGATCAGCGCGATGATTTTCGGCGCAGACATCTGCTGGTAGATGCGCTGGTTGGTGCGGTGATGCAAGTATTGCAGCTGCGGCACCAGCGAAACCTTGTAGCGGGTCAGGCGCTTGCCGGCATCGCCCTGGGCGACGCGGTAGATCTGGCCGTGGATGCCCGAGCCTTGTGGATCGAGGGCGAGGAACGCCTGTTTGTGCAGGAGTTTTTCCAGGTCCAGATCCGGGTTTTCGCTGACCAGTTCCAGGTCGAAACGGAACGGCTGGCTGATGCCTTCGGTGCCGGTGAACGACAGGACTTGCAGGTCGCCTACGTAGTCTTCGACCGTCAGGCTGAAGTGCGTTTCGTTAGCTGGGTTGAACATAGTGTGCTCCCTGTTCGAATGTCATCCGTTACGCCCTCAGCCGCAAACGCTGCAACCAGGACGAGGTGGCGCCCAAGGCGTCACTCAATTGGTCAGCAGAAATGTTGCGCTCTGCCGCGTCAAAGGCCAGCGCGGTGCGCAGCGCGGGCCAGCAGTGTGTCGGCAGATTTGCCGGCGCTTGCAGTTCGCGATCCAGGTGTTCGTCACGGGCCTGGGTCGAGGGCAAGCGGCGGAACGGGTGTTTGCCGCCCGCCAGTTCATAAATCACGCAGGCTACGCCGTACACGTCTGCGCTGGCCGACAACGGTTGGCCCTCAAGCAGTTCGGGGGCGGCGTAGCCCGGGGTCCAGGCGTTGAAGCGCTCGCGGCTCAGGTGCGGCAGGCCGGGAAGGATGCCCTCCTCAGCCTGCCCGAGACCGAAATCGAACAGGCGCACGCCGTCTTCGCTGAGCATGACGTTGCTCGGTTTCATGTCTCCGTGCAGCACACCGCGACGGTGGGCGTAGGCCAGCGCGTCGAGCAGCGGCAGCGCGATGTCGCGCAGTTCTTTCCACGGCAGGCCCAGTGGCCGCTCGCAGAGCAGTTTGTCCAGGGTCAGGCCACGCATGAGTTCCATGGTGATGAAGGCCCGCTGGCAATCGGTGTCCACTTCGAACGTGTGCGGTCGCAGCACGTTGTCGTGGCGCAGGCGTCGGGTCAGGGCGAACTCGCTGTAGAGCAAGGCACTGGCGTCCGGCGACTCGGAAAATTCTTCGCTGAGGATTTTCAGCGCAATGTAAGGATCGGGATCGCCGAACTGTTCGTGCAGCAGATCCCGGGCCCGGTAAACCGCACCCATGCCGCCGGCCCCGAGCAGACGCTCAAGGTGATAGCGGCCGGCGAGTACGTCCGGCAGTGCACCGATGCTGGCCTTGGTCGGCACCAGCAAAGGCTCTGCCTTGTTTTCCTTGGCGAAGGCGAAGTAAGTCAGGTTGTTGGCCTGCTCTTCGCTCATCAGCAAGTCATCGACTGAGGATTCGATTTCAGTCATTGGCGGATCACCACGGCAGTCAGGTTGTCGCGAGCGGCACCACGCAGGGCGCCGTCGAACAGACGTTCCAGCGCCACGTGCGGCGCCGCCAGGCTGAGCGCATTGCCGAGGGCATCGCTGCTCAGGCCTTGATACAAACCATCGCTGCACAGCAGGAACACATCGCCCGGATACACCTCGAGTTCCAGCACATCCAGGGTCAGTTGTTCCGCTGCACCGACCGCCCGGGTCAAGGCCTGGGCCGCTGGGTGCGCCGCAGCCTGCTCGACGCTCATCTGTTGCTCGTCGATCAGTTGCTGCTGCAGCGAATGATCCTTCGACAGCTGATACAACCGCTGGCCGCGCCACATGTAGCAACGGCTGTCGCCGGCCCAGATGCAGGCCGCACGATTGCCTTCCACCAGCAGCGCCACGACGGTGCTGCCCATGATGCTGTCGTGACGCCCGGCGGTGACGGTCAACTCCTGCCCCAGGCGCCGGTTCAGCCAGTGCAGGCACTGGCGGATGGCTTTGAGGCGTTCGTCGAAGTCTTCGTGCTGCGGCAGTTCAGCCAGGCTGGCGACGATCATCTGGCTGGCGATGTCGCCCCCCTGATGACCGCCCATGCCGTCCGCGACCACCCACAGCCCATGCTGCGGGGTGTCGAGGAAGGCATCTTCGTTGCGCGACCGCACCTTGCCCGGGTCGGTTCGCGCCGCGCTGCGCCAGGGACTGGCCACCAGCATCAGAGCTGCACCGGCATACGGAAGGTACGCATCACGCCCATGTCGAACGGATTCGGCGTGCGCTGGCTGGTGAGCAGGTAGTTGGCGCGCAGGCCACCCACATCGGCTTTGAGCACCAGCACGTCGCGACCGGTCAGGTACTCGGTCTGCATCAGGTCGAACAGACGGAACAGCGACCACGGACCGGAGTTCTTCTCGATGCCGATCGGGCGGCCGGCCATCTTGTCCATGACGAGGCTGGTGCGACCGTCTTCAGCATCGGTCGGCCATTTGAAGTTCATCGGCAGGATCGGACCGTGGCGGTATTCCATGGTCTTGTCGCCGAACTTGAACTCGGAACGGCTGACCGCCGGATCGAGGGTGTACGGCTCCAGCTTGAACTGCACGGTCGGCTCGGCCGGGTTGATCGAGAAGAAGCTCTGGCGAATGTTCAGTGCCGCCGCCATCTGGTCGAGGAAGACCTTGGACACCGGCAGACTGCGACCGTCGACGCTGCGCATCCGGTAGTTGCCCGGATCACCGCTGACGAATGGACGCATGTAGCTGTCGAAGAAGCGGTCGATGGTGCCTTGAGCCCGGAAGAACTCGCGGAAATCGCTGATCGCCACATCGCTGGTGCTCGATGCGCTGAATGGGTAACGCTGGTTGATGGTCTTGCCATACACGCTGTACAGCTCGCTCTGATAGCGGCCGTTCAGGTATTGGTAGGCATCGTTGAGCACCAGGCGCCACGAGTCTTCGGCCAGCACGTTGAACCACACGCTCAGCGGACGCGGCAGACGACCCGACGCATTACGCAGGTTGGTCAGCGCATCACGCTGGCCGCTCATGCGGGTCTTGGCCAGTTCGAACGCGGCTTGCTCCGGCGTGCTGGAACGGGCGAGGCCCGCCATTTGCAGTTGCAGGTCGTTGAGCGCGGCGAATGCCGGGGTCAGGTCAGCGGCCGGGCCGTTGTTGTCGTCGAGCAGCTTATGCAGCGGTTCGAAGCGACGTTGCAGGGACTTCTTGGCGGTGTCCGGCAGATTCTTCGCCACGTTCATGGCCGAAGCCTTGTCCGCGACAGCGGAAGCAAGTTTGCCGACCTTGCCCAGTTTGCCCTTCTGCCCCGCCAGCGCATCGGCGGCGTCACCGGCTTCATCCACCGGCTCAGGGGCCGCCTGGAAGCGGGTGTTTTCGCGGACTTCAGTCAGCAGCGCCAGCACCGGCGAGTTGGCTGACGTCAGGCCCGCCAGTTGCTCGGCGCCTTCACCGGCATCGCTGATCGGCGGCAGCGCCACCTGGCCAACGGCCTCGCTCCAGTAGTTGGCGTAGTCGCGGAAGTACAGTTGCTCCAGCTCGACCATCAGGCGACGCAAATCCATGTCGCTGATGCCCGCGCCTTCGCCCAGTACCCAGTTGTCACGCAGGATGTCGGTCACCAGCGATGCGCCTTGTACCGAGAAATACTGCTGATAGCCGGTCTGGGTGTAGAAGCCCGGAATCACGTATTCAGTGCCAATGAACAGCGAGCCCTGCGGCCCGAGGTGCTGGCTGAAACGGTAATCCGGCAGGTTGCGCGCCTGCTCGCGGAGCATGCGGTAAACCACGGTCGCCAGCGACTCGCTGCGCAGGATCTGACGCGCCTGGGTCACCAGTTGCTCGTTGAGCGGATAGATAAACGGCTGCTGCAACAGACGCTCGAGGTGCGTGTTCAGACCGTTCTGCACTGCGGTGTTGCCGGTGTAACGCTGCGACCAGTCCGCCGCGATCCAGTCCTTGAGCCATGCCGCGTCGCGACGATCCTTCATGTTCAGCATCAGGTACGCGCGCAGGCTGTTGATCAGCTTTTCGCGGTCCTTCATGTTGGCGCGGATCTGGCCTTCAAGCATCGTTGCAACGCGCGGCAGCAGTTGCTTTTCAAGCTCGTGCTCGTAAGCCTCCTTGACCACCGGATTGACGTCCTGGCCCTGATACAGACCCATCCGTTCGTGGTAGGCAGCGTCGCCCTTCTTCGGGAACACCTGAGTCGCGGCGTAGCTGGTGTCGAGGGTTTTCAGCACGCCCATCGCGTCATCGCGCGGCGACAGTGCCGTACGCTGCTGAGTCCAGTTCTGCGCCAGGTTGCGCAGGTTTTCCAGACGCTCGTAGTTGGCCGAGAAACCTCCGGCCCAGAGCATGCCGAACAGCACCAGCGCACCCAGTGCGCCGACGTACAACGCACGCTGGCCCCAGTGGATGCGGCTGCGTTCGCGCTTGTCCAGCCCGGCCAGATCGGCCTCGGGGAAAATCACCCGGCTAAGCAAGTGATGGATGAAACGCGAACGACCGCTGCGCAGCGTCGGCAACACACCGGCGCTCATGCCCAGACTCGCGCCGATACCGGCGGTGGTCGAATCCATTTCCTGAGTCAGATGCGGAGCGCTGGTCAGGTAGAAGCCACGCAATTGAGTCGCACGCTGGTAGCGGTTGCCGGTGAACGCCATGTCGACGAACAGGCACAGACGCTCGCCGATCTGCCCCATCTGATGCGGGAAGTCGAGGATGCGGCCACGGCGCTGGGTGTCGCGCTCGGAGTGCATGCGCATGATCACCTGGCTGTTGAGGCGACGCAGCAGCTCTTCGAACTCGTTGCGCAGTACCGTCACGTCGGTGCCGACCTGATCCTTGCGGAAACTGGTACCCAGCACCTGATCGCTTTCTTCGCGGGTCAGTTGATCGAAGAACTCGTCGAAGCCCAGCAGCTTGTCGGCCTTGCTCAGCACCAGATACACCGGCACATCGACGTGCAGCTTCTGATAGACGTCTTGCAGACGCGCACGCACCTGGCGGGCCAGGGTTTCGATGTCCTGTTCGCTGCCACCGGTCAGGGTTTCCACCGGAATGGTCACCAGCACGCCGTTCAGCGGACGACCGCGACGACGCTTGCGCAGCAGCTCCAGCAGGGTGGTCCAGGCGCTGCCGTCGACTTCCGCATCCGGCTGGGTCAGGTAGCGGCCGGCGGTGTCGATCAGTACACCGTGATCGGCGAAGTACCAGTCGCAATGACGGGTGCCGTGGGTGTCACGGGTCAGCTTGCGGTCAATCTTGTTGATCGGGAATTCCAGCCCGGAGAAGTCCAGCAGGCTGGTCTTGCCGCTGGCCTGCGGGCCGATCAGCAAGTACCACGGCAAGTCATTGCGCCAGCGCTCGCTGCGGCCTCGATACAGGCTCGAAGTCTTGAGGGTTTTCAGGGCGTCCTTGAAACGCTCCTTCAACTCTTTCTGCTCTTCGTCGATCAACTCTTCGCGGCGGATACGGTCCTGGCCGTCTTCGGTTTCTTCGACGGCTTTCTTGCGAATGCCGGCGCGCCAGCTGACGAAGACCATGGTCAGGCCCCAGATCAGGAACAGCACGCTGATGGTCAGCAGACGCGACGTCGCGCTCTCCCAGAACTTGTAGTCATCTACCGCCAACAACGGGCCGACGAACCACACCAGCAGCGCCACGAACAGCACCAGCAGCAGGGTCCAGACCCAGGTCTGGCGCAGGAAGGCGCCGACTTTCTTGAAAAACTTTTTCATCACACGTCCCTGTTTACGGCTGCGACTGCGGCTGGGCCGCTGCCGGATCAAGCGGCTGATAAGGTTGCAGAACGGTGTCGCGCTGCTCGCCCAAGACCCAGGCGAAGCCCGAATACATCATCACCAGGCAGACGAAGGTGAACAGCACCACCATCCACGCCGGCACGATGCGCACCAGGTTGCGGCGCTGATCGTTGAGGCCTTCCCACTGCGGCGACAATTCACGCGGCACGTCGCCACGCAACTGACGGATCTGCCGGTATAGGGCGTCGCGGATGCCTTCGAGCTCCAGCATGCCGCGCGCCTGCACGCGATACTTGCCCTCGAAACCGAGGGACAGGCACAGGTACATCAGCTCCAGCATCGGCAGGTGCTTGACCGGGTTTTTCGACAGCCGATCGAGCAGCTGGAAGAACTTCTCACCACCGAAGGTTTCGTTGTGGAAGCTGCTGAGCAGGCTCATCTGCGACCACTCGCTCTCGTTGCCCCACGGCGTGGTCACGACGGCTTCGTCGACCACGGTGCAGAGCACGTATCGGGCGGCCATCACCTGGCTGCTTTCGGCGCCGTTGTGCAGGGCGCGCACTTCGAACAGCTTGAGCCCGGCGGTCAGGCGCTCGTTGAGCGCGTAGAGGTCTTCGCGGGTTTCGCTGTGCTTGAGGCGCACCACTTCCGACAGCAGTTCGGACGAGGCCGCCACCAGCGAATTGAGGCTGATGTTGAAGGCTTCCGCCGGACGCAGGCGCGCGGCGTAGATCATCCGTTCTTCCAGTTGTTCGAAGCGCGGCGGCGCAGCGAAGTCGGTCAGCGGACTCGCCGCCGGGCCATGGCCCTGACGGTCGAGCAGGACGGTTTTGTCGTCCTGGTTGTGTTCCATGTCCTTGATCATGTCGGTCAGTTCCTGATGGCCCAGAATTTCAGTTCAAGCTCGGCGAATTCGCCGGACACGTGGAACGCGAAGCCGCCGGAGCGCTCGAGTTGTGCCAGGTCTTCGGAACTGAGTTCGAGGATGAAATAGGTTTTGTTGGAGTGGAACGCGATCTGCCGCGGGGCCACCGGCAACGGTTTGACCTTGATCCCCGGCAGGTGCAGGTTGACCAGTTGGCGGATACGCTCCACCGGGCCGACCTTGAGGTGCGCAGGCAAGCGATTGCGCAGTTCTTCGGAGTCGCAGTTGGCACTGGCCGCCAGCACGAACGACGCCGAGCCCAGCAGTTTGTGGTCGTGCAGCGGCGAGACGATGATCCCGTACTGACGCGCTTGCAGGATCAGCTCGATGGCGTGCTGTTCCAGCACCATCGACAGCACCTGACGGATCGACTCCATCAGTTTGCGGAAGCTCGCGCCCTGGTCGGCGTGGGAGTAACGGCTGTCCAGGCGCGGGCGTTTGCTGTCGCTGGAGAAGGTCGCCAGATCGCCGAGCATGGTCAGCAGCGTGCGGTACAACTCTTCCGGGTGAACCTGCTCCAGGCCCAGGTAGTGGCGCAGCAGCAGTTCGGTGCGGTTGATCAGTTGCAGCATCATGAAGTCGCCGATTTCCGCGCCGCCGACCTTGCCGTTAGAGCGAATCCGCTCGGCAATGGTGTCGCCCCGGTGACCGAGCATGCTGATCACTTCTTTCAGGCACGACAGCAGGTAGCTGGAAGCGTGGGCCTGAATGTAGGTCGGCACGAAATCCGGGTCGAGGCTGATCACGCCGTCGGGCGTGGTGTCGAGCACGTCGCAGATCTTCAGCTTCACGTAGGCCTGGTCGCTCTGCTGCTCGCCGAGCAACAGCTTGAAGTCCGGACGACCGCAACTGACCTGACTGGCGGAATCGTCGCCGGCGTTGGAGTCGGCGACTTCGGCGTCATACGCGGTGTAGCGCGCCAGCACGTCGGACTGTTCCGGGCGACGGGCCTCGATGTGGTTACCGGTGACCAGCGGCAGCGCCAGGTAAACCGGCATGTTGCCGGTGTTTGGCGGCACGTCTAGCGCAAGCGGTTCGGTGTTGCCACCGAGCTCGAACAGGCTGCCGTCCGGCAGGATCCCCGAGGCTTCACTGATCACCAGCTTGCCCATGTTGAGGAATTGCAAGTCAATCTGAAGATTCAGGAAACCCCAGGTGTAGCCGCCCAGCAACTGGGTGCGGGTCTTCATCTGGTGATCGTAGTAGCGGTCGTTGTGCTGGAAGTGCTGCGGACGCAGCAGCATGCCTTCCTGCCAGATGACTTTATGGGTATTCATGATCAGTCATCCGCCTTGGCGAGCACTTCGTTGGTCTTGCGGATACCGGCCTGATCCAGGGTCAGATCGGCTTCGGTGACTTCCAGCGGCGTGATCGGGAACGTGTGGCGCCACTTGGTTTCCGGCAGGTCACGGTAGGCGGCGAGGATGCCGATGTAGCGGCTGCCCTCCTCCACGCTGAGTTTCAGTTCCACGGTTTCACCCGGGCGCAGTTCGAGTTCTTCGCTGGCCACCAGATCCGGGTTGAGGGATTCCTTGGCTCGCTCATAGAGGCTGAAGAAATCGGCGTTCTCGAACGTCACCGGGTGCTTGAGTTCGAACAGGCGCACCACGATTGGCGACGGACGACCATTGAGGTCCGGGTTCAACTGATCGCTGCCGGTCAGCTTCAGGTTGATCTTGGTCACTTTCGAATACGGCGACAGCGACGAGCAACCGGCGAGCAGCACCAACAGGGTGAGCGCGGTCAGCGTCTTGAAAAAAGCGGTCGAGCGGCGAGACATGCGCGTCATCCTTGGTGGTCGGTGTGGAGGGTGGAGATCAGGCGGATCTGTTCTTCGTAAGCCTGGGCGAAGTCGCGCGCCAGCAGGCGCTCGCTCCAGTCATCGTCCTGACGCAACGCCTGGTGATAACGGTTGAACGCTCTCCAGCGGCCGCCGGAGGTGGCGAGCAACGGCTTGTTGTCGCGCTCGAAACGCAGGGTCAACTGTTCCGGCGAGAAGTGCTCCAGGGTGCCGCGCACCGCCGCACGGCTGGCGGTTAGCAGCGCCACCTGATGCGCCTGCAAGTCGCGGAACGCACGGGAGATCGCCTGCTCGGCCGGCAAGTGTCCCGGCTTGTGCGGCTGCAACAGGATGTCCAGCGCTTCGCTCGGATCGACCGCGAACTTCAGCGGGTTCTTGTTGGTGCCTTGCACGGTGGTCTGGGCCAGACGCAGCTCGTTCTTCAGCTCCGAGCGGGTGCGCAGGCTCTGTTGCAGACCACCGATGCTCTGGCGCAGCAGACGCGCCGCATTCAGCGCGAGGGCTTCACGTTCGTCGTGGCCGAGGTGCTTCACGTCCACGCCGAGGGCTGCGCCGAATTTGTCCCAGAACGTTTCGCTCTGACGCTCGACGGCTTTCGGTGCAGGCGCGGGCTCAGGTTTGGGCTCGACGATCAACTCCGGCACCATCAGGCTTTCCATGTCGATACGCGCATAGTCGGCGCGCTGACGGGAGTCCGCGGGGTCGGTGGTCGGCGCGAGCATTTCCTCGAATTCCGAGTACACGCGCTCTTGCTGCTCCAGCGACTTCAACGGATCGAGATCAAGGAACGCATCGTCCGGAATGATGCTGCCAGCGGCACGCGGCAAGCCCACTTCGCCATCGAACGTCGCCGGGTCACGCACCAGTCGCGCACGAATCTCGAAGTCGCCCAGCACGTAGGTGCTGCCGTGCTCGATGCGCACCGGTTCACCCTTGTGCAGGCGTGCGCCGCTTTCGCCGTCCTGCACCCCATTGCTGCTGGTATCGGTCAGGAAAAACGTGCCCTCGCGATAGCTGACAATCGCGTGATGGTTGGACAGGTGCCGCTTGCGGTCCGGGATGATCCAGTCGCAGTCCTCGCCCCGCCCGATCACGCCGCCGGCCTGTTTGAAGGTCCGCTGGCACAGCTCGGTGGGCACGAACTGCTTGGTGTTCAGCATTTCGAAAACCAATTCCATGTTTGATGCTCCTTGCGGTCACTTGCCGCGATTGACCGCCTGCGGATCACCCAATGGGCGGTAATCGTTATCGTTGAATTTGTAATTGCCGCTGCAGCCGCCGAGGCCGCATAGAACGACGAGGGTCAGCAGGACAGCGTGCCAGTGACGAACAGACATCAGAGGGTCTCCAGGTGTAGACAAAGCACAAAGCGCCGACCCTTTCGGGCGGCGCTGATATAAGCGGACGAGGTGAAACCGACGGACTTTTGCCTACCCATCGAAGTCACCCAGATTGATGTTCAAACGGCCGAGCCGGTACAGCAGCGTGCGCCGGGGCAAGCCCAGTTCGCGGGCCGCGAGCGTCTGGTTGCCGTCGTTCTTGCGCAGGCAATCGAGCAGCAGATTGCGTTCGACCGCTTCCAGTCGTTCGCGCAGATTGAGGCCGCAGTGGTCTTCCGGCGCCGATGCCGGTTCCAGGCGCAGCGAGAAATGCTCGGCGAGCAACTCGCCGCCCTCGCACAGCAAAACCGCCCGTTCGACCAGGCCTTTGAGTTCGCGCACATTGCCGGGAAAGGTGTAACCGGACAGGTGATCCAGCGCCGCTTCCGACCAGCGCACCGGATCGCGTTGCAGGAATGCGCAGGCCTTGTCGGCGAAGTGCTTGGCCAGATCGAGGATGTCGCCTTCGCGCTGACGCAGGGCCGGCAATTCGATCGGGAATTGCGCGAGGCGGTAGTACAAGTCCTCGCGGAATTTGCCTTCGCTGACCAGCACCGACAGATCACGGTGAGTCGCGGCGATGATGCGCACATCGATCTTGTGGGTGTCGTTGGAACCCAGCGGACGGATCTCGCCTTCCTGCAACACGCGCAGCAACTTGGCCTGCAACGCCAGCGGCATGTCGCCGATTTCGTCGAGCAACAGGGTCCCGCCATTGGCCGCATCGAACAGCCCTGCGCGGTCGCGGTCGGCACCGGTGAAGGCGCCTTTGCGGTAGCCGAACAGCTCGCTTTCCAGCAGGTTTTCCGGGAACGCCGCGCAGTTCTGCACGATGAACGCCTGGGACCGGCGCGGGCCGCAATCGTGGATCGCGCGCGCGACCACTTCCTTGCCGGTGCCGGTCTCGCCGCGCAGCAGCACGGTGTACGGGCTGTGCAGGACTTTGCTGATCAGCGAGTAGGTCCGACGCATCGCCGCGCTCTTGCCGATCAGGCCGTAACCACTGGCACTCGGCAGGCTGCGCACGACCGGTGCAGCCGCATCCATGGGTTGCCGCAGGCGCTGCAGCAAATGCAATTGACCGAGCACGAACGAGCCGAGCTGACCGAGGGAATCGGCAAACCCTTGCAGGTTGATGTGGCGACGGCTGGCGCACAGCAACAGACCTTCGACAGCCTTCTGCCCGTTGACCAGCGGCACGCACAACAGTGACTGCCACGGCGTGGCCGACGCCGGCAGGAAACTGGTTTCGTGCAGGCTGCCGCCCAGGTCGTCAAGGCACACCACGCGGTTCTGGCACAGGGCGAACTGCAGCAATTGTTCGCCGTTGTAGTCCGCCGGCAGGCTCGCCGCACCACGCGGTTGCAGCAAGCCGTCGAGGCACTCGGCGTTCATGCCCAGGCACGTGTGGGTGGCATCGAGCAGATACAACTGCGCCAACTCGCAGCCACTCAACCCGGCCACGCCGCGCACGAAGTCACCCAGCAGCGCAGCACCGTCCGCCGAGCGCGACAGGCTGGCGAACTGCGCCAGCAAGGCTTCGGCATAGAGCAGTGGCTGCGGCACTTGAGTGAACATCACACTCACCTCAGGCGAACTCGCAGGTCACGCTGGCTTCACCGTCGAGCGTCGCATGCACGCGCTTGAGGCTTTCACCGGTGGCCATGGCGTCGAGCAGGCGGTCAGCCACCAGCGGCAGCACGTGCTGGTCGAGCAAATGGTCGATCAGGCGCGCACCGCTTTCGCTCTGGGTGCAGCGCTCGGACAGGTGATCGACGAGGTTCTGGCACCAGGTGAAATCCAGCTGACGACGGTTCAGGCGCTCGCCCAGACGACCGAGTTTGATCTCGATCAGCTCGCGCAGCACCGGGCCGCCGACCGGGTAGTACGGCACCACTTTCATCCGCGCCAGCAGGGCCGGTTTGAAGTGTTTGCTGAGTACCGGGCGAATGGTTTCTTCCAGCACTTCGGCAGTCGGACGCGCGCCGTCTTCGCAGAGGTCGCTGATCTTGTCGCTGCCCAGGTTCGAGGTCATCAGGATCAGCGTGTTGCGGAAGTCGATCTCGCGACCTTCGCCGTCGTTGGCCACGCCTTTGTCGAAGATTTGGTAGAACAGGTTGAGCACGTCCGGATCGGCCTTCTCGACTTCATCGAGCAGCACCACCGAGTACGGCTTCTGGCGCACGGCTTCAGTGAGCATGCCGCCCTCGCCGTAACCGACGTAGCCTGGCGGTGCACCGATCAGGCGGGAAACGGTGTGCTTCTCCTGGAACTCGGACATGTTGATGGTGGTGATGAAGCGATCGCCGCCGTACAGCAGGTCGGCGAGTGCTAGTGCAGTTTCGGTCTTGCCGACGCCGCTCGGGCCCACCAGCAGGAACACGCCGACTGGTGCATCAGGCTTGTTCAGGCCGGCAGCGGTGGCGCGCATCGAACGATCCAGTGCGTGCACGGCTTGTTCCTGACCACGGATGCGGGTGCGCAGGTCGGTGGCGAAGCTTGCGACTTTGGCGTTGTGTTCGCGGGCCAGTTGCGCCAATGGCACGCCGGTCCAGGCGCTGATCACTTCGGCCACCAGACGCGGGCAGACTTCGAAGCTGACCAGACGCTCCTTGACCTGAGCGGCGGTCAGGGCGCTGTGGGTTTCGTTGAGTTGCGCTTCCAGCGCTTCGACGCTTTGACCTTCTTCAACTTCAGCGACCACGGTTTCGATCACCGTGCCTTCGGCGTCTTCCTCAACGCTGACGGTTGGCTCGATGGCGGCAGCTTCACGAGCCTTGGCCAGTTGCTGACGCAGCTCCAGCAGGCGCTCGGCCAGTTGCTTCTGTTCGGTCCACAGGGTTTCCAGCGCGACCATTTCGGCTTCGGCTTCGTCCAGACGCGCTTCCAGAGCATCCAGCGCTTCGTGGTCGATCAGCAGACCGGCTTCGGCATCGCGGCGCAGGGCCTGACGCTGACGGCCACCTTCAGCCAGTTCGCCACGCAGGCGCTCCAGGCTTTCCGGGGCGGCGGCGAGGCTGATGCGAACGCGGGCGCACGCAGTGTCGAGCACATCGACGGCCTTGTCCGGCAGTTGTCGACCGGCGAGGTAACGGGCGGACAGCTCCGCTGCCGACACCACCGCGTCATCGCGCAGGTAGATGCCGTGGCTCTTCTCGTAGACCTGAGCCAGGCCACGCAGGATGGTCACGGCTTCGCTCACGGTTGGTTCATGCAGTTGAACCGGCTGGAAACGACGGGCCAGCGCCGGGTCCTTCTCGAAGTATTTCTTGTACTCGGCCCAGGTGGTCGCGGCGATGGTGCGCAGTTCGCCACGGGCCAGCGCCGGTTTCAGCAGGTTGGCCGCGTCGGAACCGCCGGCATTGCCGCCCGCGCCGATCAGGGTGTGGGCTTCGTCGATGAAAAGGATGATCGGCTTCGGCGAGGCTTTGACCTCGTCGATCACGCCTTTCAGACGACGTTCGAATTCACCTTTGACGCTGGCGCCCGCTTGCAGCAGGCCCATGTCCAGCGACAGCAGCTCGACGCCTTTGAGCACTTGCGGCACTTCACCGGCAGCGATGCGCGAGGCCAGGCCTTCGACGATGGCGGTTTTACCGACACCGGCTTCACCGACCACGATCGGGTTGTTCTTGCGGCGACGGGCGAGGATGTCGACCATCTGGCGGATCGCGCCATCGCGGCACAGCACCGGGTCGAGTTTGCCGTCGCGGGCCTGCTGGGTCAGGTTGTGGGTGAAGCGCTCCAGCAGCGATTCGCCCTGGGCGGCCGGTTTGCCGTTGGTCGCGGCCTGAGGCTGTTGCGACAGGGCGAATTCTTTCAGGCGATCAATGTTCAGTTTGGCGAGCAGCGGCTGATAACGGCTGCCGGCGTAGCGCATCGGGTTGCGCAGCAGCGCGAGGATCAGCGCCGCGTCTTCGACCGAGGTCTGGCCCAGTTCGAGGTTGGCGACCAGCAGCGCGTCTTGCAGCCACTGCACCAGTTCCGGGGCAAACACCGGGTTGCGCGAGGCACTGTGTTCAACGCGAGATTGCAGCGCGGCGCTCAGTTCGCCAGCGTCAACGTCGGCATCCTGCAGTGCGCGGGAGAGCAGACCGTTCGGACGCTCCAGCAGGCCGAGCAGCAAGTCTTCGACCAGAATCTTGCTGCCGCCACGGGCCACGCAGCGCTCGGCCGAACGCTCCAGATCGCGACGGGTTTCGGCGTCCAGCGCCTGGATGAGTTGTTGCAGGTCTACGTTGATCATGGCTCACGTCCTTAATGAATTTTGCTGCCCAGGGTCACCACACCGTCTGCTTTTTCGCAGCCCAGCCAACTGGTCCACCCCAGGCGACAGTCGTTCTTCTCGCCAATGCGCAGCTCACGGATTTCTTCCGGGCGCAGCACCAGGCGAATGTCGTAATCGAGCGGGTCACGCAAGGTGAACCGCACCAGCGCGCAGAGCGGCTGGTAACCGAAACCGATGGGCAGGAATTCGTGGAATCGCTCCCAGTCGAGTTCTGTGATGTGAATGCGGAACTTGCCGCTGCGGTCGCGCACGCGTTCGCCCAGCACCAGGTCTTCACCCAGCACGCTGTTGGCGAAGCCGAGGCGGTTGCGCTGTTCTTCGAGGATTTCCACGCGGCGCTCGATGCACTGCTCGATGACCAGGTCTTCGTGCTTGAAGTAGTAACGCAGCACCGCTTCGATCAACGCCGCCGAGTGCGCGCGCAGGCTAAGCAGGCCGAGGTAAGGCAGCAGGCGTTTCCAGTTCAGTTCCTTGGCCTTGCGGATCTCGTCGCCGCCGAGGCCGATCAGAGCGAACAGCTGCGACGAAAACGGGTCGACCGCGCCGCTCTGGAAGCTCGCGCGATAGCGGTACTTGCGCCAGATCGGCAGCATCAGCCGTTGCAGGCGATGGTGGAACAGGTCGAGGAAGTTGCGCGTCGGGTTGCCGTCTTCGCTGTCGCCCAGGGCTTGTTCGCCGTAGAACGCCGGTAGCGGTGAACCGGAACCGACCAGGCCGATCAGGTTGAACCGCAGCCGCGCGCGCATCTGTCCGTGCTCTTCGAAAAACTCCACGCGATCGACATCGCTGCGCGGAAATCCAAGGCTCGGGTTGGCCTGGAATTCCAGCTGGTCGTACAGGTCGTCTTCGCTCAGGTACGGGTGCGCCTCGCGCAGCCGGTCGATCACCAGCAGCACGGCCTGAAACAGCGAGTACTCGCGTATTACCTTCGTCAGCCCGCTTAAAGCAGGGGCTGCAGGCCCATACGTGGTGTCCATTGGTACACCTCTCCCTGTGTGCTTTTTACCCGCAGCTCGTGGAATGAATTGAGACTGGCGTAAAGCGCGAAAAACTCGTTGAGAACCGAGGCGAAGACGAACAGGTCGCCCTCACCGATATACCCTTCCGGGTCGATGGTCAGTTCGGTGCGCAGACCGCGCACCGGCAAGCCACGGTGCAGCCGGTCGACGTGGTGATGCTTGATCAGTTTCAGACCGCCGAGCAGGCGCTTGCTGACCTTCTCCGCGTGCTGGTCGTAGTAGCGCGGCAGGTCGTAGGTTTCCAGAATCACCTTCAACGCATTGACGTCGGCTAACGACAAGTAGTTGAGCGACATGTTGCTGATCAGTTTCCACAGGAAGTCACGGTTCAGCGGCGGCGCGAAACTGGAAGTGGCCGGGGTGATGTTGCGGAAACTCAGGAACTCCGGGGTCTCTTCGCAGGCCATGCAGATCTGCCCGAGCTTGAGCTTGCGCGGCAGGTTCTGGTTGGTGCAGACCAGCTCGATCGACAGGGTTTCATGGGCTTCGGTGTGGCGGATGCCGAAGCTCAGGTAGGTGTCGAGGCCGTCGTGCAACAACGACGAGCGCTGGCGGATGCTGTAATGCGGACGGCTGTTGGGCACGTCGAAACTCGGGTCGTGCTCGAAGGATTCGAACGGTACGTACTCCTGATAACCGAGGCCGCCGGGCTTCCAGCCGGTCACGGTTTCCACCGAGAACACGCCGCAGTTTTCCAGATCGAATTCCGCCGGCAACAGCAGGTATT
Source organism: Pseudomonas sp. stari2 (assembly GCF_040760005.1). Classification (NCBI taxonomy): domain Bacteria; kingdom Pseudomonadati; phylum Pseudomonadota; class Gammaproteobacteria; order Pseudomonadales; family Pseudomonadaceae; genus Pseudomonas; species Pseudomonas sp. Stari2. The sequence continues at coordinate 78,873 of NZ_CP099760.1, forward strand.
CATCCTGCTTGCCGTCGAGGCGGATCGGCAGTGCGTCGTGCTTGAACAGGTTGACGATCGGCGTGCAGAACAGCTTCACGTTATCCGTCGTCGGACGCATGCGCATGATGCCGCTTTTGCGGATATCGAAGCGCAATTCCAGGCCGCGCATCTGCTTGAGGGTATCTTCCGGCAGCGCCTTGAGAATGTCCAGGCCGTGGACATCGACGAACAGGAACTTGTCCTGGAAGGCGAAGTATTCCTGCAGGTAGCGATAGCCCCGGAAGGTGTTCAGCGGATACGGGATCAACGCTTCTTCTTCGGCAAAGCCCACAGGCTTGACGCGGTCACCCGGAATCTTGAACGCCATCGGCTTGCCGCTCACGCCATCGATAGGCTTGCCGGCGCCGTCGAGGGGGATCAGTTCGATGCCGTCGAGGTTACGCAGCAGGCTCAGGTAGAGCATCTGGCTGATGTAACGCTCGCCGGCAAAGTGCAGGCGCAGCTTGCTCAGTTCCAGCTCGCCGAGGTGGCCGTCGGCACTCATCTCCAGGCGCAGGCTGAGCAGCGAACCGTCGCCCTTCACCGAGTAGTTCAGCGCGGCCAGATCCAGCGCCATGACTTCGGTCGGGTAGCAGGTGCGGAAACGGCAGCGCACGTCTTCGATGGGCACGCTTTCAATCGGCGTATCACGCTCGACCTTCAGCGCCGGCCCCGAGCGCTTGAGCGGATCGAACTGCAGAATGCTGAACGCCGGCAGCGGGCGCATGTAGTTCGGCCACAGCAACTGCATCAGGGAATGGCTGAGCTCCGGCAACTCGTCATCGAGCTTCTGGCGCAAGCGACCGGTCAGAAACGCAAAGCCTTCCAGCAACCGCTCCACATCCGGATCCCGCCCGGCCTGCCCCAGGAACGGCGCCAACGCCGGACTACGCTCGGCGAAACGGCGGCCCAGTTGGCGCAGTGCGGTGAGTTCGCTTTGGTAGTAGTGGTTAAAGGACACGGAGAGTTACCTGTTTATCGTTTTTTCAAGAAAACCGGGTGGGTGATCAGCGCCAAGGCGCTTCACGGGCAGAAAGCCCCGTCATCGAGCGTCCAGGAGCGAACTGCTTTCTCTTCGGTCTTTTCAACGCCTGCTATCGCTTTGCGCAACGCTTGCGCATCGATGGTTTTACTGGCCGTTGGGCTTTTCAGCATCAGGTTGTATCGGTGGCTGATCTGACCCAATACGTCTTCGCCGAAGGATTGATAGTTGGCGACGGAGTTGCGTTCATTCGGAGCCAACGTGAAGCTGCGTGGCTGATCGTCGTAGTTGGAGTCGTTTGCCAACGTCAGCTCCAGCGGTACTCCACAAGTGTTCTGCAGGTACACGTCATTGCGGTAAACCTGTTGGACAGTACAGGCAGCCAATGAGAGGCCCGCCCAGCTCGACATGTAGATCATTCCTGGCAGTTTCATGGGCAGATCGAAGCCTCGCGGATCGTCCACTCGCGCTGGGTTCCTTCAGTGACTTTCTCGACAACGGCCAGGCGCTGTTTCAACTGAGTAGCGTCAATGGATTTACTGCCCGCAGCGTCGTTGATGGTCAGCTGATAGTTGCTCGGGATCTGTTCGATCACGTCTTCACCGTAAGAGGCAAAGCTCGCCACGAGCGCACGAGCGCCTGTTGCAACGGTCAGGTTGCGATCCAGTGAGTGCATGTTCGAGCTGTTGGAAACCTTCATCTCGAGTGGCTGGCCACAACGGTTTTCCATGTACACATGGTTGTTGTAGACCTGCTGCGCTGCGCAGCCGTACAGGGAGACAAACAGCAGAATGAAACCGGCGAACCTAGTCATCGAATTCAACCCTGGCCAGCCAGAGCAGGCTTTTCACGTCTTGTTCAGAAGCGGCCATGCGCTTCTGCAGGCTGGCGGCCGACTGGGTGTAGCTGCTGAAGTAATGCATTACATCCACCTCCCCCGTGCTCGGTGTCGGATGGTTTGCCTTGGGGTTTTGCATCAACGTTGACGTTTCTTTGTGCGTCCACGAGTAATTCGGGATCAGTCCGCCACCGTATTCGTTGAGAATCAGATGCCCGAACTCATGGGCCGAGGTCTCTTTGAACTCTTCCTGTGCATAGTTGGCAGCATCCGCAGCCGCAAGGCCTTGACGCTTGACGAGTTGGTCAAAGGCATAGCCGGCGTTGTGGTAAACCTTCCGGGCAATTGCCAGGCTGGTCGAACGACCGAAGTCCGCTGACAACGAGTCAATCAACGGGAAGTTCCCGGCCTTAGGCTCGACGTTGACCTCGGCCTTGACCGTGACTTTGTAGACCCCTTTGCTGGTGGTGATCCCTTCGGCGATACCACCACCGCGCGAACCATTGCGTGACCAATACAATTCGATGCCTTCCTTGGCCCAACCCAGCAAAGTGCTGAACGGCGTAGGCACCAGGCCAGGCGTAGAACCACTGCTGCCACCATTCGAGAAGCTCGGGCGCAGCGTTACTTCCACGGTCTTGGCATTGCGATCAATACGCACATCGACCCACTTCACCTCTTCAGCCGAACAAGTGAGCTTCACTTCGGTGACTTGCTGCTTGCCCGCTCCGGTCGCGGTCAGACGAACTTTGAGGTTCGGGCTTTTCAGGATTTTGGTGTCGAGGATGCCGGCAGTGTCGTACCCATCCCATTGCCACGGGTGCTTGCCAGGGGGCAAGAACGGGGCGGTATTGGCTTCGGTGTAGACCGGCTTTTCACCGTCCAGCACTTCCAGCTTCACACTATCTGCCGCGTCCATCCGGTTCTCGACGACAAAGTCGACCAGCTCGCGGTTTTTCGATGTTCCGGACTTCAGTTCATCGAAGTCCGGTATTTCCAGCGGGGTCAAAACCGAGTTGCCACCCGACTTCAGACCCAGTCGGTACTCCAGAGCAGCGGCGACCGCAACCGCTGCCAGCCCCGAGAATGGTGCGGGCGTATGCGAATTCCCGATGATTACCGTCCCGGAGCCGGCAGTGACCTTGTTGCCATGGGCCCCGACCGAACCAACGGTGGCAGCCGGCTTGCCGTTGATCAGAACCGTCGTCGCCAGATCGCCGACCAATGCGCTACCACACGCCGAAGCATCGCCCTGGCGAGCGGCCGGGAGGCCGTCGAAGAACACGTCGCCGGAACCGGCGGCAATCGGGTTGGTGCCGTGACCGGGGAGCGGGCAAGCAGTGGGGTCGGATACGCGTGCTGCAGGTTTGCCAGACATCGGGGTTCTCCTTAGGTGACCTTCACTTGACCGCTGCCATCCAGGCGCGCGGCAAAACTGACCTGACGCTTGAAACCCTCGACTTCCAGTAGGCCTTCGATGCTGAAGGCCAGGCGAAGCTGGTCGTGGTCACGCGGCAGGGAAATGACACGCACGTTGCTCAGGCGCGGCTCGTAGGCTTCGATGAAGCTTTCGATGGCCAGGCGGGCCTGACTCAGGGAGTCGTGCAGGCTCAGGCGCATGTCATTGAGATCGGGCAACCCGTAGTCGGACAGCGTTTGCACACTGCCCGCCCGGGTGCTGAGCATTTTGGCCAGATGGGCAGCCACCGACGCCATGGCCGAAGCCTCGAGGCTCTTGCCCTTGCGCTGTTCCGCGTCGCCGTTGAGGCGCTCGAAAAGGCTGCCGTATCCGTCCATGAGTCGCTCTTACTCTTTGTCCAGCTTGCCAACCAGCGACAGGGTGAAATCGGCACCCATGTACTTGAAGTGCGGGCGCACGTTCAGGCTGACGCGGTACCAGCCCGGCTCGCCTTCAACGTCGCTGACGATCACTTGCGCAGCGCGCAGCGGACGACGGCCACGCACTTCGGCGCTCGGGTTTTCCTGGTCGGCCACGTACTGGCGGATCCACTTGTTCAGTTCCAGCTCGAGGTCGGTACGCTCTTTCCACGAACCGAGTTGCTCGCGCTGCAGCACTTTCAGGTAGTGAGCCAGGCGGTTGACGATCATCATGTACGGCAGTTGGGTGCCGAGCTTGTAGTTCAGCTCTGCAGCCTTGCCTTCTGCGCTGATGCCGAAGAACTTCGGCTTCTGCACCGAGCTTGCGGAGAAGAACGCCGCGTTGTCGGAGCCTTTGCGCATGGTCAGGGAGATGAAGCCTTCCTCGGCCAGTTCGTATTCACGACGGTCGGAAACCAGAACCTCGGTAGGAATCTTGGTTTCGATTTCGCCCATGCTTTCGAAGTGGTGCAGAGGCAGGTCTTCAACCGCGCCGCCGCTCTGTGGGCCGATGATGTTCGGGCACCAGCGGAACTTGGCGAAGCTGTCGGTCAGCTTGGTGCCGAACACGTAAGCGGTGTTGCCCCACAGGTAGTGCTCGTGGCTGTTGGCAACGTTTTCCTTGTACACGAACGATTTGACCGGGTTTTCTTCCGGGTCGTACGGGTTACGCAGCAGGAAACGCGGAACGGTCAGGCCGACATAGCGGGAGTCTTCCGAAGTACGGAAGCTCTGCCATTTGGCGAATTGCGGGCCTTCGAAGTGATCTTTCAGATCCTTCAGGTCCGGCAGACCGGTGAAGCTTTCCAGACCGAAGAATTTCGGGCCGGCGGCGGCGATGAACGGCGCGTGGGACATGCAGGCTACGCTGGACACGTACTGCATCAGCTTCACGTCCGGCGAGCTTGGGGACATGTAGTAGTTGGCGATGATCGCGCCAACCGGCTGACCACCGAACTGGCCGTATTCAGCGGTGTAGATGTGCTTGTACAGGCCCGACTGCATCACTTCCGGCGAATCTTCGAAGTCGTCCAGCAGGTCGTCCTTGGAGACGTTGAGGATTTCGATCTTGATGTTTTCGCGGAAGTTGGTGCGGTCGACCAGCAGCTGCAGGCCACGCCACGACGATTCCAGCGCCTGGAAGTCCGGGTGGTGCAGGATTTCGTCCATCTGACGGCTGAGCTTGGCATCGATCTCGGCGATCATGCGGTCAACCATGGCTTTCTTGACCGGCTCACCGTTGTTCTGCGGCTTGAGCAGCTCTTCGATGAACGCCGACACACCGCGCTTGGCGATGTCGTAGGCTTCGTCGTCCGGCGTCAGGCGGGTTTCGGCGATGATGCTGTCGAGGATGCTGTACTCGCCGTTTTCTGCGGCGTTCTGTTGTGCTGCGCTAGTGCTCATTGTGTTGGCTTCCTTGGCTGCTGGAGTCTCAAGCGTCCGGGGCTGCGGCGTTCAGGCCCAGCTCACCGAGTACGCGACCGCGGGATTCGTCGTCGGCGAGCACGCCTTCGATGGCTTTACGGAACGCAGGTGCGTTACCCAGCGGGCCTTTGAGGGCCACCAGCGCATCGCGCAGTTCCATCAGTTTTTTCAGCTCAGGCACTTGCTCGACCAGGCTGGCCGGGTTGAAGTCCTTCATGGAGTTGACGCGCAGTTGCACAGCCAGCTCGTCGGCCTCGCCATCTTCCTGCAGACGGTTCGGCACGCTCAGCGTCAGACCCAGCTCTTGCTTGGCCAGCACTTCGTCGAAGGTCATCTTGTCGATGCTGATCGGCTTGCGATCCTCGATCTTGCGATCGTCCTTGCGGTGGGTGTAGTCACCGATTGCCAGCAGCTTCAGCGGCAGTTCAATCTCTTCCTGAGCACCGCCGGTGGCGGGTTTGAAGGTGACGTTGATGCGTTCCTTGGGGGCTACCGAGCCTTCTTTGGCCATGGCTTTTCTCCTTGCGGTTGTGGCCCTGGGGCCTATTCGAGTACCACTTCGAGGTCGAGGTGGCACAGCCTGCGATAAATCTCTTCCTTGCGTTCACGTACGGCATGGTTCTGCGGTAACAACTCGCAGCAACTGTGCAGCAGGTGCAGCACTTCCAATGCAAGATCGGGCTCCCAGGCGTGCAGGCCTGAGTCCTGTAATGTCTGATCGAGGGTTTCGAGCTGGTTCTTGGCCAGTTCGTATTTCTTGGCCAGGAAGCACAGCCGCGCGAGGGCGAACTGCCAGAAAAAGCGTTCGCGACCGCCGTGTGCCGATTGCAGGCCCTGCTTGAGGATCTGCACGGCGGGCTTGAGGCCTTCCTTGCGCAGGATCGGCTGGACTTCTTCGAGAGCCTTTTCCCAGGCTGGCTGGGTTTCGGCGTTTTCGGTTTCGACCTTGCGCGGCGCGCTGGCGCTTTGCAGGTGCGGCATGACGTTGGCGGCGATCCACGCCCGGGTGGACGGATCGGCGAACGGCGCGCCGTCATGGAAACGCAGCTCAATGATGCCGGGCAGGCGCTGAATCAAAAGCGCGAAGTGGATTTCCACTTCGCGCATGGCCAGCTCGGCGTTGAGATTCTGGAGACACTCCCAGACCATCCTCTGGCCATCGAACCAGAATGGCGCCTTCGCCAGGCTCGCCTCCAGTTCCACCAGCAGGTCGGCGTATTTGCCCTGATCGAAACGGTCCTGATACTGCTTGAGCTTGTCGACCGGCAACCCGCGCAGCACGGTGATCTGCTCGGCATTGCGCTCGGGAACGGCGTCGATCGTCATCCACAGCAAGGTGCGGTTGAGGCGCAGGGCGCGCAGATCGGTGGCTTTCTGCTTGAGCCACCAGGCGCACAACGGACGGGCGCTTTCCTGCTGGGCGCGCAGGGCCTTGTGGGCTTCTTTCTCGTTGTCGATCGGCGCGCCGGGCGCCAGCAACTGGCTGGCGGCCTGTTTGACCTGTGCCACCGCCGCGCCCACCACGCCGGGAGCCGGCTGGTTGTCGGCGGCGCGCTGGATCATGGTTTTCAGGCGGCGGGAAAGCGGCAGCAGCAGCGGTGCATCATCGCCCAGATGCTCGGTGCAGGCGGCGTCGAGACCGGACAGATGCTCCGATAACTGCCGGAACATCGGCAGCTGTTCCTTGATCGCGATGTTCTCGGTGATCACCTGCTCCAGACGCGGCACCAGCCAGCCAATGGCGGCGGCCCGGGTGCGGGGTTTGAGCGGGTGAATCTCGGCCCAGTTGTTTTCCGACAAATGGTGCAGAAAACCGAGGCCGGCTAGCAGACCGGGGAAGGATTCACGCTGGTACAGCGACCAGGTCAGCCAGGCGCCGACACGCAAATCCTTTGATTGAGTACGCAGGAGGTTTTCGCTGTTTTCGCGAATTTTCAGCCAGTCGATCTGCCCGCTTTCGTGCATCGACGAGGCTTTGGCCAGCTCGCTTTCCAGCGCCTCGAACTCGCTCGAGAAACGAACGTCTTCGCCCGCAAAATTCTCTTTGGAAACAGAGACTTTAGCGAGTTCGAGGTAATGGGCGGAAAGTTTGCTTGAGTAGGACATCCATGGCCTTTATTTGGATTACGGTCGTGCGCCTATTGGAATTGCAGCGGCGCGGGACAGTATCGAAGAGCAGTGGGAAAACTCATCCAATTGAGTGTTTGCTCTTTCAAGTGCGCGCATCGTAATCAGTATGATGGCCACTAGCAAGCATCTGATTAAACAACAAGACGAAGTGTTCATTGGGGTGTGTAGGAGATCGCCCTATATGTCGCAGGGTTTTCCCTGATATCGGTTTATATTTCACATTTTCGGCATTCTGCCCCGTAAGCATTGATCTAGAGCGCCCAGTGTAAGCCAGCAACAGTGATGGCACGCCCGTTCCATAAATACGGATAAAAGCATGACAAAAACGAAAAAAATTTGAAGTAGGACGCTTCCGAAAATACACGCTCATCTATTAACAAATGACTGGCGACAACTACAAACAGTAAAAGTGCCATCAAATTGATGGCAATTCATACGTTGAATATTGTTGGAATACCTGCACAGACAGCACTATCGCAGGGGGCGTTATCGCCTTGAATCACTTTCCCACAGGCATTTCCCACAACCCTGACGCTGTTTTACAACACGGAATGTTCCGACTTAAACCAGGGACTCTTCTTACATAAATCTGTTTCATGCCTTGTTAGCGTGCCGGCCAATGTTCGCGTGCGCTGACCAGGGAGGGTTTCGACATCACGCCAAATTTCCCTCTCTGCTTAAGGACAAGCGTATGTCTGGAGCTGTCATTTCTGCGCGCTTTACGCTGCAGATTCCCGCCGTTCGCAACGACTTCAAGGTGTTGGCTTTCGAGGGTTCCGAGGCCGTCGGCACGCTGTATGCCATCAAGGTAGAACTCGTCTGCGAGGTTCATGATTTCGACATGGAACCTTTGCTTGGTCAGCCGGCGTTCCTGCGCTTCGGACTGAATGGCGAAGGTATTCACGGGTGCATCGAGGATGTACAGGCCGGCGAGTCGGGAAAGCGCCTGTCGCACTATGGCCTGACACTGGTTCCAGTCCTCCACTATTTGCAGTTCAGTCACGATCAACAGATTTTCCAGAACCAGACTGTCCCGCAAATCATCACCCAAGTGCTCAAACGGCACGGCATCCTTGCCGATGCGTTCAGGTTCCATGTCCGGACCTTGCCACCACGCGCATACTGCACCCAGTACGGTGAAAGCGATTTCGAGTTCATCCAGCGCCTGTGCGCCGAAGACGGCATCACATGGCATCACCAGCATTCTGTGGAGAGGCATTTGCTGGTGTTCACCGATGACACGGTGTTCCTGCAGACATTGCACGCAACAACCTACCGGCACGACAGCGCGATGGTGGCGGAGCACCCGGTGGTCCACCGGTTTTCCTGGCACGCCCGAACACGTACCAGCCGCGTCACCCGTCGAGACTACGATCTGAAGCGCCCGCACCTGTTGCTTGAAAGCCGCTTTGTCGCCGATTTCACACCCGGACTTGAGGACTATCGATACCCGCTGGCGATGGAGAACGAAAAACGTGGCAAACAGCTTGCCCGTCAGGCCCTGGAACGCCATCGCGCCGATTATGAAACGGCCGAGGGTCACAGCAACCAGCCAACCCTGCGCTGTGGCCACCTGTTCGAACTGACCGAACATCCCCGCAAGCAATGCAACGGACTGTGGCAATTACTTGAGGTCACGCACACCGGGCGACAACCTCAAGTTCTGGAGGAACACGCTACACACGAAACCGCTTCTGCAGACGGTTTTACCCAGGGATATCGCAACAGCTTCCGCGCCATACCTGCCGAAGTGGTTTTCCGCCCGCCTCTATCTGCGCGCCGTCCTCCGTTGGTGAGCCAGACGGCTCGGGTAACCGGGCCAAAAGGTGAAGAGATCTACTGCGATGAGTTCGGTCGCGTGAAGATCGAATTCCACTGGGACCGGGCCGAGCTGAACTGCGAACGCAGCAGTTGTTGGGTACGAGTGTCGTCGAACTGGGCCGGAAACGGTTTTGGCGCAATGACCCTTCCCCGCGTCGGAATGGAAGTCGTGGTGACCTTTCTGGAGGGCGACCCCGATCAACCACTGATTACCGGTTGCGTGATCAACAAACTCACACCCGCGCCTTACAGATTGCCCGAGCACAAGACCCGCACCGTACTGCGCAGTCGCAGCTCACCCGACACCGGCGGCTACAACGAACTGACGCTAGAAGACCGCGCCGGCCAGGAACTGGTTTACCTGCGCGCCCAACGAGACATGGAGCGGCAGATCCTCCATGACAGTCGACTGGAGGTCGGACGCGATCGACGAGAAAGCATCCAGGGCAGCAGCCAGACATCTGTCGGCAAGGTCATTGCCGTCGAGGCGGGACAGCACGTGCAGATCAAGGCCGGTGCCAATGTGGTGCTGGATGCGGGCGCCAGCATCACGCTGAAAGCAGGCGGTCATCACATCGTGATCGACGAGGGCGGGATCTTCAGCAGTACCGAGATTGTGATGGGCGGCGAGGTATCCAGGGATGGATCTGCCAAGCGTTTTGTGTCGCAGGCCATGGGTGATCCGGCAGCAAGACAGACGACCGCCTCGCAACCCTCCCCAGAGGAAAGCGAGCTCGAAGAAGAGGAAGAAGAAGTCGAGCTGGAGGATGAAACGCCTGCCGGGATTACGTTGAGGATTGGCGTGTTTTTCGATGGGACGGGGAACAACCTGTTTAACAGCGAACACGTAAAGGGCTGTCATGCACGAGATGTAAATCTGGAAAAGGAAGCCGAGGACATTCAAAAGTTCTGCCAAATGAACGGATATGACGCAAAGGGCAATGCGCCGGATAACAGCTATGGGAATGACACCAGCAATGTGGCGAAATTGTTTGGGTTGTATAGAGATGACCAAGTTCGGCATCTGAGTGAGGACGAAACTATTGGGTACATCCCGATCTACCTTGATGGCATCGGCACCAGCAGGCATGAAGGTGACTCGACCCTTTCGCAAATAACCGGCACAGGTGCACAAGGAATAGTGGCGAAAGTTCAACAAAGCCCGGCTCGTATCCTGGATGGGATTCGCCTTTTCGAGTTGGCGAACCCGACCCGCAAGATTAAGGCAGTTCAATTCGACATCTTCGGCTTCAGCCGCGGCGCCGCAGCGGCGAGGCACTTTGCAAATGAAGTGTTAAAAGGCGAGCAAAGCCCATTGGCCCGCCTCATCCCGGCAGACTCTCCGCTATTTCTTGAGGGTTTCTCCTGGCGCGCCAACAGCGATTCCAGCATCAACTTTATCGGCATCTTCGACACGGTTGCCGCCGTAAGCAGTATGGCTGACGGCGATTTCAGCGCTCATGACGCCAACAACCCCGGCATCAACCTGTATCTGGCGCCCGGCATGGCGAAGAAAATCGTGCATCTGGTTGCCCAGGACGAGCGTCGCCACAACTTTTCGCTCAACAGCGCCGGCAATGCCGACATTGTGTTGCCAGGCGTTCACGCTGACTTGGGAGGCGGGTATCTGCCGGGTTTCGTTGAACGAGTACTGCTTGGCAAGCCACGCTGCAGTCGCGATGTGGACTTCAATACCCCGTCATCGGCAACCAATGCTTATCGATTGGCTGAACAGGAACTCCATCGGCTTCAGGACCAATTGCGGCTTTATGGGCTACCCCTTCAAGTGAAAAACTGGGCAGTGGAAACGGTCAGTAACGTCAAGGGCGACAGGCGAAAGTCAAAAAATGTGTATGCGGCAGTCTATTGCGAACGCATCGTGCGCAATGATCTGTCCCTGATTTACCTGCGAATCATGCGGGAGTTGGCGACCCGGAACGGTGTCGAGTTCGAAACGATTAACGAAGAAGCTCAGAGTTACGCGTTACCAGAAGAGCTCATGGGTATTGCCCAGAAATTGATGGCTTATGCGCTGGGCGAAACCCGCAATACCGGTCTTGGCCTGAACGAGCATGCGGTACTCGCTCAACGCTACATCCATCTGTCATCCAACTGGAATGCTGCGAAGGGTTTGAACGAATCCGAATTGAGCATCCTGTTTATCAATCGTCCTGCCGAAAAGTCTGTTCGCGTGGTGCACCCCAATGCATGAGAACTCATACATGCTCAAAATTGGCTTCACATGGATATTGGTTGTCTTGCTGGGCGGCTGCGCATCCAGTAGCACAAGTTCACTGCCTTATGATGGCTGGATGCTCAGGTTCTTCACACCCGACTACATGGAGGCCTGGATCGAAACTGCCGATGTCGTGGACGTTAACAAACGCGTATTTCTGGAGGCAGCCTGGGGAGTTCCAGCGTTTGTCTATCCTCGACCGCACAGTAAAGGTGTACCCACCACTTTTCGTGGGCAGGCATCAGGATGGCCAGAACATCCGGTAGGCAAAGGTCGACGTGTCACGGGGGCCGCGCTGCCCTATCTGGTTTACGTCCGCTGGCAGTCCATGGCCGAACCACAAACTTACAGGGCCTTCATAAAAATCCCGGATTCAGTGCGTCAGACAATGCTCAAGGGTGAGAGAGCTTTCTGTAGGGCAGACGGCAAGTGGATCACGGATTACCGAAATATGATGGTCATCGGCCTCGCGCCAGGCGGCATCACCAAGGTCTGGCTGGGTGGCCGATGTCTTTTGTCGACCGAGGTCATGCGAGTCCAGGGCAAGATCTATCCCAAAGGCCCCTACGATGGCAAAACCAACGGAAGACACAGGGAGTTCTATGAAGAGTCCAGGGCTTACATCGAAAAATACGGCATCCCCTACGGAAGCTGGTAAAGCATCACACCTCCTCCAGTTACTTGCCAATCTGCAGTCACTGAACAAAGGGATCCATAAACAATAAAAGGGAGCTTTAAAACCAACATGAGCGGTAAACACAATAAACAATCAATATCGGGGATTGGATGCGCTCTGGTTGTCATGCTGACGCTCACAACCAGCACCTCTGTTCGAGCGGAAGGCTGCGTTGGTATTGGATGCCTGGTGAACGGTGGTCCCCTGGAGTTCTCAATGCTGACGGGTATCGGCTTGCTTTTCACCGTGGCGGGACCGTTCATTTCCACTTCGGAAGCCAGTGCAAACAAATCCTCGAAACATTACACCCAGGCCCTGATAGATGATGCAGCTACACATCTGGCGACGGAGGGCGAATACGAAAGCCCCATACTCGAGTCCGAGTGGCGTCAATACCTGAAATCCTATGGGCACCAGCCAAGCAAGGACGAGTTCGCCAGAATGGTGATGGCCACCTACGGGTAACCGGCCAAGACAAATGCCATTACGATCTGCCAAGACCGGCTCGGCTGGTCAACAGCCAACAAAAATGGGCATCCGACCGCAATCGAGATGCCCATTTTTTATTCCGCTCCCCCGCTGTGCGGGCTCTGGATTACGGATTGACGCTGTCTTTCAACGATTTGCCCGGCTTGAACGCAACAGTGTTGCTGGCCTTGATTTTGACGGGTTCCCCGGTTTGCGGGTTTTTGCCGGTGCGGGCACCGCGGTGGCGTTGCAGGAAGGTGCCGAAACCCACCAGCGTGACGCTGTCCTTGCGGTGCAAGGCGCCGGTGATTTCTTCGAGAACGGCGTTGAGAACGCGGTTGGCCTGCTCTTTGGTCAGATCTGCTTTTTCAGCGATTGCAGCGGCGAGTTCTGGTTTACGCATTAGTGAAGCCCCTTTGAGTCGGTTTTTTGTTGTTATGTCCGTGCTGTTCTCGTTGGAACAGCGCCCAAGGCGCCGCAGGCTCTACTCTGCGGCAGACGGGAGTGAGGATGGCACGCGGTTAAGGGCGGCGCCAGTCTCCCCGCGACCTTTGTGGGGGCAAAAGCGGGGTGATTCCGACAGAACGACCGGTATTTACGCCAGCAAGGCCGGAAGCTGCTTGTTCAGCGCAAGTTTTTCCATCACCGCCGCGCCAGTCAGGGCGTAACCGAGCAATTGCCCTTGCGCATCGTGACACAGCGCCTTGACGTCGGCGCCCTGCCCTTCGACGGTCCAGACGCCTTCACGGCCCCGTGGCGGCGGCGAAACCACCAACGGGCAGACCGGGGTTTTCACGGTGATCGGCATCGGTCCGTAGTTCACCACAGTCGGGTTGCCGGCCAGGGTCTGTGCCAGCGCTCGCGCACAACTCATGAGGGGCATGACGTACAGAAGATTCAGCCCGTCGACCTCGGCGCAGTCGCCCAAGGCGTAAATATTGGCGTGAGAGGTTTGCAGATGACGGTCGACCACCACACCGCGGTTGGTCTGGATGCCGGCAGCCGCTGCCAGATCAATCCGTGGGCGCAGGCCGATGGCCGACACCACCACATCGCACGGGATGACCTGACCGTCGGAGAGGTGTGCTTCCAGCCCATCCGCGACTTTCTGCAAACGGGTCAGCACCGGGCCGAGGTGGAAACGGGCTCCGAGACTTTCCAGCCCGGCCTGCACCGCTGCGGCAGCGGACGGGTGCAACAGGGTCGGCATCACCTGCTCGCACGGCGCAACCAGTTGCACTTCGTAGCCGCCGAGGATCAGGTCGTTGGCGAACTCACAGCCGATCAGACCGGCACCGAGCAGCAACACCCGACGCTTGCCCGCCACGGCCGCGCGAAACCGTGCGTAGTCTTCGAGATCGTTGATCGGGAACACCAGATCCCCAGCATCGCCTTCAATCGGCACACGCACGGTTTCGGCGCCCCAGGCGAGGATCAGGTCGCGATAACTCACCGCTTCCTCGCCGATCCACAGCCGCTTGTGGCCCGGGTCGATGCCGCTGATGCGGGTGTGGGTGCGGATCTCGGCCTTCAACTGCTCGGCCATGGCGCCCGGTTCGGCCATGCTCAGGCCGTCGGCGTCCTTGTTCTTGCCAAAGCCGGTGGAGAGCATCGGCTTGGAGTAGGAACGACCGTCATCGGCGGTAATCAGCAGCAGCGGGGTTTCGCCATCGAGTTTGCGAAACTCGCGGGCCAGGTTGTAACCCGCAAGCCCGGTGCCAACGATTACGACAGGTGCGCTCATGCCCTACTCCTCAGTGTTTTCTCAGTTGATTTCGATCATTTCGAAGTCCATCTTGCCGACGCCGCAGTCCGGGCACAGCCAGTCTTCCGGCACGTCCTGCCACAGGGTGCCCGGCGCAATACCATCATCCGGCCAGCCGTCGGCTTCGTTATAGATCAGGCCGCAGACCACACATTGCCACTTTTTCATTCAGGTACTTCCTCAGGGTTCAGGCTTTAGCCGGCGCGGACGGTCGATGGTGCAGCGCTGCCGTCCGGCTCAGGGCGTTTTGTACTGATGGTACCGGCCAGATGCAAGCCTGTTCGGCGCAATGGCGGCCCGGATCAATCAAATTCGCGGTGCGCCATGGTAAGCTCGCCGCCTCATTTGCTGCCAATAATGACTCATTGTGCAACTCAAAAACGCCCCGTTGTGGCGCCCGCAAAGCCACCTGACACCCCTCCCCGACACGTCCACGCTCGACTGGCTGTTCGACGAAGGCTCCCTGACCCGCCGGCTGACGCGCCTGTCCGATGACGGTTTCAGTGTCACGCCGCTGTTCGAAGGCTGGCAGACCCTGCGTGACGACGAATGCGCGGCGCTGGACCTGGCCGAAGGCAGCGAAGGCTGGGTGCGCGAGGTGTATTTGCGCGGGCGTGGCGAGGCGTGGGTGTTCGCCCGCAGCGTGGCCTCGCGCAGCGCCTTGCAGGGCGACGGGTTGCATATGGATGAGTTGGGCAGCCGCTCGCTGGGCGAACTGCTGTTCTGCGATCACGCGTTCCAGCGGCGCGCCATCGAAGTCTGCCATTACCCGGAACACTGGCTGCCCGAGGATTCCCGGGCCATCGGTCTGTGGGGCCGTCGTTCGCGTTTCGACCGTGGTGCATTGAGCGTACTGGTGGCGGAGATTTTCCTGCCCACGCTGTGGGAAGCCGTCCGCGCCCGTCCGGAGAACTGCTGATGTATCAAAGCCTGCTCAAATCCCTGAATCGCCTGAACCCTCGCGCCTGGGACTTCATCCAGTTGACCCGCATGGACAAGCCGATCGGCATTTACCTGCTGCTGTGGCCGACACTCTGGGCGCTGTGGATTGCCGGTAAAGGTTCGCCGTCGCTGGCCAACGTCGTGATTTTCGTCCTTGGCGTGGTGCTGACTCGTGCCGGCGGCTGCGTCATCAATGACTGGGCCGACCGCAAGGTCGACGGCCATGTGAAGCGCACCGCCGAACGCCCGCTCGCTGCTGGCCGGATCAGCTCGAAAGAGGCGCTGGTGTTCTTCGCCCTGCTGATGGGCATGAGCTTCCTGCTGGTGCTGTGCACCAACGCCGCGACGATCTGGCTGTCGCTGGGTGGCCTGGCGCTGGCGTTCACTTATCCGTTCATGAAGCGCTACACCTATTACCCGCAGGTAGTGCTGGGTGCGGCGTTTTCCTGGGGCATGCCGATGGCGTTCACCGCCGAAACCGGTGAGCTGCCAGCGACTGCCTGGCTGCTGTGGATCGCCAACCTGCTGTGGACGGTGGGCTACGACACCTATTACGCGATGACCGACCGCGACGATGACTTGAAGATCGGAGTGAAATCCACGGCGATCCTGTTCGGCGAGGCGGACCGGGTGATCATCCTGACCTTGCAGGCCCTGTCGCTGGGCTGCCTGTTGCTGGCCGGATCGAAGTTCGAGTTGGGGATGTGGTTCCACCTCGGCCTGCTGGTGGCGGCCGGGTGCTATGCCTGGGAGTTCTGGTACACCCGTGATCGCGACCGGATGCGCTGCTTCAAGGCGTTCCTGCACAACCACTGGGCCGGTTTGGCGATTTTCGTCGGGATCGTGCTGGATTACGCGTTGCGCTGACCTCAAAGCATCGCGGCCCGAGGCAATGCCTGCGGGCCGCGATGCTGTTTCACTGCCGATGGCTTACTTGTGCTCGTGAACCACATGCCACGCGTCCATCTTGCCGTCACCCATCATGTCACCTGGTTTGGCGTCCATCTTGAAGGTATACAGCGGCTTGCCGTCGTAGGCGTACTGCATCTTGCCGTCATCGCGCTTGATCACCGTCCACTTGCCCTCTGCCTTCGCACCTGCCGGTGCCATCATCGGAGGCCAGTTCTCGGCGCATTTGTCGTTGCACATCGACTTGCCGCCAGCGTCCTTGTCGAACGTGTAAACGGTCATGCCTTTGTGGTCGACCATCATGCCGTCTTTCATCATCGCCGGTTCGGCCGCCATCGCCAGTCCGGGCAGGGTCAGGGCAGCGGCCATCAGCAGAGTTTTAAAGGAAGTAGTCATTTGAGTCATGGAAACCTTCTTTTGTGGTTGTCAGGATTCGGACTTAGAGCTTAGTTCAGGATTTGCACAATCGCCGCCGGACTAAAATACTGTCACACGACTGCAATAATTCCGTTATCTAATGCGGCGCAAGACAGTTAAATGACAAGAGGATTAAGGCATGGTTGGCAGGAGCATTCTGATCGTCGACGACGAAGCGCCCATTCGCGAAATGATCGCCGTTGCGTTGGAAATGGCCGGCTATGACTGCCTCGAGGCAGAGAACTCGCAGCAGGCGCACGCCATTATCGTCGACCGCAAACCGGACCTGATCCTGCTCGACTGGATGCTGCCCGGCACCTCCGGCATCGAGCTGGCCCGCCGCCTCAAGCGTGACGAACTGACCGGGGACATCCCGATCATCATGCTCACCGCCAAGGGCGAAGAAGACAACAAGATCCAGGGCCTGGAAGTCGGCGCCGACGACTACATCACCAAACCGTTTTCCCCACGCGAACTGGTGGCTCGCCTCAAGGCCGTGCTGCGCCGCGCCGGCCCGACCGATGGCGAAGCGCCGATCGAAGTCGGCGGCCTGCTGCTCGACCCGATCAGCCACCGCGTGACCATCGACGGCCGTCCGGCCGAGATGGGCCCGACCGAATACCGTCTGCTGCAATTCTTCATGACCCACCAGGAACGCGCCTACACGCGTGGTCAGTTGCTGGATCAGGTCTGGGGCGGCAACGTCTATGTTGAAGAGCGCACGGTCGACGTGCACATCCGGCGCCTGCGCAAGGCCCTCGGCGACGCCTACGAAAATCTGGTACAAACCGTGCGCGGCACCGGCTATCGGTTCTCCACCAAGGCCTGAGCCGACCGCCAGACTCGCTGACAAGGACCGTATTTCCCGTGAATCAAAACTGGCATGGCACCCTGATTCGCCACATGCTGTTGCTGGTCACCGGCTGCCTGGTGATCGGCCTGATCACCGGCTACTACGGCTGGAGCCTCGCGGCGGGGCTGGGCCTGTACCTGGCCTGGACGCTCAAGCAACTGCTGCGCCTGCACGAATGGCTGCGCCTGCACCAACCCGATGAAGCACCACCCGACGGCTACGGTCTGTGGGGTGAAGTGTTCGACAGCATCTACCACCTGCAACGCCGCGACCAACGGGTACGCGGGCGACTGCAAGCGGTGATCGACCGCGTTCAGGAATCCACCGCTGCGTTGAAAGACGCGGTGATCATGCTCGACAGCGACGGCAACCTGGAATGGTGGAACCGCGCCGCCGAAACCCTGCTCGGCCTGAAAACCCCGCAAGACAGCGGCCAGCCGGTGACCAACCTGGTCCGCCATCCGCGCTTCAAGGAATACTTCGAGCAGGAAAGCTACGCCGAACCGCTCGAAATCCCTTCGCCGACCAACGACCGCGTGCGCATCCAGCTGTACCTCACGCGCTACGGCAACAACGAACACTTGATGCTGGTGCGCGACGTCACGCGCATCCATCAACTGGAACAGATGCGCAAAGACTTCATCGCCAACGTCTCCCACGAGCTGCGCACCCCGCTAACGGTGATCTGCGGCTATCTGGAAACCCTGCTCGACAACGTCGAGGAAGTGAACCCGCGCTGGAGCCGTGCCCTGCAGCAGATGCAGCAACAGGGTGGGCGCATGCAAACCCTGCTCAATGACTTGCTGCTGCTGGCCAAGCTGGAAGCCACCGATTACCCGTCGGACAACCAGCCCGTGCACATCGACACCCTGTTGCAGTCGATCAAGAGCGATGCACAGCAGCTGTCGGGGTCGAAAAATCAGAAAATCACCCTGGAAGCCGACGCCAGCATCCTGCTCAAGGGCAGCGAGGCGGAACTGCGCAGCGCGTTTTCCAACCTGGTGTTCAACGCCGTCAAATACACCCCGGCCGAAGGCAATATCCGCATCCGCTGGTGGGGCGACGATCAGGGCGCGCACCTGAGCGTGCAGGATTCCGGGATCGGCATCGACAGCAAACACCTGCCGCGCCTGACCGAACGCTTCTACCGCGTCGACTCCAGTCGCAACTCCAACACCGGCGGCACGGGCCTGGGCCTGGCCATCGTCAAACACGTGTTGCTGCGCCATCGTGCGCGGATGGAGATCAGCAGCGTGCCCGGCCACGGCAGCACGTTCACCTGCCATTTCGCCCCGGCGCAGGTCGCCCAGGCACGGCTCATCAGCGCCGCTGAGTAATGCCGGACTAGGCAATCGCCAGGTCAGCCGCTACATTGGCTGACTTGCGCCTGCCTATCAGGCGCGATTTCTTATCTCTTACGAATCACACGGAACCCGCATAACTCCATCATGGACCCTTCCCCTGGCTTGTCCCTCGCAACAATATTCGCCGATTTCGGCATGATTCTTTTCGCTCTGATCCTGGTTCTGCTCAACGGCTTCTTCGTTGCGGCGGAGTTCGCCATGGTCAAACTGCGCTCGACCCGGGTCGAAGCCATCGCTGAACAGCACGGCTGGCGCGGGCATATCCTGCGCACCGTACACAGTCAGCTCGATGCGTACCTCTCGGCGTGCCAGCTCGGTATCACCCTCGCCTCCCTCGGCCTGGGCTGGGTCGGTGAGCCGGCGTTTGCGCACATTCTCGAGCCGCTGCTGAGCGCGGTCGGCGTGCAGTCGGCCGAAGTCGTCAAAGGCATTTCGTTCTTCACCGCGTTCTTCATCATTTCCTACCTGCACATCGTGGTCGGCGAACTCGCACCCAAATCCTGGGCGATCCGCAAACCCGAATTGCTGTCGCTGTGGACGGCGGTGCCGCTGTACTTGTTCTACTGGGCCATGTACCCGGCGATCTACCTGCTCAACGCCAGCGCCAACACCATCCTGCGCATCGCGGGGCAAGGCGAGCCCGGCCCGCATCACGAGCACCATTACAGCCGTGAAGAACTGAAACTGATCCTGCACTCCAGCCGCGGCCAGGACCCAAGCGACCAAGGCATGCGCGTGCTGGCCTCGGCGGTGGAAATGGGCGAACTGGAAGTGGTCGACTGGGCCAACTCCCGGGAAGACCTGATCACCCTCGAGTTCAACGCCCCGCTGAAAGAAATCCTGGCGATGTTCCGTCGCCACAAGTTCAGCCGCTATCCGGTGTACGACAGCGAGCGCAAGGAATTCGTCGGCCTGCTGCACATCAAGGACCTGCTGCTGGAACTGGCAGCGCTGGATCACATTCCCGAGTCGTTCAACCTCGCCGAACTGACCCGACCGCTGGAACGCGTATCGCGGCACATGCCGCTGTCGCAGTTGCTTGAGCAGTTCCGCAAGGGCGGCTCGCACTTCGCGGTGGTTGAAGAAGCCGACGGCAACATCATCGGCTACCTGACCATGGAAGACGTGCTGGAGGTGCTGGTCGGCGACATCCAGGACGAACACCGCAAGGCCGAGCGCGGCATCCTCGCCTACCAGCCAGGCAAACTGCTGGTGCGGGGCGATACGCCGCTGTTCAAGGTCGAGCGCCTGCTGGGTATCGACCTGGACCACATCGAAGCCGAAACCCTCGCCGGGCTGATCTACGAAACCCTGAAACGGGTACCGGAAGAGGAAGAAGTGCTGGAAGTCGAAGGCCTGCGGATCATCATCAAGAAGATGAAAGGCCCGAAGATCATTCTGGCCAAGGTGCTGATGCTCGACTGACGGGGATTACCGCTTGCCCAACGCAAAGTTGGGCAATGCCCCCAGCGGCTGGTTGAACTGATACGGAATCGATACCAGCCCCCCTCCTGTATTGCGCTGCACCACGAAGTGCAGGTGCGGGCCGCTGCTGTTGCCGGTGTTGCCGGACAGCGCCAGCGGACTGCCCACCGCCACTCGCTGCCCTTCCCGCACACTCACCGACCCTTGCTTGAGGTGCAGGTACACGCCCATCGTGCCGTCGTCGTGCAGGATCCGTACGAAATTGCCGGAAGGATCGGTACCGCGCCCGCTCTGGGAATTCTCGGTCTTCACCACCACGCCAGCCCGGGCCGCGATGATCGGCGTACCGACCGGCATGGCGATATCCATCGCATATTTGTTCTTCGGCCCGTAGTGGCTGTAATCGCCATTAGCGCCCTGACTCAGACGGAACGGTCCGCCCCGCCACGGAAACGGATAGCGATAGCTCTGAGCCGCACCTGCGGGGTCACCGAGGGAATACTGGAACATCGGCGTGTACACCAGCGGCTTGCCACCGGACACCGCCGTCAGCAGCGCCAGCCGCGTATTGCTGCGCGCCGGCAGTACCCGGCGGATCGTTTCCGTCGGCGCACCGCGCACATTGCTCATCCCGGTGAACGCCAGCGCGACCTCCACCGGTGCATACAGGTCGTTGCGCACGAATACCACGTCCGTGCCCTTCTGCTTCTTGATGTCGAGATAGACCTGACGCTCGAGCCTCTCGACCATCCGGTCCTGAAACACGAACACCTGGGAGCCTTTGCTCGGACGGTCGCTGTACGAAACCACTCCGTTGGCATCGGTGGATTTGTAGATCGTCATGGCCACAGTCGAGGTGGAGGCCATGAACAGACCACAGAAAAACAGCAGGCGCAGGAGCATGGGCAAAAGTTCTGTCGAGTAAGGCCTGGGAATGAGCCTAGCAGCTGAAGCAGACCAGGCTAGTCGACAGATGTTTCAAATTTGGCACAGCACAAAACAAAAGGCCGCAGCCCGGGGCCGCTCACGCATTGGAATACTCTCCTTTGCGGGGCTGACCCAGGCTGCGACCTTTTTCGCCGCGACGCTTACGCGCCCGGAACGAAGTGCTTCTGCGCCGTGCCGCGGGCGATCAGGCGGGAGATGTAGTCGAGCTTCTGCGCGTCCTGGTCGACGAAGCGGAAGGTCAGTTGCAACCAGTCGCTGTCGGGTTTCGGCTCGTGGGCGACGACGGCATGCAGGTAGCCGTTGAGGCGGGCGATTTCGGCGTTGTCGCCCTGCTCCAGATCGAGCACGGCACTGTCGAGGATCTGCGGCAGGGTGTCGGTGCGTTTCACCACCAACAGCGCTTCCTTGATGCTCAGGGCCTTGATCACGCATTGCTGGGTGCCGCTCGGCAGGCGCAGTTGGCCCTGACCGCGACCACCGGCCGGAGCGCTGGAGGCTGCCGGGGCTTTCACGGGCGGGCTGTTGAGCAGGCCACGCTGTGGCGCGGCGGCAGGTGCCGGGGCCGCAGCGGCAGGCTTGGCAAACGGGTTGGCCGCAGCAGCAGCCGGTGCGGAACCGACCACGGCAGCCTTGCCGCCGGTCAACGCGCTCAGCGAGTCGTTGCCGAATGCCGAGTTCATCTTGGTCGGAGCGCTGTTCATCAGGGTGTCGAGCTTGCCGACCTTGTTCAGGGCCTGCTTGACCTTGGTCAGCAGTTGCTCGTTGGTGAACGGCTTGCTGACGTATCCGGTGACGCCGGCCTGGATCGCCTGCACGACGTTTTCCTTGTCGCCCCGGCTGGTGACCATGATGAACGGCATGGTCTTGAGGTTGTCCTGCTCACGGCACCAGGTCAGCAGTTCGAGGCCGGACATTTCCGGCATTTCCCAGTCGCACAGCACCAGGTCGAAGGCTTCCTTGGCCAGCATGGCCTGAGCCTTCTTGCCGTTGATGGCGTCCTCGGCGCGGATCCCCGGGAAGTAATTACGCAGGCACTTTTTCACCAGGTCACGAATGAACGATGCATCGTCCACGACCAACACACTGATCTTGCTCATCCAACACCCCTATTAAAATCCCGGCAAGCATAACGCTGGCTGATGGCACATTGCCAAAACTCTTCAGTCACGCCGGGACTTTTCGTTCGCGGGTGCTGCTTTTTAATTCGCTCTTCAACTCGGATCTGCCTTCTGAAAAGCAGAAACAAAAACGCCCGGCCAAAGGGCCGGGCGCTTTTCTCAGGCAATCTTACTTATCGTCAGCATCACCCGGAACATTAGCGGTTTCGCCGCTTGTCCCTTCAACTTCTTCCTTCATGCGCTTGAGGCCCATGTGGCGCACGTCGGTGCCGCGCACCAGGTAGATCACCAGCTCCGAAATATTGCGCGCGTGGTCGCCGATCCGCTCCAGCGAACGCAGCACCCAGATAATGCTCAAGACCCGCGAGATAGAGCGCGGGTCTTCCATCATGTAGGTCGCCAGCTCACGCAGGGCGGTCTTGTATTCGCGGTCGATGATCTTGTCGTACTGCGCCACCGACAACGCCAGGTCGGCGTCGAAGCGGGCAAAGGCGTCCAGCGCATCGCGGACCATGTTGCGCACCTGGTCGCCGATGTGGCGCACTTCGACGTAACCGCGCGGTGCCTCGCCTTCTTCGCAAAGCTGGATCGCGCGACGGGCGATCTTGGTCGCTTCGTCGCCGATGCGCTCAAGATCGATCACCGACTTGGAAATGCTGATGATCAGACGCAGGTCGGACGCCGCCGGCTGACGACGGGCCAGAATGCGCAGGCATTCTTCGTCGATGTTGCGTTCCATCTGGTTGATCTGGTCGTCGATCTCGCGCACTTGCTGGGCCAGGCCCGAGTCGGCCTCGATCAGCGCGGTGACCGCGTCGTTGACCTGCTTCTCGACCAGCCCGCCCATGGCCAGCAGGTGGCTGCGCACTTCTTCCAGTTCGGCGTTGAACTGCGCGGAAATGTGATGGGTAAGGCCTTCTTTACTAATCATGTTGGCGTCCTTGGAGCGTCCGGTAAGGTGCGGCGGGCCGCAGCGTCAATTCAGTGAGCGACAACCAGTGTCTGCTAGCCGTAACGACCGGTGATGTAGTCTTCGGTCTGCTTCTTGGCCGGATTGGTGAACAGGGTATCGGTGTCGCCGAATTCCACCAGTTTGCCCATGTACATGAACGCGGTGTAGTCGGACACCCGCGCCGCCTGCTGCATGTTGTGGGTCACGATGACGATGGTGAACTTGGATTTGAGTTCGTAGATCAGCTCTTCGACTTTCAGGGTCGAGATCGGGTCGAGGGCCGAGCACGGTTCGTCGAGCAGCAGCACTTCCGGTTCCACGGCGATGGTGCGGGCGATCACCAGACGCTGTTGCTGACCGCCGGACAGGCCGAGTGCCGAGTCATGCAGACGGTCTTTCACTTCGTCCCACAGGGCCGCGCCCTTCAGTGCCCATTCGACGGCTTCATCAAGGATGCGCTTCTTGTTGATGCCCTGGATGCGCAGGCCGTAGACCACGTTTTCGTAGATGGTCTTCGGGAACGGGTTGGGCTTCTGGAACACCATGCCGACCCGGCGACGCAGCTCGGCCACGTCCTCGCCCTTGCGGTAGATATTATTGCCGTAGAGGTTGATCGCGCCTTCGACGCGGCAGCCGTCCACCAGGTCGTTCATGCGGTTGAAGGTACGCAGCAGCGTGGACTTGCCGCAGCCGGACGGGCCGATGAAGGCGGTCACGCGCTGTTTCGGGATGTTCATGCTGACGTCGTACAGCGCTTGTTTCTCGCCGTAGAACAGACTCAGGCCCGGCACTTCGATGGCCACGGTTTCCTGCTCGAGGTTCAGGCTCTGCTTGTCGCGGCCCAGGGCAGACATGTTGATGCCGTGGGTATGTGTTTCGTGCTGCATGGGAGATCCCCTGTGCTAACAAATTCGGTTCGGTTGGCTGCCGGGAATCAGGCCGGCAGCCCTTCAATTCTTGTAACGGCGATCAGCTGTCCAGCGCCTTGTACTTCTCGCGCAGGTGGTTACGAATCCACACCGCCGACAAGTTGAGCACGGCAATCACCAGCACCAGCAGCAACGCGGTGGCGTACACCAGCGGTCGCGCGGCTTCAACGTTCGGGCTCTGGAAGCCGACGTCATAAATATGGAAGCCCAGGTGCATGATCTTCTGATCCAGGTGCAGGTACGGGTAGTTGCCATCAACCGGCAGCGACGGCGCCAGTTTCACCACACCCACCAGCATCAGCGGCGCCACTTCACCGGCGGCGCGGGCCACCGCGAGGATCATGCCGGTCATCATGGCCGGGCTGGCCATCGGCAGAACGATCTTCCACAGGGTTTCAGCCTTGGTCGCGCCGAGGGCCAGCGAACCTTCACGCACGGTGCGCGGGATCCGCGCCAGACCTTCTTCGGTGGCCACGATCACCACCGGCACCGCCAGCAGCGCCAGGGTCAGCGACGCCCAGAGCAGACCCGGCGTACCGAAGGTCGGTGCCGGCAGCGCTTCCGGGAAGAACAGACGGTCGAGCGAACCGCCCAGCACGTAAACGAAGAAGCCCAGACCGAACACGCCGTAAACAATCGCAGGAACACCCGCCAGGTTGTTCACCGCGATCCGGATAACCCGGGTCAGGGTGTTCTGTTTGGCGTATTCACGCAGGTAAACCGCCGCCAGCACGCCGAACGGGGTCACGATCATCGCCATGATCAAAGTCATCATCACGGTGCCGAAGATCGCCGGGAAAATCCCGCCTTCGGTGTTCGCTTCACGCGGGTCGTCGGACAGGAACTCCCAAACCTTGTTGAAGTAGAAGCCGACCTTGGTGAAGGTGCCCATCGCGTTCGGCTGGTAGGCGTGAACCACTTTGCCCAGGCCGATTTCGATTTCCTTGCCGTTGGCATCGCGAGCGGTCAAAGCGTCGCGGTTGAATTGCGCGTGCAGATCGGCCAGACGGGCTTCGACGTCCTGATAGCGGGCGTTCAGCTCGGCACGTTCGGCGTCCATGTCCGCTTGCGCGGTGGCGTCGAGCTTGCCCTCCAGTTCCAGTTTGCGACCGTGCAGACGGATGCGCTCGAGACCGGCGTTGATCGCGCCGATGTCGGTTTTTTCCAGGGTCTTGAGCTGCGCGGCAAGGCCGTTCACGCGGTTGATCCGCGCTTGCAGCTCGGGCCAGGCCGCTTCGCCCTCGGCAATCACTTTGCCGTCCTGTTTGACGTTGACCAGGTAGCCGTAGAAG
Organism: Pseudomonas sp. stari2; assembly: GCF_040760005.1. Taxonomy (NCBI): domain Bacteria; kingdom Pseudomonadati; phylum Pseudomonadota; class Gammaproteobacteria; order Pseudomonadales; family Pseudomonadaceae; genus Pseudomonas; species Pseudomonas sp. Stari2. Next base: position 104,262 of record NZ_CP099760.1, read on the forward strand.
TTGCCCCACTCACGACGCTCCAGCGCCATCAGCTCCGGCGGGTTCTTCTGGTCAGTCAGCCACTCGCCGACGATCCAGGTGAAGTCGTTGCCGTTCAGGTCGCGGTTGCCGACCTTGATCAGCTCGCGGGTCATGAATTCCGGGCCCTGGTCAGGCACCGGCAAGCCGGCGCTCTTCAGGCGTGCGCGGGGCACTTCTTCCTTCTGCACCACTTCGCCGATGACCAGGTGATTGCCTTGGCCAGGGACGTTGTAGCTGGCGTGGATCAGGTCCGCCGGCCAGAAGTGACCCAGACCACGCACGGCAATCACCGCCAGCAGGCCAATGGTCATGATGACCGCGATGGACACCGCGCCACCGCTGATCCAGACGCCCGGGGCGCCGCTCTTGAACCATCCATTCAGGGAGTTCTGTTTCACAGACTTCTACCTTTCTTAAAGCGACGAGTATTTCTTGCGCAGACGCTGACGAATCAGTTCCGCGAGGGTGTTCATGACGAAGGTGAACAACAGCAGCACCAGCGCCGAGAGGAACAGCACGCGGTAGTGGCTGCCGCCGACTTCCGACTCCGGCATTTCCACCGCAACGTTGGCGGCCAGGGTGCGCAGGCCTTCGAACAGGTTCATTTCCATGACCGGGGTGTTGCCAGTGGCCATCAGCACGATCATGGTTTCACCGACCGCACGGCCCATGCCGATCATCAGTGCCGAGAAGATGCCCGGGCTGGCGGTCAGGATGACCACGCGAGTCATGGTCTGCCACGGCGTGGCACCGAGGGCCAGCGAGCCCAGGGTCAGGCCGCGCGGCACGCTGAACACGGCGTCTTCGGCGATCGAGTAGATGTTCGGGATCACCGCGAAGCCCATGGCCAGACCGACCACCAGTGCGTTGCGCTGGTCGTAGGTGATGCCCAGGTCGTGGGAGATCCACATGCGCATGTCACCGCCGAAGAACCAGTTCTCCATGAACGGGCTCATGTACAGCGACAGCCAGCCCACAAACAGAATCACCGGGATCAGCAGCGCACTCTCCCAGCCGTCCGGGACTTTCAGGCGGATCGACTCAGGCAGGCGGCTGAAGGTGAAACCGGCCACCAGGATGCCGATCGGCAGGAGCATCAGCAGGCTGAAGATGCCCGGCAGATGCCCTTCCACATACGGTGCGAGGAAAAGACCTGCGAAGAAGCCGAGGATCACCGTCGGCATCGCTTCCATCAGCTCGATCACTGGTTTGACCTTGCGGCGCATGCCCGGGGCCATGAAGTACGCGGTGTAGATCGCAGCGGCAACGGCCAGTGGTGCCGCCAGCAGCATCGCGTAGAACGCGGCTTTCAGGGTGCCGAAGGTCAGTGGCGACAAGCTCAGTTTCGGTTCGAAATCGGTGTTGGCCGCAGTCGATTGCCAGACGTATTTAGGCTCGTCGTAGTTCTCGTACCAGACCTTGCTCCACAGCGCGCTCCACGATACTTCCGGGTGCGGGTTGTCGAGCAACAGCGGTTGCAGCTTGCCGCCGGCCTCGACGATCACACGGTTGGCGCGTGGCGACAGACCGAACAGGCCCTGTCCTTCGACCACCTGATCAACCAGCAAGGTGCGATGCGCGGTGCTGTGAAACACGCCAAGCTTGCCGCTGGCATCCAGTGCGAGGAAGCCTTTGCGACGCTCTTCAGCGGTGATTTCAACGATCGGCGTCTTGCCCATCTGGAAGGTGCGGATCTGCTTCAGGCGCAGCTCGCCATCGGTGTCGCGGGCCATGAACCACTGGGCCAGGCCACCGGTGGAGTCGCCGACGATCAGCGAGATGCCACCCACCAGTTGAGTGGCGGCAGTGACTTGCGCGTCGGCGTTTTCCAGCAGCTTGTAGCGACCGTTGAGGCTCTTGTCGCGCAGGCTGAACACGTCGGCCTGAGCACGACCGTTAACCACATACAGCCATTGCTGGCGCGGGTCGACGAAGATGTTTTTAACCGGTTCAGTCATCTGCGGCAGATCAATGCGCTTCTGTTCGTTGGTGACTTCGCCGGTCATCATGTTTTCTTCGCTGGTCAGCGACAACACATTGAGTTGCGAACCGGTGGAGCCGACCAGCATCAGGGTCGAGTCGGAGGCGTTGAGGCTGACGTGCTCCAGCGCACCGCCGCTTTCGTTCAGCGCAATCGGCGTCTCGCCGTACGGGAACTCGATCGCCGGGGCGATGGTTTTCTTGCCTTCCGGGTAGCTGACTTTATAGGTGTGACGGAACACCAGCGCCTGACCGTTGGACAGACCCACGGCCACCAACGGATGGCCCGGCTGGTCTTCGCCGATGGAGGTCACGCTAGTGCCTGCCGGCAACGGCAGATCGACGCGCTTCAATTCAGCGCCACTGTCGATATCAAAGAACAGCGCCTGGCCCTTGTCGGAAACGCGCATGGCCACCTGATTCTGCTCTTCGAGCGAAATCATCAGTGGCTTGCCGGCGTCCTGCATCCAGGCCGGGGTGATAGCGTCTTTCGCAGTCAGGTCAGCGCCCTTGAACAGTGGCGCAACGACGTAGGCGAGGAAGAAGAAGATCAGGGTGATGGCTGCCAGTACCGCCAGACCGCCGACGAGGACGTACCAGCGGGTGAAGCGATCCTTGAGCGCGCGAATGCGGCGCTTGCGTTGCAACTCAGGCGTATTGAAGTCAATGCGCTTGGGAGGGTTCGTAGTCATTTTGGAATTGGCCAGATCATTCATGCGCACACCCTAGCGATCCTGTATGACAGAAAGATGACAATGCAGTGACGCACCAAATCCGCCGCCAGCAGGGCACTGGCAGTGGATAGAAGAATTCGGGGAGTGTGGGGGCCGGGCCGCTTGCGGGCCGGGCCCCACACATGAGTCAGGCGGGGTTCACCCCTGACTCAGTTTGTTACTTTTTTGCGACTTCAGCGCCGCCTTCCTGCAGACCCAGGTCAGCCAGTGCTTTTGCAGCAACCTTGGCTGGCAACGGGATGTAGCCGTCTTTCACTACCACTTCCTGGCCCTGTTTCGACAGAACCAGTTTCACGAACTCGGCTTCCAGCGGGGCCAGAGGCTTGTTCGGGGCTTTGTTGACGTAAACGTACAGGAAACGCGACAGCGGGTACTTGCCGTTCAGGGCGTTTTCTTCGGTGTCTTCGATGAAATCGGTGCTGCCTTTCTTCGACAGAGCAACGGTTTTCACGCTGGCGGTCTTGTAGCCGATGCCCGAGTAACCGATGCCGTTCAGCGAGGAGCTGATCGACTGCACGACCGAAGCCGAGCCTGGTTGTTCGTTGACGTTAGGCTTGTAGTCGCCTTTGCACAGGGCTTCTTCCTTGAAGTAGCCGTAGGTGCCGGATACCGAGTTACGACCGAACAGCTGAACCGGCTTGTTGGCCAGGTCGCCGGTCACGCCCAGGTCGCCCCAGGTTTTCACTTCGGCCTTGGCGCCGCACAGACGGGTGGACGAGAAGATCGCGTCAACCTGTTCCATGGTCAGGTGCTGGATCGGGTTGTCCTTGTGTACGAATACAGCCAGGGCGTCCACGGCAACCGGGATAGCGGTTGGCTTGTAGCCGTATTTCTGTTCGAAGGCCGCCAGTTCGGTGTCCTTCATCTTGCGGCTCATCGGGCCCAGGTTGGAGGTGCCTTCGGTCAGCGCAGGTGGCGCGGTGGCGGAGCCAGCGGCCTGAATCTGGATGTTTACGTTCGGGTATTCTTTCTTGTAGTTCTCGGCCCACAAGGTCATGAGGTTGGCCAGGGTATCGGAGCCGACGCTGGACAGGTTGCCCGACACACCAGTGGTCTTGGTGTAGCTCGGGATCGACGGGTCAACAGCGGCGAACGCGTTGGCGGTCGCAACGCCAGCAGCGACAAAAGTCATTGCCGCCATCAAACGCTTCAGTTTCATGCCTTACTCCTAGCAGATAGGGGGTGTTAAGTCGGGGCCAAGTATCAGCAGGCCGTGTGAACACTCTATGGCTGAAATATGACAATTGGATGAAAGGCCAGCATCCCTGTCGGAAGGCTGGCCTTTCAGATGTAACCGAACGTGTGGGATGAATCAGCGGCCCTTGCTCCACAGCCAGGCGCCGACCAGGATCCCCATCCCGCACAGCACGGCCACGTAATAGGCAGGCCCCATCGCACTTTCTTTCAGCAGCAGGCTGACCACCATCGGGGTCAGGCCGCCGAAGATCGCGTAGGCGACGTTATAAGAGAAGGACAGACCGCTGAAGCGCACCACCGGCGGGAACGCCTTGACCATCACGTACGGCACCGCGCCGATGGTGCCGACGAGGAAGCCGGTCAGCGCATACAGCGGGAACAGCCAGTCCGGGTGATCGGCGAGGCTGTGATAGAAGGTCCAGGAGCTGATCAACAACCCCAGGCAGCCGAACACGAAAACGCGACCGGCACCGAAGCGATCCGCCAGCGCGCCGGAAATGATGCAGCCCAGGCTCAGGAAGACGATGGCTAGGCTGTTGGATTGCAGCGCCATCGTCGGCGAGAAGTGATAGACCGTCTGCAGCACGGTCGGGGTCATCAGGATCACCACGACGATGCCGGCGGACAGCAGCCAGGTCAGCAGCATCGAGATGGCGATCGCACCGCGATGGTCACGCAGCACCGCGCGCAGCGGCACTTCTTCGGCCAGGGCCTTGCGCTGTTGCAGTTCGGCGAACACCGGGGTTTCGTGCAGCCAGCGACGCAGGTAAACCGAGAACAGGCCGAACACGCCGCCGAGCAGGAATGGAATCCGCCAGGCGTAATCCGAGACTTCCACTTGCGTATAGATGCTATTGATCGCGGTGGCGACCAGCGAGCCCAGCAGGATGCCGGCGGTCAGGCCGCTGGTCAGGGTGCCGCAGGCATAACCAATGTGCTTTCCAGGTACGTGTTCGGAAACGAAGACCCACGCCCCCGGCACCTCACCGCCAATCGCCGCACCCTGAATGACGCGCATCAACAACAGCAGGATCGGCGCCCACATGCCGATCTGCGCGTAGGTCGGCAGCAGGCCCATGATCAGGGTCGGCACGGCCATCATGAAAATGCTCAGGGTGAACATCTTCTTGCGCCCCAGCAGGTCGCCGAAGTGCGCCATCACGATCCCGCCCAACGGCCGCGCGAGGTAACCGGCGGCGAAGATGCCGAAGGTCTGCATCAGGCGCAGCCACTCGGGCATGTCGGCCGGGAAGAACAATTTGCCGACCACGGTGGCAAAGAACACAAAGATGATGAAATCGTAGAACTCCAGCGCACCGCCCAGGGCCGATAGCGACAGAGTCTTGTAGTCATTGCGGGTCAACGGTCGTGCGGGTTGGTCGGGCTGCGCGAGGCTCGAGGGCGCTGTGGTCATGGCAAGGTCTTCTCTTATAGTCGGATCTGCCGCCACAACAACGCTGGCTGTGGCTCGGGCAGGTTCGGCACCATAGCAAATTGTTCGAAAAAGCACATAGAGGCGCGTATTTGACGGTCGAAATGAGAACCGGACGGTCGTCGCGGAGTCTACCGACCGATATACTCGCAACCTTGCTCCGGTCTGTAGGGGGTTGCTGTGCGAAAACGTCGTTGGTCGCCTTGGCGCGTGTATCCAGCCGGTTTCGCAGAGTTTCCCCTTTAGACGCCTTATGGAAAACGTGACGAACGTAGTATGTTCGGTGCTGAATCGTTTTTCCTGAAGACGGCTACCACCAGCAATACCCAACGAAGAGTCACGGGTCAGAGGCACCCCCGGCATGATAGAGCTCGAACAAGAAGATCCGATCCCGCAAGGCGACCTAGCCCTGCAAATCACTGCGCTTCCCCGCGAAACCAACGGCTTCGGCGATATTTTCGGCGGCTGGCTGGTGGCGCAGATGGACCTGGCCGGTACTGCAATGGCCAGCCGCGTCGCCGGTGGCCGTGTCGCGACCGTTGCCATCGACCGCATGGCGTTCCTGGTGCCGGTGGCGGTCGGCGCGCAATTGTCCTTCTATACCCAGACCCTGGAAATCGGCCGCAGCTCGATCCAGATGATGGTCGAGGTGTGGAGCGACGATCCGCTGTCCAGCGAGTGGCGTAAAGTGACCGAAGCGGTGTTCGTGTTCGTGGCCATCGATGGCAGCGGTCGCACCCGTTCGGTTCCGCCACGCGCACGTTAAACCTCGTGGCCGTTTCAAGGTCGATAGTCGTCCCAAGTTGCTGATTCGAGAGTTGTCCCATGAACACGCCCAACGTTGAAGCCGTGAAACTGGATGAACTGAACTGCTGGCGCATCCGCCACGGTCAGGCCGAAGTGCTGGTGGCCCAGCAAGGCGCGCACATCCTCAGTTATCAGGTGGATGGCCAGCCGCCGCTGATCTGGCTGAACGACAAGGCGGTGTTCAAGGCCGGCAAGAGCATCCGCGCCGGCGTGCCGGTGTGCTGGCCGTGGTTCGGCGTCTTCGCCCGTAACCCGCAGAGCGTGCAGGCGATGCGCGTCAGCGAAGAGCCGGCCGCCGCTCACGGGTTTGTCCGGGCGATGGACTGGGAACTGGGCGGTATCGAAACCGAGGGCGAAAGCCTGAAAGTGGAATTCACGCTGCCCTACCCAGAAGATGGTTTTCCGGGCTGGCCCCACCAGGTCGACCTGACCTTGACCCTGCGCCTCGACGATCAGTTGCACATCAGCCTGACCAGCCACAATCGTGGCGCCGACACCGTCAGCATCAGCCAGGCGCTGCACAGCTATTTCGCGGTCAGCGACGTACGCAACGTGCGCGTCGAAGGCGTGGACGGCCTGGATTACGTCGAGACGTTGGATAACTGGAACACCCACACCCAGCAAGGCGACCTGTGCTTTGCCGGGGAAACCGACCGCATCTACCTCGACGCTCCGCCGCAACTGAGCATCGTCGACCCGGCTTGGGAGCGGCGGATTGTGCTGACCGCTACCGGTTCACGCACGGCGGTGATCTGGAACCCGTGGATCGACCGCGCCGCCGCGTTCAGCGACATGGACAACGATGGCTGGCAGCGCATGCTGTGCATCGAGACGGCGAACGTGATGGACGATGTGGTGACCCTGGCACCGAAGGCCAGCCACACCATGGGCGTCAGCGTCAGCAGCCAGCCACTCTGAAAACAAAAATCGCAGCCCTGGGGCTGCGATTTTTTTTGCTGCTCGAGATTACAGATCCTTTTCCTGCACCACCCGCACCTTGTCCGCCTCCAGCGCATACGCCGCATCGGCCAGGTCGTTGCTGACCTTTTCGATCTTCAGCGTGCCGGTCACCCACAGCGGTGTATAGATGTCGTCCAGTTTCAGGCCCTTTGGATAACGCACCAGCACCAGTTGATTCGGCGGCGGCGGCGGTACGTGGATGCACGCGCCCGGGTACGGCACGAGGAAGAACAGCGTGCTGCGGCCCTTGGCGTCGGACTCCAACGGCACCGGATAACCACCGATACGGATATGTTTGTCGTTCATCGACGCCACGGTCTTGGTCGAGTACATCACCGCCGGCAAGCCCTTGGCCTGTTTCATCCCGCCTTTCTGGGTGAAGGTGCCGGTGGCTTCCGGAGAGTTGTGGTCGATTTCAGGCATGGCCTCGAGGGCTTTCTGATCCGACTTGGGCATCAGTTCCAGCCAGTCGGTTTCCGGCAGTTCGCCGGCGTGGGCCAGACCGCTGCCCAGCAAAAGGAGAGTCAACAGAAGACGGCGCATGAAGATGCTCGTAGGAAAAAGGAAACAGTAAATCGCCGAGCATTCTAGCCCTCTCCACCGTTTTGGCAGAGAGGGCTTTGTCGCTTTGGATCAGTTCTTTTTGATCAGGCCGTAGATCACCAGCAGGATGATCGCGCCGACCAGCGCGCCGATGAAGCCTGCGCCCTGACCCGCCTGATAGATGCCCAGGGCCTGGCCGCCGTAAGTGGCTGCCAGCGAACCGCCGATACCCAGCAGGATGGTCATGATCCAGCCCATGCTGTCATCGCCCGGTTTCAGGAACCGCGCCAGCAGGCCGACGATGAGGCCGATAAAGATGGTTCCGATAATTCCCATGGCATTTCCCTCTGAATTGGTCGATATGCGAAAGCCTAGTCAGACTTTGGCATCCTGCCATCAGAGAACGGCGGCCCTTATTGGTTCCGCCGCTGCCAGATGAAACTGTCGTTACTCGGCGATCAGCGCTTCGACCTTGAGGATCTGCTGCTCGAGGGTCGCCTTGTCCTTGCAGCGCAGGTTGGCGTGACCGACCTTGCGCCCGGCCTTGAAAGCCTTGCCGTAGTGATGCAGGTGGCAATCGTCGATCGCGATGACTTTCTCGACCGGCGGAACAACGCCAATGAAGTTGAGCATCGCGCTTTCGCCGACTTTGGCGGTCGAACCCAGCGGCAGACCGGCAACCGCCCGCAGGTGGTTTTCGAACTGGCTGCACTCGGCGCCTTCAGTGGTCCAGTGCCCGGAGTTGTGCACGCGCGGGGCGATTTCGTTGGCCTTGAGGCCACCGTCGACTTCAAAGAACTCGAACGCCATCACGCCGACATAGTCCAGCTGCTTGAGGACGCGGCTGGAGTAGTCTTCAGCCAGGGCCTGCAACGGGTGATCGGTACTGGCAATCGACAGCTTGAGGATGCCGCTGTCGTGGGTGTTGTGCACCAATGGATAGAACTTCGTCTCGCCATCGCGGGCACGCACGGCGATCAGCGACACTTCGCCGGTGAACGGCACGAAGCCTTCCAGCAAGCAGGCCACGCTGCCCAGCTCGGCGAACGTACCGACCACGTCTTCCGGCTTGCGCAGGACTTTCTGGCCCTTCCCGTCGTAACCCAGAGTGCGGGTTTTCAGCACCGCCGGCAGACCGATCGCAGCGACGGCGGTGTCCAGATCGGCTTGCGACTGGATATCGGCGAACGCCGGGGTCGGAATCCCCAGGTCCTTGAACATGCTTTTCTCGAACCAGCGGTCACGAGCGATGCGCAAGGCTTCGGCGCTCGGGTAGACCGGTACGAATTGCGAAAGGAATGCCACGGTTTCAGCCGGGACGCTTTCGAACTCGAAAGTCACCAGATCGACTTCATCGGCCAGTTGACGCAGGTGATCCTGATCGCCGTAATCGGCCCGCAGGTGTTCGCCCAGCGCAGCGGCGCAAGCGTCCGGCGCAGGGTCGAGGAAAGCGAAGTTCATACCCAGCGGGGTGCCCGCCAGGGCCAACATGCGACCCAACTGGCCGCCACCGATTACACCGATCTTCATCTCAACAACCTCAGGCAATACGTGGGTCTGGATTGTCCAGGACGCTGTCCGTCTGCTCGGCACGGAAGGTTTTCAGTACCGCGTGGAACTGTGGATGCTTGGCGCCCAGGATGCTCGCCGACAGCAATGCGGCGTTGATCGCGCCCGCCTTGCCGATGGCCAGGGTGGCAACCGGAATGCCGGCCGGCATCTGCACGATCGACAGCAGCGAATCGACGCCCGAAAGCATGGCTGACTGCACCGGTACACCCAGCACCGGAAGGTGGGTCTTGGCCGCACACATGCCTGGCAGGTGGGCCGCACCACCGGCACCGGCGATGATCACCTCGATGCCGCGGCCTTCGGCCTCTTCAGCATACTGGAACAGCAGATCCGGGGTGCGGTGGGCAGAAACCACCTTGACCTCGTACGGGATGCCGAGCTTTTCCAGCATATCGGCGGTGTGGCTAAGGGTGGACCAATCGGACTTGGAGCCCATGATCACGCCAACCAGTGCACTCATCGTCGCGCCTCTTCTCTCTGGGCGCCCGCAGGCGCGTCAAAAACAACAAGCCACGCAGATTGCGTGGCTTGTTGTAGGAAAAATGGCCGGACGAACCGGCCGAAGGCCGCGCAGTATACCGCAAAGAAAGCAATAAACAGCACCCGATGCGACCATCTGTCATCTGTCCGGAAACACACATTTTGCTGACTCGAGGTTCAAGAATATGGCTTCGTTTTTTCACGCGAAAAACATGATCAACAGGTCGAATGGAGTGCGTACTCAAATTACCGCATGACTTCATGTAATAAAAATCAAAACATCCCCAGGAGCCACAATAAAATTTAAATGATATACAACCAAACTCGAACTTAAAAAACAAAGAACCCACTAAAAAGCCAAAAACAAACAACTTATATTGCACAGCAACAAATCTATATTAAAAGCACTTCCGAAACCGCAATGGCGGGACAGTCGGCACCATCACGCCTGCCCGTCACTATCAAGTCAATTGAAATCATCCAAAGGATCCGAACATGGCCAAACAGCCTTTAACACTGAATGTCTTCATCCATGAGGACTTATCGGACGACAGCAGACGGGGCTTGTACAATACCCATTTTTCCTGGTTTACCGACGAAATCCAGGAACTCTCCGGGCGCAAGCTATCAGTCAATATGTTCAGCCCGTCAGAAGCAGAAACCTTGAGTGGCTTTGATTATAAAAAAATGTCTGCCGCCGGTTCTTTGGACGCTTGGGCAGAAAAATTAAGAAGCCATTTCGGCTCCCAGCTCCTGAAAGACTCACACACCAGATTCAACAAGTACCTACTGCTGACCCGCGACAATATAAATCAGAGCACAATGGGAATTGCACAAAACAAGGGTTACGCGAGTTTAGCCTCGATAAGAAGCGACATGGTTCCTGCTCACGAAGCAGGCCACATGTTCGGCGCAACTCATGAAGACAGCGAAATCCTGTACAACGGCTGGTGGAGCGAAACAATCATGACGGATGATGACTTCTCACCACTTCGAAGCAACGCCAAGCGCTTCAGTGATAAAAATAGAGAAAACATTCGCAATTACCTGGATAAACCGATTGCACAGCGAGCCGTGCCGCGCCCCGAAGTCGACTGGGACGACGATTGAGACTGATGCAAACCTGCCGCATCCCCACGAGCTCCCGTATTTTAATCAAGCTCATCCGACTTGGCAGAGGCGAAACACAGGATTCGTCTCCGCTTTCATTCAGTTATTGCCACTCGCCGCACCGCCCTCCAGCTTGCGCCACAACAACCGCACGTTGGCCTTGCGCACCAGTGCGCAGCGATACAGTCGAATCTCCAGTGGCACGTGCCATTGGGGACCACCACAGACCACCAGTTCACCCCGGGCAAGTTCGGCACGCACGCTCAGTTGCGGAACCCAGGCGATGCCCAATCCTTCCAGGGCCATGCTTTTAAGGCTGTCGGCCATGGCAGTTTCATAGATCGTGGTGAAGCGCAGCTGACGCTGGCGCAGCAAACCATTTACCGAGCGCCCGAGAAACGCCCCGGCGCTGTAGGCCAGCAGCGGCACGCTGGCCTCGCCTTCCAGATCGAACAACGGTTTGCCGTTGCCGTCCGCCGAGCACACCGGAAGCATCTCGGTCTGGCCCAGGTGCAGCGACGGAAAAATCTCCGGGTCCATCTGCATGGCCGCGTCCGGGTCGTAGAACGCCAGCATCAGATCGCAACCACCTTCGCGCAGTGCATGCACCGCGTCGCCAACATTGGTCGCCACCAGCCGTGTGGCGATGTTCAGGCCTTCGGTGCGCAGTTGCGCGATCCAGCGCGGGAAGAAACCGAGCGCCAGCGAGTGCGCCGCCGCGACCTGGATCACTTCGCCCTGCCCGCCTTCCAGGTGATGCAAATGGCGCAGCACTTCACCGAGCTGTTCAACCACGGTGCGCGCGGTCACCAGAAACAGTTGCCCCGCTGCCGTCAGCTCGACCGGCGTGCGCGATCGGTTGACCAGCGTCAGGCCCAGCGCCGCTTCCAGGCTGCGGATCCGCCGACTGAAGGCCGGCTGGGTCACGAAGCGCCGTTCGGCCGCCTGCGAGAAGCTGCGGGTGGCGGCCAGGGCACTGAAGTCCTCGAGCCATTTGCTTTCCAGATTCATCACGTCCTCCCGGACACGCACCAAAACAGGTCACACGTCTGCCGCACACGCGGCGTCACACGGGCATTATGCCGAATGTGCATAGGGCAGTGTTTAACAGCATTGGCCCAAAAACTCCCACAAGCCTAGCATTCGCAGCGTTCCGGCACAGACCGGGTCCATATCGAGATGATTTCTATCATGTCCTCCGCTGCATCATTCCGCACAGAAAACGACCTGCTTGGCTCCCTGGAAGTCCCTGCTCAAGCGTATTACGGCATCCAGACCCTGCGAGCGGTGAACAACTTCCGCCTCTCGGGCGTTCCGATTTCGCACTACCCGAAGCTGGTTGTCGGTCTGGCAATGGTCAAACAGGCCGCTGCTGACGCCAACCGTGAGCTGGGTCACCTGAGCGAAGCCAAGCACGCTGCCATCAGCGAAGCCTGTGCACGTCTGATCCGCGGCGATTTCCACGAAGAGTTCGTGGTCGACATGATTCAAGGTGGCGCCGGTACCTCCACCAACATGAACGCCAACGAAGTGATCGCCAACATTGCTCTGGAAGCGATGGGTCACCAGAAAGGCGAGTACCAGTACCTGCACCCGAACGACGACGTGAACATGGCGCAGTCGACCAACGACGCCTACCCGACCGCGATCCGTCTGGGTCTGCTGCTGGGTCACGACGCGCTGCTGGCCAGCCTCGACAGCCTGATTCAGGCGTTCGCGGCCAAGGGTGAAGAATTCAATCACGTCCTGAAGATGGGCCGTACCCAGCTGCAAGACGCCGTACCGATGACCCTGGGTCAAGAGTTCCGCGCCTTCGCCACCACCATGAGCGAAGACCTGGCCCGTCTGAAAACACTGGCTCCGGAAGTCCTGACCGAAGTGAACCTGGGCGGCACCGCGATCGGTACCGGCATCAACGCCGACCCGCGCTATCAGGCCCTGGCCGTACAGCGTCTGGCACTGATCAGCGGTCAGCCGTTGGTTCCAGCCGCCGACCTGATCGAAGCCACCTCCGACATGGGCGCCTTCGTCCTGTTCTCCGGCATGCTCAAGCGTACCGCGGTCAAGCTGTCGAAGATCTGCAACGACCTGCGTCTGCTGTCCAGCGGCCCGCGCACCGGCATCAACGAAATCAACCTGCCGGCGCGTCAGCCAGGCAGCTCGATCATGCCAGGCAAGGTCAACCCGGTCATCCCGGAAGCCGTGAACCAGGTGGCCTTCCAGGTCATCGGTAACGATCTGGCGCTGACCATGGCAGCCGAAGGCGGCCAACTGCAACTGAACGTGATGGAGCCGCTGATCGCTTTCAAGATCCTCGACTCGATCCGTCTGCTGCAACGCGCCATGGACATGCTGCGCGAGCACTGCATCGTCGGCATCACCGCCAACGAAGCGCGCTGCCGCGAACTGGTCGAACACTCTATCGGTCTGGTCACCGCACTGAACCCGTACATCGGCTACAAAAACGCCACCCGCATCGCCCGTATCGCCCTTGAAAGCGGCCGCGGCGTGCTGGAACTGGTGCGCGAAGAAGGTCTGCTCGACGACGCCATGCTCGCCGACATCCTGCGCCCGGAAAACATGATTGCTCCGCGTCTGGTGCCTCTGAAGGCCTGATCCGACGCGTTACTTGTAGCACCGCTCACCAGGTCGAGGGACTAGACACCTCTCACCTTTTGAGGGCTTGGGGATCATTCCCCAAGCCCTTTTTTTTAACTGTTTGAACCTGAGAACCGTATGTATGGAAGCTGACCACAAATCAGCTTTCACACAAACCCGACGCCGGTAACGTCGGGTGTTTCAAAGCCTCGTTTCGTCGCTTGCACCACAACCGTGCAGACGGGCGCCGCACTGATCGGTATAGTGCCGCCCCTCTTCGCGTGAGCGGTCGTCGGTAACGAGGCCATAACCCATGCGAAACCCGAACTAATAACAAACCCGCGATATGGATCCGGGACGAAACCCTCGCCTCGCCCGTTGTGCCGCGCGCACACCGGTGTAACGCGATGTTTCCGACCATCCAGCATTTGCTTACACAATAAACAGCGAGGAAAAATCCATGCTCGAAGTCATCAACGACTTCCTCTCAGGGAAAGTACTGATCGTGCTCATTGTCGGGCTCGGTAGCTACTTCACGATTCGCTCGCGTTTCGTTCAATTGCGCCACTTCTTCCACATGTTCGCGGTGTTCCGCGACAGCCTCAAAGGCAGCGCCGGGCAACTCAGCTCGTTCCAGGCCCTGATGCTCAGCCTCGCCGGCCGCGTCGGTGCAGGCAACATCGCCGGTGTCGGTATCGCCGTGACCCTGGGTGGTCCGGGTGCGGTGTTCTGGATGTGGGTGACCGCACTGGTCGGCATGTCCAGCAGCTTCTTCGAATGTACCCTGGCCCAGGTCTACAAGCGCGCCGATGGCGACGGCCTGTACCGTGGTGGTCCGGCCTACTACATCCAGCACGGCCTGAAGCTCAAGGGCATGGCGGTGGTGTTCTCGATCCTGCTGCTGGTCACCTACGGCTTTGCCTTCATCGGCCTGCAGTCCTACACCGTGACTCACTCGCTGCAAAACGCCTTTGCCTTTGACCCGCAACACACCGGTATCGTCCTGGCGGTGCTGCTGGCCATTACCTTCATCGGCGGCATCAAGCGTATTGCTTCGGTGTCCGACCTGCTGGTACCGATCAAGACCCTGGCTTATATCGCCGTGACCCTGTACGTGATCGGCACCCAGATCGAACACGTACCGGCCATGCTGGTCACCATCTTCAAGAGCGCCTTCGGTCTCGACCCGGCCTTCGGTGGACTGCTCGGCAGCGCCATCGTCATGGGCGTGAAGCGTGGCGTGTTCGCCAACGAAGCGGGCCTGGGCAGTGCGCCGAACGTCGCCGCCGTGGCGGCCGTGAAGCACCCCGGCGCCCAGGGCGTGGTTCAGGCGTTCAGCGTGTTCCTCGACACCTTCGTGATCTGCACCTGCACCGCGCTGCTGATCCTGCTGTCGGGCTTCTACACCCCGGGCTTCGAAGGTGACGGTATCGTCCTCACCCAGAACTCGCTGGCCGCCGTGGTCGGTGACTGGGGCCGCATGTTCGTCAGCGTCGCGCTGTCGCTGTTCGTCTTCACCTGCATCCTCTACAACTACTACCTGGGCGAAAACAGCCTGCAGTTCCTCACCCGCAACCGTGTTGCGCTGATGACGTTCCGCGGTCTGGTGCTGGCGCTGGTGGTCTGGGGTTCGATGCAGGACCTGTCGACCGTGTTCGCCTTCGCCGACATCACCATGACCTGCCTGGCCTTCGTAAACCTGGTGGCCCTGGCCCTGCTGTTCAAGGTCGGCATGCGTGTGATGCGCGACTACGACGAACAACGCCGCGCCGGTGTCGATCAACCCGTGTTCGACTCCAGCAAATTCGCCGACCTTGACCTGGACCTGAAGGCCTGGCCAACCAGCCCGTCGGCGGCTGCCAAGGCTGACGTTCAGGCGCAAGGCATCCCAGCAGCGCAACGCTGATCGGGAAAAAACCGGGCGCAGGTCCTGCGCCCGGCGTGACACAAGCGGCGGTCAGCGTCATGCTCGACCGCCTGCTGTCTTCGTTCAGGAGAACTCCCCATGAATTCCTCGACTTACCCTGCCGCCCAGCACGTCATGGTGCTGTACACCGGTGGCACCATCGGCATGCAGGCCAGCGCCAACGGTCTGGCCCCGGCCTCCGGTTTCGAAGCGCGGATGCGCGACTACCTGCGCAGCCAGCCTGAACTGGTCGTACCGCAGTGGCGCTTTCGCGAGATGTCGCCGCTGATCGACAGCGCCAACATGACCCCGGCCTACTGGCAGCAACTGCGCGAAGCCGTCGTCGACGCCGTCGATGTGCAAGGCTGCGACAGCGTGCTGATCCTGCACGGCACCGATACCCTGGCCTACAGCGCCGCCGCCATGAGCTTCCAGTTGCTCGGCCTGCATGCCCGCGTGTGCTTCACCGGCTCGATGCTGCCGGCGGGTGTTACCGACAGCGACGCCTGGGAAAACCTCAGCGGCGCGCTGGTCGCCCTCGGCCACGGCCTGGCGCCGGGTGTGCATCTGTATTTCCACGGCGAACTGCTGACGCCGACCCGTTGCGCAAAAGTGCGCAGCTTCGGCCGTCATCCGTTCAAACGTCTGGAGCGTCAGGGCGGCGGCGTGAAAGCCACGTCCCTGCCAGCCGCGCTGAGCTACAACCAGCCCAAGCAACTGGCCAGGGTGGCGGTGTTGCCGCTGTTCCCGGGCATCGGCGCCGAGATCATCGACGGCCTGCTCGACAGCGGCATTCAGGGTCTGGTGCTGGAATGCTACGGCAGCGGCACCGGGCCGAGCGACAACCCTGAGTTCCTCGCCAGCCTCGGCCGGGCACGGGACAGCGGCGTGGTCGTGGTTGCAGTCACGCAGTGCCATGAAGGTGGTGTGGAACTGGATATCTACGAGGCGGGCAGCCGCTTGCGTGGCGTCGGCGTGTTGTCCGGTGGCGGCATGACTCGTGAGGCGACATTCGGCAAGTTGAATGCTTTGCTGGGGGCAGGCCTTGATACGACTGAAGTACGGCGTCTGGTCGAACTCGACCTGTGCGGCGAGCTCAGCTGATCGCAAGCGGCCGTGGGAGCTTCGCTGCTCCCTCGGCCCGGCATGCAACTTGCTGCCGTATCCAGCATCCCAAGGCTGGAAGATCCTATGCTCCACTCCCACCTCACCACGCTCAATGCGGTCTCGCTGATCCTCAACACGTTCAAGTCTGAAGGCTTGTCCAGCGAAGCACTGCTCGCCGGCAGTGGCATCAGCGCGGCGGATCTGAGCCGGGCCGACACCCGCATCACCACCAATCAGGAGATGCAGGTCTGTGCCAATGCGGTCGCACTCAAACACAACATCGGCCTGGAACTGGGCCGGCGCATGCATGTTTCCTGCTACGGCATCCTCGGTTACGCGCTGCTGACCTGTGCCACCTTCGGTGACGCTTTGCGGCTGGCGATCCGTTATCCGGCGCTGCTGGGAACACTTTTCGAGCTGAGCCTGGAAGACGACGGCGAGCGTGTCTGGTTCGTCGCCGCCGACTACCGCGAGAGTCCGTCGATGGCAGTGTTCAATGCCGAGTTCTGTCTGGTGTCGCTGAAAGTCATCTGTGACGACTTGCTCGGTCATCCACTACCGCTGCTCGCCACCCGCTTCGAGCACACCGCGCCGGACTATCGCGACAGCTACGCCGAGCACTTCAAGGCGCCCCTGCACTTCGGCGCCAAGGACAACGCCTTCGCCTTCGACCGGCGCTGGCTCGATCAAGCGTTGCCGCTGGCTGACATCATTACCCATCAGGCCATGGCCGAACGTTGCCGCAAGCAGAACACCGAGTTCACCGGCCGGCAGGCGTGGCTGGGGCGAATCCGCCAGTTGCTCACTGCGCAACTCAATGCCGCACCGGGGCTGGAGGGCCTGGCGCAGCAGATGAACTGCTCGCCGCGCACCTTGCGCCGGCACCTGAAGGACATGGGTTGCAGTTATCAGGAGCTGCTCGACGAACTGCGCTTCGAACGGGCCAAGCAGATGCTTTGCGAAGACCAGTTGCCGATTTACCGCATTGCCGAAACCCTCGGTTTCAGCGAGACCGCGAGCTTCCGCCATGCCTTCGTGCGCTGGAGCGGCGTGGCGCCGAGTCAGTTCCGTCCACACGGTTAAACCGTTGAGGGGCGATATCAGGTCAGTACTTTTGGCCATATCGATCCCCTTTTGGCCTCTCTGGCCGTTCTCCGATTCGCCCCGCGCCGCAACACTGGGGTCAACCGAATCAGCCCTGCGGAGAACAACAAATGCTGACGATCTACTCTGACGATCACCACCTGCACCATGGCCGCTGCGAATTGATCGACGGGCAACTCAAGCCTTGCTTCGAGATGCCGTCCCGCGCCGACCACGTGCTGCAACGGGTAAAAAACCAAAACCTCGGCCCGGTCGAGGCGCCGAAGGATTTCGGCCTCGGACCGATCGAGCGCATCCACAGCCGCGATTACCTCGACTTCTTCAAAGGCGCCTGGGCGCGCTGGACCGAATTCAACACCGACGGCGACTTGCTGCCCTACACCTGGCCGGCGCGCACCTTGCGTCAGGTCAAACCGACCAGCCTGCACGGTCAGCTCGGCTATTACAGCTTCGACGGCGGCGCGCCGATCACTGCCGGCACTTGGCAAGCCGCCTACAGCGCAGCGCAAGTGGCGTTGACCGCCCAAGCGGAAGTCCAGCGCGGTGCCCGTGGCGCCTTCGCCCTGTGCCGTCCGCCGGGACACCACGCCGCCGGCGATTTGATGGGCGGTTATTGCTACCTCAACAACGCCGCTATCGCCGCCCAGGCATTCCTCGATCAGGGCCACAAGAAGGTCGCGATCCTCGACGTCGACTACCACCACGGCAACGGCACCCAATCGATTTTCTACGAGCGCAGCGACGTGCTGTTCACCTCGATCCACGGCCATCCGGAAGCGGAATTTCCATTCTTTCTCGGCTACGAAGACGAACGCGGCGAAGGGGCCGGCGAAGGCTTCAACTTCAACTACCCGCTGCCGGCCGGCTCCGGTTGGGATGTCTGGAGTGCGGCGCTGGATCAGGCCTGCGCGGAGATCGAAAACTACGGCGCTGACATCATTGTCGTGTCCCTGGGTGTCGACACCTTCAAGGACGACCCGATCTCGCAATTCAAGCTCGACAGCCCGGACTACCTGGCCATGGGCAAACGCATCGCCGCCCTCGGCAAACCGACCCTGTTCGTCATGGAAGGTGGTTACGCGGTAGAGGAAATCGGCATCAATGCGGTGAACGTGCTGGAAGGTTTCGAGTCATGAAAAGTCTCAAGCATTTCATCGCCCCCGTGCTCTGTGCAGCACTGCTGAGCGGCGCCGCCCACGCTGAAGAACGCACCCTGCGCGTCTACAACTGGTTCGACTACATCACCCCCAAGGCACTGGAGGATTTCAAGGCGCAGAACAGCCAGACCAAACTGGTCTACGACATCTTCGACACCAACGAAGCACTGGAAGCCAAGTTGCTGACCGGCAACTCCGGTTACGACGTGGTGGTGCCGTCCAACGTGTTCCTGGCCAAGCAGATCGAGGCCGGGGTGTTCCAGCCGCTGGATCGCAGCCAGTTACCGAACTGGAACCACCTCGATCCGAAACTGATGAAGCTGATCGAGGCCAACGATCCGGGCAACAAGTTCGCCGTGCCGTACATGTACGGCACCATTCTGATCGGCTTCAACCCGGCCAAGGTCAAGGCTGCACTGGGTGACAACGCGCCGGTGGACAGCTGGGATCTGATCTTCAAGGAGGAGAACATCAGCAAGCTCAAGCAGTGCGGCGTCGCCCTGCTCGACTCGCCGTCGGAGATCCTGCCGCTGGCCCTGCAACACCTCGGCCTGGATCCCAACAGCAAGAACCCGGCGGACTACGCCAAGGCCGAAGCCTTGCTGATGAAGATTCGCCCGTACGTGACCTACTTCCATTCGTCCAAGTACATGGCCGATATCGCCAACGGTGACATCTGCGTCGCGGTCGGTTATTCCGGCAGTTTCTCGCAAGCCGCCAACCGCGCCAAAGAGGCGAAGAACGGTGTGGTGGTCGATATGCGCCTGCCGAAAGAAGGGGCGCCGATCTGGTTCGACATGCTCGCCATCCCTAAAGGCGCGAAAAACCCGCAGGACGCCTACACCTTCATCAATTACCTGCTGCAACCGCAGGTGATCGCGCCGGTCAGCGACTTCGTCGGTTATCCGAACCCGAACAAGGACGCCACCGAACATGTCGACCCGGCCATCCGCAACAACCCCAACCTGTACCCGACCGATGCGGCGATGAATACGCTGTACACCCTGCAACCGTTGCCACGGGATGCGGAGCGGGCACGGACCCGGGCGTGGACCAAGATCAAGTCCGGTACCTGAAGTATCCCCGTCCATCCCAGACCCGCGTCGGCGGGTCTTTGGTACCATTTTTCCGCGTTCACTCACCCCAGGCTTGCCGCAAACGGGCCAGAGCCGACTCGATCGCCGGCTCCGGAACCGCAGCAAAACCCAGCACCAGACCGGCGCGTTGATCGATCGGGGTCGTCGAATCCGGCAACCAATAGCGACTCAAGCCGTGGACTTCCACCTCGACACTGGCGGCCTGTTCTATCAATTGTTGTTCACGGGCGACGCTGTCGACTGCCACCGTGAGATGCAGTCCGGCCGACACCGCCGGCAGCTCACCGACACCGGCCAGACCTTGAGGCCAGCCGTTAATCAGGGCGTTGCGCCGGCTCAGGGCTGCCCGCCGCATCCGCCGGATATGTCGCTGGAAGTGTCCAGCTGCCATGAACTCGGCCATCACCGCCTGAGTGCTCACTTCGGAATGCCGCACATCCACCGCTCGCCGCTGAGCAAAAGCTTCAACCAGCCCCGGCGGCAAGACCAGATAGCCCAGACGCAGCGCCGGAAACGCGACTTTGCCGAAAGTGCCGACGTAGAGCACACGGCCCTGCCGATCGAGTGCTGCCAACGGAGCCAGCGGCGCGCCGGTATAGCGATACTCGCCGTCGTAGTCGTCCTCGACGATCCAGCCGCCGGTGCGCTCGGCCCAGGCCAGCAATTCCAGACGGCGCGCCAGGCTCATCACGACCCCGGTCGGGTACTGATGAGACGGCGTGACATACGCCACCCGGCAATCTTCGGCGGCCGCCAGTGCCGCACAGTCGATGCCCTCTTCGTCCAGGGCAATGCCATGCAGCCGACCACCAGCCAGCGCGAACGCATGACCCGCTGCGCGATAGCCGGGATTCTCGATGCCCACCCCGGCGCCAGGCTCCACCAGCAACTGTGCACAAAGGCTGATTCCCTGTTGCGCGCCACTGGTGATCACAATTTGTTCAGCCGAGCACTGCATGCCGCGCGAACTGCGCAAATAAGCGGCGATCAGACCACGCAGGCGCGCATCGCCCGCCGGATCGCCGTAACACAGTTGCTGCAAGTCGGGTTTACGCCAGAACGCCGCGTTCAGCTTGGCCCAGACGTCGAACGGGAACAGGTCGAACGCCGGAACCCCCACCCTGAAAGCCCGTGGCGGACCACTCGGCGGCGTCGGCAAATGGTTCTGTTCAAGCCGCTGCATCGCACCGCTGTGGATAACTTTGCTGGATAAATCACCAGTGAAATCGACTGATTTTGTGGATAAGGCTGTGGGTAAGCCTGTTGAAAAGCCTGTGGATACTTTTGTGGATAGTTTTTTCGCCGGTCTCGTCGATTGTGGCAACTGCGCCACATAAGTGCCGTCCCCGACCCTACCCTCGATGAAGCCTTCGGCGTACAGCTGATCGTAGGCACGCACCACGCTGTTGCGGGAGATCGCCAGCGCTGCCGCCAGATCGCGACTGGCCGGCAGCCGCGTGCCGCCGGCCAGTCGCCCGTCGAGCACTCGCAGGCGCAAGGCTTGATAGAGCTGGCGGCTCAGGCCTTTGCGGCGGTCGAGTTCAATGCCGGCAGGATTGAACGGCAGCGACAGCGTGGTCGAATCGGGCATGACAATGGACCTATGAAATTGGTCATCAATGGCTCTTACAACAGACCAATAGCCTGCCTACGATGCAGGCATTCGCCAAGGAAAATATCTCCATGTACACGCCCCACGCCTTTGCCATCGACGACTTGTCCCAACTGCACGAACTGATCCTTGCCACTCGCCTCGCCATCCTGGTGACCCACGGTGAGCAGGGCTTGCAGGCCAGTCATGTGCCGGTGCTGCTGCATCGAGAACAAGGTCCGAACGGCACGCTTTACGGGCATCTGGCCAAGGCAAACTCGCAGTGGAAAGACCTGCGTGACGGCGCCGAGGCGATGCTGATTTTCCCCGGTGCCGACGCCTACGTCAGCCCGGGCTTCTACCCGAGCAAGGCCGAGCACGGCAAAGTCGTGCCGACCTGGAACTACATCGCCGTACACGCCTATGGTCACGCCGAAACCTTCAGCGATGGCGGTCGCCTGCTGGACATCGTCAGCACCCTCACTGATCGCCATGAGGCCGGCCGCGCCCAGCCCTGGTCAGTCGACGATGCGCCGGCCGATTACATCGACGGCATGCTCAAGGCCATCGTCGGGTTCGCCATTCCGATAGACCGGCTCGAAGGCAAGCGCAAGCTCAGTCAGAACCGCAGCGCCGAAGATATCGCCGGCGTGCGCGAAGGGCTGGCCGCCAGCCCCGACATCAACGATCAAACCCTCGCTCACTTGATGCGTTAAGGAAATCACCATGAATCAGATCGACATCCGTCCGGTCAGCGCCGCCGATCACGCGGCCTGGCGGCCGCTGTGGCAGGCCTACCTGCGCTTCTACAACACCGAGCTCCCGGAGGCCGTCAGCCAAAGCACCTGGCAGCGTTTTCTCGACCCGAACGAACCGACCCACGCCGCCCTCGCCTGGGCTGACGGCAAAGCGGTGGGCATGGTGCACTTCATCTACCATCGTTCGAACTGGAGCATCGAAAACTCCTGCTACCTGCAAGACCTGCTGGTGGAGCCGCAAACCCGTGGCACCGGCGTCGGTCGCCTGCTGATCGAACACGTGTACGCCACGGCCAAGGCCGACGGTTGCTGCAAGGTGCACTGGCTGACCCACGAAACCAATGCCACGGCGATCCAGCTCTACGAGCGCATCGCCGAACGCCCGGGTTTCATCCAGTTTCGCAAAGCCATTTAAGGAGCCACGTGCATGACGATTTCTCTCGCTGACTGGAAAGGTGTGCCGCCGCCCTCGACCACCCTGATCGAAGGCCGCTTCATCCGCCTGGAAAAGCTCGACCCGGCCCGTCACGGCGACGACCTGTTCAATGCTCTACAAGGCCCCGGCGCCGACCCGAAGCTCTGGGACTATTTGCCCTACGGCCCGTTCCCGGAGCGCAGCGCCTTCAATGACTGGCTGAACAATCACGCCGCCCACAGCGACCCGTATTTCTTCTGTGTCATCGACCGCGCCAGCGGCCAGGTGCAAGGCATCCTCAGCCTGATGTCGATCGTCCCGGCCCAGGGCCGCATCGAAATCGGCCACGTCACCTTCGGCGCGCCGATGCAACGCTCGCCGAAAAGCACCGAAGCGGTCTACCTGCTGGCGAAGGAATCCTTCGCCCTCGGCTACCGTCGTCTGGAATGGAAATGCAACAACGGCAACGCCCGCTCCAAATACGCGGCCGAGCGGTTGGGTTTCAGCTTCGAAGGCGTGTTCCGCCAGCACATGGTGGTCAAGGGCCAGAATCGCGACACCGCGTGGTACTCGATTCTGGATTCGGAATGGCCGGCGATTGCGGCCGGGTTCGAGCGCTGGTTGAGCGACGAGAATCAGACGGCCGAGGGGCAGGTGAAAGGGTTGGTCGAGTGCCGCGGCTGAGTATGTAAACGCAAAGAAGGAAGCCCCCGACGGCGACTGCGGAAGTTGGAGGGCGCTTCCTGTCTGTTATTGCTTCATCTGCAACCAATTGCAGATGAAGCACTCAACTCGCAGACATATCTGCAAAAGAATGCACATAGCCCAGACATCATTCTGTAAACCCGCTCCGCTATACAGAACGCCCTCACTTATAACTAAAAGGACGTTCTCCCCATGCCGCTCCCGCCTCAGCGCCTGTCGCTCGCCACCGCCCTGTTGATCGCCACCAGTGCCGCCCATGGCAAGAATGTCGTGATCGACACCGCCACCACCGCGTCACAGACATTGGGCGGCAGTGACACCCTGACGATTTCGGTGCCGGGCAGCATCACCAACAGCGGCAAGGCCGTGAGCCTCAAGGACAGCACCAGCGCTGCCGGCGTGATCATCGATAACGCGGGCAAGATCATCTCCACCGGCGGCCGGGCCATCGATAGCAGCGGCGATCTGACCCAGGCACGCAATTACGCGATCTACAACCGCAGTAGCGGGCAAATTCTCGGTTCCAACGATGCGATCCGCATCGACAGCAACTTCGTCAACGGCAGCCTGTTGATCGACAACAGCGGCACCATTCGCTCGACCACAGGCCAAGGCCTGGATCTGGATGCGTTGCGCAGCGACGGGGTCAAAACCACCATCATCAACCGCGCGGGCGGGCTGATTCGTGGCGACGCCAGCGACGGCATGAAGACCGGCGCCAACGCGACCATCAGCAACTACGGCGAGATCTCCACCGGTGACTCGCACAACGCCGACGAGAAGTTCGACGGCATCGATATCGACACCGCGACCGGCGTCAGCGTGACCAACTACGGCGTGATTTCCGGTGGCCGACATGGCATCACCACCGACCTCGGCGCGACGCTGGTCAACTACGGGCAGATCACCGGGCGCAACGGTTCCGGTTTCGGTTCCGATGGCGACGGCACGGTGATCAACCACGGCACCATCACCGGCGCGTATTCCGGGTTGCAACCCAATGGCGACGGCGACGGCGTGGACATCGACAAGATCGCCCACATCGAAAACTACGGCACCATTCAAGGCGTCGGCGCCGGCGGCGTGGACAAGGGTGGTTTCGCCAACGGCAGTGAAGGCATCGCTCTGGGCGGCGGTTACATCCTCAACGCCAAAGGCGCACTGATCAGCGGCGCCAACAGCGCCATTCTGGTGGATGACGGCAGCGGTGGTTCGGGGCTGGCGGCCACCATGCTGGAAAACTACGGCACCATTCAAGGGCTCGACGGTTTCGGCGTGAAGTTCGTCGGTGAGTTCGCCGACAACGTAATCAACGGTGGCACGATCAGCGGCAGCAACGGCCTGGCGCTGGATCTGGGCGGTGGCAACGACAGCCTGACACTGCGTAACAGCAGCCGGTTTATCGGCGTGGTCGATGGCGGCACCGGTTACGACCGGGTAGTGATGGACGACGCGGCGGGCGGCAGCTTCGGGGCGAGCCGCAACTTTGAATGGCTGGAGGTCAAGCAAGGCGCCTGGACCCTCACCGGCAGCGGCGATTTCAGTGACGGCGGTGCCGTGCGCAACGGCTCGACCCTGATCAACCAGGGCGGCATCGCCGGCAACCTGACCGTAGACCCCGGCGGCGTGTATGCCGGCGGTGGTTCAGTGGGCAACCTCAACGTGAATGGCAAGCTGCGCACTGACACCCGCCTCGGCACCGCGACCGTCGTGCACGACTTGAACATGGGCAGCGCATCCACTCTCGCCTACGGCGTCAATGCCGATGGCAGCAGCGCGCCGGTTCAGATCGGCGGCACCGCCAACCTCAACGGCGCGACGCTGGCGGTCAATCCCGGCAGCGGCACGTATCCGTGGCAGAGCCATTACACGGTGCTGCAGGCTGCGCGGGTCAACGGCACGTTTGGCGCGGTCACCAGCGACTACGCGTTCCTCACGCCAACCCTCGCTTACACGTCGACTCAGGTCGATCTGACCTACACCCGCAATGACGTGGCGTTCAATGAATTCGCCGTCACCGGCAACGGCAGCAACGCCGCCAACAGCCTGGCTTCGATGGGCAAGAACAACGTGCTGTACAACGCCTTGCTCAACACCACTCAAAGCAGCGCAGGCGCGGCCATCGAGCAACTGGCCGGCACCAGCAACGCCAACCTGACCAGCGCCACTCTCGGTGCCAGCAGCCAGGTCGGCAGCAGCATGCTCTCGGCGATGCAGCAAATGGGCGGCAGTCCCGGCTTGATGGTCGGCCTCGATCAACGCGACACACCGATTCTCGCCGCCAACGGCGTACCGTCCGAAGCGCAAAACCTGAATGACCCGAACGCCCGGGGCCGGCTCTGGCTGCAGGCCATCGGCGGCTACGGCAAGCTGGATGGCGAACACGGCAGAAGCGGTCTGGAACAGCGCACCAAAGGCAGCGTGCTCGGTGCCGATTGGGCACTCAATCCGCAGTGGCGTCTGGGCGTGCTCGGCGGCTATTCGAAGACCGACCTGGACGCCACCGGCGTCGACGGCAATGTCGAGAGCTGGCACGCCGGTGTTTATGCGCTGCATCAAAACGGCCCGCTGGCTCTGCGCTTGGGCGCGGCGTACAGCGGCCATCAGGGCGAAAGCAAGCGCACCATCGCATTCAATGGTTTCAGCGATCGTCCCAAGGGGGATTACGACGCCGACAGCCAGCAAGCGTTCGCCGAACTCGGCTACGCCATGGGCA
The DNA here is from genome assembly GCF_040760005.1 of Pseudomonas sp. stari2. Lineage (NCBI taxonomy): Bacteria > Pseudomonadati > Pseudomonadota > Gammaproteobacteria > Pseudomonadales > Pseudomonadaceae > Pseudomonas > Pseudomonas sp. Stari2. The sequence continues at coordinate 130,252 of NZ_CP099760.1, forward strand.
CTGGCCGACTCAGCGCCGAACCATTCGCCAGCCTCGGTTACCAGCGCTATCACCGCGACCGTTATCAGGAAAAGGGTGGCGCGGCGGCCTTGCAGGTCGACAGCCAGACCCAGGACAACTTCAGCAGTACCTTCGGCGTACGCCTTGCGCACCTCAGCTCGCTGGACAATGGCATGAGCCTGACTCCGCGGATGGCCGCCGGCTGGAAGCACACCTACGGCGATGTCAGCAGCTCGACCCGTCAGGCATTTGTCGTTGGCGGCACCGCATTCAGCGTCGATGGCAGCTCGCTGGATCGTGACAGCCTGGTGCTGGAAGCAGGGCTGGATCTGGGCGTTTCGGCGCGACATACGCTGGGGCTCGGATACACCGGCGAGATTGGCAGCAACAGCCGAAATCACGGGTTGATCGGGCAGTGGCAGATGAGTTTTTGAGATTTCGCCAATCGATACTTCAGCGAGTGTTGTAGGCAAAGGCGTCTGGTGGATCGGGTAAACAGGGGCGGGCTCATCACTCGTCACTGACCGGGCTACAAAAGCAGACGTCATCGCCTGCACACGGTTCGGAATCGCCCGGCATCGGCGCACCGGCATCGACTTTTACAGTTTGGCCTCATCTTTCGATAGGTCGAACTGAATGCCCATTCAATGCAAATACAAGTTCCAACATCTTGTCCTGGCGGTTGCGCTGGCAGTCGGTTGCGTAGAATTTTCGCTGGCGGAACAGTCGGAGCCCGACGCGCCCGTCATGGACGAGGTGAAATCCAAGCCTGCGCGCAAGAAGAAAGAAAAAACTGCTCCGCTTAATCTCGCTGAAGAAACAGTGCGTGAGGAAAGGATCGCTCCGCCACTGGAAGCAATCCCCGCCAGCACTGAGATTCCGGCGCTACCCGCTCACACATCCGACGATATTCCATCCAGGAAAGTCGCCACGACAGAGAGCGGCAGCGCGCTCGAAGAAAGCCTGGAAAAACCAGCGCCCTTACCGGAACCGGTTCTGGCGGAAACGCCCGCAGCTCAACAAACCCAAGTGGTGGACCAGCCGCCGTCAACGGATTCCCCTCCACCTCCAGGCAACCCAGCCGTTGCAGCCCTGCTCGCTGCCGACGAAACCACGGCCGCCCTTGCCCTCGATCAACTGGCCGGTGGCAGCAACGCCAACCTCGCCAAGGCAACCTTGAGCAGCGTCACACCGGTCAGCGCCAGCTTGCTGTCGGCCATGCACCAACTCGATAACCTGCATGACAATCAACCAAACGCACCTCGCCACGCGGCCGGAAACGCCGAGAACGGCAGGGTCTGGCTGAAGGCCCTCGGCCACAGCGGGAAACTGGATCGCGATGTGGAGCCCATGCAGCATTCCACCAAAGGACTGCTGCTAGGCGCGGACTGGCGCCTGGACGAAGAATGGCGACTGGGCTTGATGGGCGGCACCTCCGACACGCGCATCGACAGCAAGGAGCTGGACGGCGACCTCGACAGTTGGCACCTCGGCGCTTACGCCTTGCGCCAGACCGGTCCGTTGTCACTTCGGCTCGGCGCGACCTGGAGCAACCATGAAGGCAGTACCCGCCGCGAAGTCGCGTTCGGCCGCTTCCATGACCGACTGAAAGGCAACTACCAGGCCACTACCCAGCAAGCGTTCATCGAGTCGGGATACAACCTGGGGCAGGCCAACATCAGCATCGAACCCTTTGCCAGCTTCGGCTATCAACGCTACCAGCGCGACGGCTACACCGAAAAAGGCGGGGCGGCGGCGCTCAGGGTGGATGATCAATCCCAGGGCAACTTCAACACCACCGTCGGCCTGCGCATGGCGAAAGTCAGCACGCTGGATAACGGCATGCGCCTCACACCACGATTCAGCGCGGGGTGGAAACACGTTTATGGCGAGACCTACACCAGCACCCGGCAACGTCTGGTCACCGGCGGCCATGACTACACCGTTTACGGCGCAGAGCTGGATCGCAACAGCCTGACGCTCGACACCGGGCTGGATCTGGCCGTCTCGTCCAGCCACACACTCGGTGTTGGTTTGTCGGGTGAGATCGGTACCGACAGCCGAAACCACGGCGTATCAGGCCAGTGGCGAATGGCGTTCTAAGTCCAGACGGTTGCTGCCGCACGGTGCGGCAGCACTTTGAAAGCAAAAAAAAAGGGGAGCACATGCCCCCCCGAGGTTTAAAGCGTTGTATCGAGGCCGTTATCTCAGCCTTCGATCTCGATCAGGATTTCGCCCGGGTTCACCCGGTCGCCCTTGGCAACATGGATGGCGGTGACCTTGCCGGCAATCGCAGCCTGGACTTCGGTTTCCATCTTCATCGCTTCGGTGATCAGCACAGCCTGGCCCGCCTTGACGGTGTCGCCTTCCTTGACCAGCACATCGACGATGTTGCCCGGCATGGTGGTGCTGACGTGACCTGGTGCCGAAGCTTGCTTGCGCTTGCTGCTGCCGCCGCCGACGAATTCGTTGAGCGGCTCGAACACCACTTCTTCCGGCATGCCGTCGATGGACAGGTAGAAGTGACGCTTGCCTTCGGCCTTGACGCCGACACCGGTGATGTCCACGCGGTAGGTTTCGCCGTGAACGTCGATGACGAATTCGGTCGGTACGCCTTCGCCGCCGGCCGAAGCCACCTTGCCCGCTTCCGGGATTGGCAGCAGCACTTCCGGGGTGAGGGTGCCGGCAGCACGTTCTTCGAGGAACTTGCGGCCGATGTCCGGGAACATGGCGAAGGTCAGCACGTCTTCTTCAGACGTGGCCAGTGCACCGATATCGGCACGCAGCTTGGTCATTTCCGGCTTGAGCAGGTCGGCCGGACGTACGTCGATGACCTCTTCGCTGCCGATAGCCTGGCGACGCAGCTTCTCGTTCACGGTGCCCGGCGCCTTGCCGTAGCCACCCTGCAGGTAGAGCTTCACCTCGTTGGTGATGGTCTTGTAACGCTCGCCAGCCAGCACGTTGAAGAACGCCTGGGTGCCGACGATCTGCGAAGTCGGAGTTACCAGAGGCGGGAAGCCGAGGTCCTCGCGCACGCGCGGGATCTCCGCCAGCACTTCGTTCATGCGGTTGAGAGCGCCCTGCTCTTTCAACTGGTTGGCCAGGTTGGAAATCATCCCGCCCGGTACCTGGTTGACTTGAACACGGGTGTCGACGGCGGTGAATTCGCTTTCGAACTGGTGGTATTTCTTGCGCACGGCGTAGAAGTACAGACCGATCTCTTGCAGCAGCTCCAGATTCAGGCCGGTATCGAACTCGGTGCCTTTGAGCGCAGCAACCATGGATTCGGTGCCAGGGTGACTGGTGCCGGAAGCGAAGCTGGAGATCGCGGTATCGATGTGGTCGGCACCGTTCTCGATCGCCTTGAGCTGGCACATGGTTGCCAGGCCGGCGGTGTCGTGGGAGTGGATGAACACTGGCAGCGACTGTTCGGCTTTCAGCGCACGCACCAGTTCACCGGTAGCGTACGGGGTCAACAAACCGGCCATGTCCTTGATCGCCACCGAGTCGCAACCCATGGCTTCCATTTGCTTGGCCTGGGCGACGAACGCGTCGATGGTGTGCACCGGGCTGGTGGTGTAGGCGATGGTGCCCTGGGCGTGTTTGCCGGCAGCCTTCACCGCTTCGATCGCCACACGCAGGTTACGCACGTCGTTCATGGCGTCGAAGATGCGGAACACATCGATGCCGTTGACCGCAGCCTTGGCGACGAACGCCTTGACCACGTCATCGCTGTAATGGCGGTAGCCCAGCAGGTTCTGACCGCGCAGGAGCATTTGCAGACGGGTGTTGGGCAGCGCGGCGCGCAATTGGCGCAGGCGCTCCCACGGGTCTTCTTTCAGGAAGCGGACGCAGGCGTCGAAGGTCGCGCCGCCCCAGACTTCCAGCGACCAGTAGCCGACCTTGTCCAGTTTGTCGCAGATCGGCAGCATGTCTTCGGTGCGCATGCGGGTGGCGAGCAGCGATTGGTGGGCGTCGCGCAGGATGGTGTCGGTTACGAAAATCTTTTTAGTCATTGTTCTATTCCTCACAGGCCTGCGTGGGCGGCAATGGCGGCGGCGATGGCCAGGGCCAGCTCTTCGGGTTTGCGCTTGATCGAGTAGTTGGTCAGTTCAGGGTGGCTTTCAACGAAGCTGGTGTTGAACTGGCCGCTACGGAATTCCGGGTTGCGCAGGATTTCCTGGTAATACGCGGCGGTAGTCTTCACGCCTTGCAGACGCATGTCGTCGAGGGCGCGCAGGCCACGGTCCATCGCCTCTTCCCAGGTCAGTGCCCACACAACCAGTTTCAGGCACATCGAGTCGTAGAACGGCGGAATGGTGTAGCCGGTATAGATCGCCGTATCGGTCCGTACGCCCGGTCCGCCGGGGGCGTAGTAACGGGTGATCTTGCCGAAGCTCGGCAGGAAGTTGTTTTTCGGGTCTTCGGCGTTGATCCGGAACTGCAACGCAAAACCGCGATGCTGGATGTCTTCCTGTTTCACCGACAGCGGCAGGCCGGAGGCGATGCGGATCTGTTCGCGGACGATGTCGATCCCGGTAATTTCTTCGGTGATGGTGTGTTCCACCTGCACCCGGGTGTTCATCTCCATGAAGTACACCTCGCCCTCGGCGAGCAGGAACTCCACGGTGCCGGCGTTCTCGTAGCCCACAGCCTTGGCTGCACGCACCGACAGGTCGCCGATGTAGGCGCGCTGTTCCGGGGTCAGCTGCGGGCTCGGGGCGATTTCGATCAGCTTCTGGTTGCGGCGCTGGATCGAGCAGTCACGCTCGAACAGGTGCACCACGTTGCCGAAGCTGTCGCCAAGGATCTGCGCTTCGATGTGCTTGGGATTGACGATGCACTTTTCCAGGAACACTTCGGCCGAACCGAAGGCCTTGGTGGCTTCGGAAATGACGCGAGGGAAGTTCTGTTCGAGTTCTTCTCGGCTGTTGCAGCGACGGATACCGCGCCCGCCACCACCGGAAGTGGCCTTGAGCATCACCGGATAACCGATGCGGTCGCCCTCGCTCAACGCTTCTTCAATGCCCGAGACGTTGCCTTCGGTACCCGGAGTAACCGGCACACCGGCCTTGATCATGCTGCGGCGCGCTTCAGTCTTGTCGCCCATGCGGCGGATGACTTCCGCCGACGGACCGATGAATTTGATCCCGCGTTCGGCGCAGATCTCTGCCAGTTCGGCGTTTTCCGAAAGGAAACCGTAGCCTGGGTGCAGTGCATCGCAACCGGTTTCCACGGCCAGGTTCACCAGCTTGCGCGGATTCAGGTAACCGGCCAGCGGCTCGGCACCAATGCTGTGGGCCTCGTCCGCACGCTTCACATGCAAGGCATGGCGGTCGGCGTCGGAAAAAATCGCAACCGAGCGAATGCCCATCTCGGCGCAGGCACGCACGATTCGTACGGCAATCTCACCACGGTTGGCGATCAGGATCTTTGTTATCACTTGGAGGTTCCCTTGAGCCGGTGGTACCCACGACCTGCTAGACCCAGGTCGACGCGTGACCAAATGTTTCAATCTGGTCGCGGCTTCACACTAGCGCTCACAAGGGATTAACAAAAATGAATAAAAATTGGGTCAGGCATAAGTAAAGACTTATAGTCAACGCACCAGCCAGCGGCCAGAGTCGGTAGAAAATGCGTAAGTCCTTGATGCGTATGACATTGCGTCAATTGCAGATCTTCAACGAAGTGTGTGATTTACGCTCCTACAGCCGCGCAGCCGAGGAAATGTCTCTCACACAACCGGCCGTCAGCCTACAGATTCGTCAGCTCGAAGAGCTGATCGGGCAGCCGTTGTTCGATTACGTCGGCAAAAAACTCTACATGACCGAGGCCGCCGAAGCACTCCAGCGCGCCAGCCGCGACATCTTCGGCCGCCTGGAAAACCTCGACATGCAGCTGTCGGACATGCAGGGCTCGCTGCAGGGTCAGTTGAAACTGGCGGTGGAATCCAGCGCCAAATACTTCGTACCGCACCTGTTTGCAGCGTTCAAACGCCAGCACCCGGAAGTGAACCTGCAACTGACGGTGGTCAACCGTGGCCAGGTGATTCGTCGCCTCTCCGACAACCGCGACGACCTGGTGATCATGTCGATGGTGCCGCAGGACATGGGCCTGGAATTTCTCCCCTTTCTCAACAACCCTATTGTGGCGGCCGCCCGACCGGACCATCCGCTGGCACACATGGGGCCGCTGCGCCTGCAAGATCTCGAACCCTACACTCTGCTGATTCGCGAGTCCGGCTCGGGAACGCGACTGGCTTGCGAGGAGTACTTCAAGGAGAAGCGCGTGCACTTCACCCAGACCCAGGAAGTGGCGTCGGCGGAAGCTCAGCGTGAATGCATATTGGCGGGTCTGGGCCTGGCGCTGTTGACTCGCCACGCCCTGAACCTGGAGCTGGCGACTGGCGGCCTGGTGGAGCTGCCGGTCGAAGAGTTACCGCTGTTGCGCAGCTGGTGCCTGGTGCAGGCCAAGGCCAAACGCCTGTCACCGGTGGCGCACGCCTTCCTGGCGTTTATCCGCAGCGAACGGGTGCAGATCAGCGCGCTGGTTGAGCGCTTCGACGGGAAGCTGCGGGAGCTGCCTGCCAGTAGTTGAGTTCGATATCCTCGGGAAAATCGCTGATTTCGCTCTGAAGCTGACGAAGTTCGAAGCGATCTTCGATGGCGCGGCGAAACTCCATGCGGCGCTGGTCTTCCTGCTGACGACGGGTTTTCGCGGCGCTGTTGCGTTCTTCGTAAGGCTGAGCCATTTCGAGTCTCCCAAGGCGATTACGGGAGTTTCACGATAGGCGCGAGGGATGACGGTTTGGCTTCGACGGGGTTACAGGCAGATGAAGATTGCCTTCGCCCCATGACTTTCAGTCGTCCAGCGCTTTCACCGATTTTGGCGACAACCGCAAGCTGCGCAGGCTGCGCTTGACGCTCTTGAGGTGGTTGACCAGGCTCGGCCCGCGCGCCATGGCCACGCCCATGGCCAGAACGTCGATCACCACCAGGTGGGCAATACGCGAGGTCAGTGGGGTGTAGATTTCGGTGTCTTCGTGAACATCGATCGCCAGGTTGACGGTCGATAGCTCGGCCAACGGTGTCTGGCTCGGGCACAAGGTAATCAGCGATGCACCGCTCTCGCGAACCAGATTGGCGGTGATCAGCAAGTCTTTTGAGCGGCCGGACTGGGAAATGCAGATCGCCACATCGGTCGGCTTCAGCGTCACTGCCGACATCGCCTGCATGTGCGGGTCGGAATAGGCCGCAGCGGTCAGCAGCAGACGGAAGAACTTGTGCTGCGCATCCGCCGCCACCGCGCCAGACGCACCAAAACCATAGAACTCGACGCGTTGGGCCTGGGACATCAGCGTCACGGCTCGCTGCAACTCCAGCGGATCGAGTTTCTCGCGAACCTCCATCAGGGTGTGCAGGGTGGTGTCGAAAATCTTCAGGCTGTAGTCAGCGACGGAGTCGTCTTCATGGATTGCGAACTGACCGAAACTGGCGCCGGCCGCGAGGCTTTGCGCGAGTTTGAGTTTCAGATCCTGAAAACCGGAACAACCGATGGCACGGCAAAAGCGCACGATGGTCGGTTCGCTGATGCCAACGCTGTGGGCCAGGTCGGCCATGGAACTGTGCATCACTGCCGCAGGGTCAAGCAGCACGTGGTCGGCGACCTTGAGCTCCGACTTGCGTAACAGGTGACGTGACTGGGCGATGTGTTGCAGCAGATTCAAGGGGCTGGACTCTTGTTATGGAAAGATGTGCTTTGGCCAGATGCCGGGGATGTAGCAAGCTTGTAGTTATACTACATGAATCCGCATTTTGCCTGCTCAATGCGTAACTGGATCGCCCCGGATCAGGCGACATGCGCTGCATGTAGCCCTTTACCGGGGAATTTCCTGCTGACGCAACAACCCGGCCAGACCGGCAGCCTCCACCGGGCGGCTGATCAGATAGCCCTGCACCTCGTCGCAACCCTCGGTCTTCAAGAACTCAAGCTGGTCTTGTCGCTCAACGCCTTCCGCCACTACTTTCAGTGACAGCCCATGGGCCATGGCAATGATCGCACGGGTGATCGCCGCGTCCTCACTGCCCTCTCCCAACCCGCGAATAAACGCCTGATCGATCTTCACGTAATCCACTGGAATCCGCTTCAGATAGCTCAGCGACGAATAGCCGGTGCCGAAATCGTCGATGGCCAGCTTCACTCCCAGATCCCGCAGCTGCTGGAACGTGGCGATGATGTGTTCGACGCTGTCGAGCAGCTGGCTTTCGGTCAGTTCCAGCTCGAGGTAGTGCGGCGCCAGGCCGGTTTCCTCCAGCACTTGGCGCACCAGACTGACCAGCTTGCCCTGGCGCAATTGATGCACCGACAGATTCACCGAAACCCGGATCGGCTCCAGCCCCTGACGCTGCCATTCGCAGGCTTGCCAGCAGGCCTGGCGCAGCACGAACTCGCCGATCGGCCCGATCAATCCTGTCTCTTCAGCCAGGCCGATGAAGTCCCCCGGCGGCACCCGGCCCATGATCGGGTGATCCCAGCGCACCAGCGCTTCCGCCGCGTTAAGGCGGCCGGTCGCCAGGCAAAGTTTCGGTTGATAGAAGACGTTGAGCTGCTTGTCCTCGATGGCTTTGCGCAACTGGTTTTCCAGCTGCAAACGCTCCAGCGTGCTGGCTTGCAGGCTGTCGGTGTAGAACTGGAAGTTGTTGCCGCCCAGATGCTTGGCGTGCTGCATGGCCATGTTCGATTGGCTGACCAGCGCGGAAATCTCCCGGGCGTTGTCCGGCAGCATACTGATGCCCATCGAGGCGCTCACCACCAGTTCATGCCCTTCCACCGTCAGCGGCAGACGCAGCTTGGCCGACAACCGCGTGGCGACCCGCGCCAGACTCGACAGGTTGCCGTAGGCATCAAACAACACCGCGAACTCGTCACCGGACAACCGGGCGATGGTGTCGGCTTCCGGCAAGGCACTGACCAGACGCCGCGACATCCTTTGCAACAACTGGTCGGCGATCTCATGGCCCAGGCTGTCGTTGAGCAGCTTGAAGCGATCCAGATTGATGTGCAGCAGTGCCAGACTCCGCCGTCCGCCCTGCCGCACGCGCTGATGGGCTTCGTGCAGGCGTTCGCGGAACAACGAGCGGTTGGCCAGGCCGGTGAGTTCGTCGTAGTGAGTCAGGTAACGCATACGCTCTTCGGATTCGCGTCTTGCCGACAGATCGGCGAAGAAGCCAACGATATGGCTGACATTTCCCCGACTGTCGCGTACCGCATTCAATTGCAGCCACTGTGGGTACAACTCGCCGTTCTTGCGGGTCTCCACCAGTTCGCCCTGCCAGCTGCCGTGCTGCTCCAGCGCATGACGGATCGCGACGTAATGTCGGCGGGCATCGCGACTGCAGGGCAGTTCAACGACGTTGCGTCCGAGCATGTCGTCGATGTCGTAACCGGTGACCCGGCTGAAGGCCTGATTGATGGCGATCAGCGAATAATTCGGATCGAGGATCACGATGCCCTCGCTGGCAGCTTCGAATACCGTTGCCGCCAATTGCTGCTGGGCCTCCAGGCTTTTGCTGACACTGATGTCGCGCCGGGTGCCGACCATGCGGATCACCCGCCCGCTGTCATCGCGCTCCACCGCGCGCCCTCGGTCTTCGATCCAGACCCAGTGGCCGTCACCATGGCGCACGCGGTACTCGATCTGATAATCCTCGGTGCGTCCCTTCAGATGCTCGATCAACGCTCGCTTGAGGGCCGGCACGTCTTCCGGGTGCAAGCGTGGCCGCAGATGCCTGAGCAGCCCGGTGACGTATTCCGGGTCAATGCCGAACAGTTCCTGAATCTGCGTGTGGTGAACTTCGTCGGTCTGCAGGTTCCAGTCCCACAGCCCCAGCTCGCTGGCCTTCAACGCCAGCGCCAGGCGGGCCTCGCTCTTGCTCAGCGCCTGGTTGGCGACGTCCAGTTCACGGCTGCGCTGGGCGACCCGGTCCTCCAGTTCGACCTGGGCTTCGCGCAACTTGCCTTCGGCACAGCGGCGGTGCTCGATTTCCTTCGCCAACTCCTGATTGAGCTGTTCACTGCGCGATTGCGCCTGTTGCAGGTGTTCGATCAGGTGCTGATTCTGGAAGCGCCGCAGCAAACCGCGGTCGATCAATCGATTGACCTGCCACGCCACCACACTCAGAGAACCTAGCAGGATCAGCCCGAGCCAGCCCCAGCCCCGCGCCAGTTCGTCACCGCCCCAGAACAGATAGCCGATGGCCGGCAGCAAGCACGGCAAGGTAAAGGAAAGGAATGCCGGAATGCTCACGGCGTAAGCCACGCTGGCCGACAAGGTCGCGGCGCCGATCAGGCCGAACACCCAGGCTTGTTGCATGAAGTTGTCGGCCGGGACCAGGGCGATGCCGGCGCCGGCCAGAGTCAGGCCGGTCATGGTCGAACCGAGCAGGAACATTCGGCCCCAGATCGGCTGGGCCTGACGGTCGGGGATCGCCGAATCGAACGCTGCAACCTGAATCACCCTTAGCGCCACCAGCGACAGCAGCCACACCATCCAGACGCTGACCACGAAGTAGCGCTGCGGACTCCAGAGCAAACCGGCGCAAACCAGACCATTGATCAACATGAACAGGGTGGGCAACAGCGAACCCTGATAAAGAAGGCGCGTGCGCTCGACCGCCATCTGGGTGGCGTAATGCTTGCGGATCACCCGGGGTTCCACAGAGGGGCCCGACAGGTCGAAGCTGAGGGTCATAGGCAACGTTCTTGTTCTTATAAGTGTGAGCATGCGCCCGGAAACGTGGACGGAGCATACACAAGCCCAACCACTTGCCAAACTGCTCCAGATCATAATTTCGCCGAAACGTTTCGACCTCCCGTCACCCGCAAAAGCCCCGACGCCACACGGGCCAACGCCTGTAGCCGGTGACCGACCGGTCGTCATTGGCAGCACTTTCATCGGCTAATGCAAAGCTCGGTTTGCCCGGGCATGCGGCGCACCCTAGAATGCCCCGATGCGCGATGATCTCTCCCTTCTGCTGAACTCCCTCAACGATGCCCAACGCCAGGCCGTAGCGGCTCCCGTTGGTCGTCAATTGGTCCTGGCCGGTGCCGGCTCAGGCAAGACCCGAGTGCTGGTGCACCGTATCGCCTGGTTGATCCAGGTCGAAAACGCCTCGCCCCACTCGATCCTGTCGGTGACCTTCACCAACAAGGCCGCTGCCGAGATGCGTCACCGCATCGAGCAATTGCTGGGTATCAATCCGGCTGGCATGTGGGTCGGCACCTTCCATGGCCTGGCGCACCGCTTGCTGCGGGCGCACTGGCAGGAAGCAGGCTTGAGCCAGACCTTCCAGATTCTCGACAGCGACGACCAGCAAAGGCTGGTCAAGCGGGTGATCCGCGAGCTGGGGCTGGACGAACAACGCTGGCCGGCCCGTCAGGCCCAGTGGTTCATCAACGGGCAGAAAGACGAAGGTCTGCGTCCGCAACACATTCAGGCCAGCGGCGATCTGTTCCTGGCGACCATGCGCGGCATTTATGAAGCGTACGAGGCGGCGTGCCAGCGTGCCGGCGTCATCGACTTCTCCGAATTGCTGCTACGCGCCCTCGACCTGTGGCGCGACCACCCGGGCCTGCTGGCGCATTACCAAAAGCGCTTCCGACACATTCTGGTGGACGAGTTTCAGGACACCAACGCCGTGCAGTACGCTTGGTTGCGTCTGCTGGGCAAGGGCGGCGACAGCCTGATGGTGGTCGGCGACGACGACCAGTCGATCTACGGCTGGCGCGGCGCGAAAATCGAGAACATCCACCAGTACTCTTCCGACTTCCCGGATTCGGTGACCATCCGTCTGGAGCAAAACTACCGCTCCACCGCCGGCATCCTGAAAGCGGCCAACGCCCTGATCGCCAACAACACCGGACGTCTGGGCAAAGAACTCTGGACCGATGGCGGTGACGGCGAAGCGATCAACCTGTACGCCGCGTTCAACGAACACGACGAAGCACGCTACGTTGTCGAAACCATCGAAAGCGCGCTGAAAACCGGCCTGGCTCGCAGTGATATCGCGATTCTCTACCGCTCCAACGCCCAATCCCGCGTTCTGGAAGAAGCCTTGCTGCGCGAGCGCATTCCATACCGCATCTATGGCGGCCAGCGCTTCTTCGAGCGCGCGGAAATCAAGAACGCCATGGCCTACCTGCGTTTGCTGGAAGGTCGCGGCAACGATGCGGCGCTGGAACGGGTGATCAACGTCCCGGCTCGCGGCATCGGCGAGAAGACCGTCGAAGCCATCCGTGAACATGCGCGCCACAGCGATGTGTCGATGTGGGAAGCCATGCGCCAGCTGGTGGCCAACAAAGGTCTGACCGGTCGTGCGGCCGGCGCACTCGGTGCGTTTATCGAGCTGATCGAGAACCTCGCCGCCAAGTGCGCCGAGATGCCGTTGCACCTGATGACCCAGACCGTCATTGAGCAGTCCGGTTTGATCGCCTACCACGAAGCGGAAAAAGGCGAGAAAGGCCAGGCCCGGGTGGAAAACCTTGAGGAACTGGTCAGCGCCGCGCGCAACTTCGAGAACACCGAAGAAGACGAAGACCTGACGCCACTGGCGGCGTTCCTTGGCCACGCGTCGCTGGAGGCCGGCGACACTCAGGCCGACGAACACGAAGACAGCATTCAGTTGATGACCCTGCACAGTGCCAAGGGCCTGGAATTCCCTTACGTGTTCCTGGTGGGCATGGAAGAAGGCCTGTTCCCGCACAAGATGAGCCTGGAAGAACCGGGCCGCCTTGAAGAGGAGCGTCGTCTGGCTTACGTCGGCATCACCCGGGCCATGCAGAACCTGGTGATGACCTATGCTGAAACCCGACGCCTGTACGGTAGCGAAACCTACAACAAGGTGTCGCGATTCGTTCGGGAAGTGCCGAAAGGCCTGATTCAGGAAGTGCGCCTGTCGAACAGCGTCAGCCGACCGTTCGGCGGCAACCAGTCGATGAGCGGCAGCAACCTGTTCAGTGGCGCCGAGATTCCGGAAACGGGTCTGAGCCTCGGCCAGGCCGTGCGGCACTCGATCTTTGGTGACGGTGTGATCCTCAACTTCGAGGGCGCCGGCGCTCAGGCACGGGTTCAGGTGAATTTCAGCGAAGGTAGCAAGTGGCTGATGCTGGGTTACGCGAAGCTGGAAGCGATCTAAAGTTGCTCATCGTTCCCACGTTGAGGCGTTGCACCGTCTGCGTGGGAACGATCAACCGGCAACGGTTCAATCCTGAAAGGTACGAGACATGGGCTCTGGCTTCTTTTCCTCCTGGACATTCTGGGCCCTGCTCTCGGCCACCTTCGCCGCGCTGACGGCGATCTTCGCCAAGGTCGGCATCGAAAACGTCAACTCCGACTTCGCCACCCTCCTGCGCACAATCGTGGTACTCGTCAGTCTGGCCTTGATTTTATACGCCACGGGTCAATATCAGTCCCTGGGATCGATCTCTGCCAAAAGCTATCTGTTCCTGCTGCTGTCGGGCCTGGGTACCGGCGCTTCGTGGCTGTGCTACTTCCGGGCATTGAAAGTCGGACCAGCCTCGCTGGTCGCCCCGGTGGACAAGCTCAGCGTGGTGCTCGTGGCGGTGCTCGGCGTGATCCTGCTGGGCGAGAAACTCGACCTGCGGCAATGGGGCGGCATTGGCCTGATCACGGCTGGCGTGGTGATGCTGGCGTTTCGACGCTGATCAATTTCCCACTGAACCTACCTCCTTTTCCTACAGACAAAAGTACATGGCCTTATTGCCTCGACCGAGCTGAACGTAACCTGTCAGGCAAAAGCCCGAAACACTCTCTCGCTAGCCAGTGACACTTCAGCTGTGCAACATGGCGCGCGTGTCTCCACAAACGGGAATTCCCTTTATGAAACGTTTTCTTAGCATCGCCATGGCGTTGTGCATCGGCCTGACGATGAGCCTCGACGCCAACGCCAAGCGCTTTGGTGGTGGCAAAAGCGCCGGTGCTGCGCCGACGCACCAGACCAGCCAGATGGCTCCTTCTTCTCCAGGCATGGGCGGCGCTGCTGCGACCGCTGGTGCTGCCGGTGCCGCGGGCGCTGCTGCCAAGGCTGGCGGCGCTTCCAAATGGCTCGGCCCTCTGGCCGGCATCGCCGCCGGTGGCCTGCTCGCTTCCATGTTCATGGGCGGCGGCTTCCAGGGCATGCAGATCTTCGACATCCTGATCATGGCCGTGATCGCGTTCGTGATCTTCCGCTTCATCGCCGCTCGTCGCCGCAAGCAGCAGGAGCAGTTCGCTCCGGCCGGCGCGCCGATGCAGCGTGAAGTGTTCGAGCAGAAACCTGCCGCCATGGGTTCGATCTTCGGTGGCTCGGCCGCTCCGGCTGCCGCCCGTCCGGTGATCAACGCACCGGCCTGGTTCAACGAGCAGCGCTTTATTGAAGCCGCCCGCAGCCACTTCCAGTCGCTGCAGCAGCACTGGGACGCCAACGAAATGGACAAGATCGCCGAGTTCGTGACCCCGCAAATGCTTGAGTTCCTCAAGCGTGAGCGTGCGGACCTGGGTGACGGTTTCCAGTCCACCTACATCGACAACCTCCAGGTACAACTGGATGGCGTGGATGATCGTGCAGACAAGACCATCGCGACTCTGACCTTCACCGGCGTATCGAAAACCTCGCGTTTCGACCAGGGCGAAGTGTTCAGCGAAAGCTGGAACATGGAACGTCCGCAGGGCGACAACCAGCCTTGGCTGGTCGCCGGTATCCGCCAGAACGGCTGATCACGTCCGACGTTTTACCCGCAGCAATAAAAACCCCGGCCTCGGCCGGGGTTTTCTATTTCGCGGTTGCATCTATAGCGAGCTACTGTATAAACCGGCCCATATAAACCGCGCCATTCAAGCAAGAGGATCCCGGACGTGGAAGAAATCATCGAACAACTGCGCGAAGCCAACGAACCCGTACCGGTTCCCCTGGAGTTGCCTGACGAAGATCAACTGGTGGAAGTCGAAGAGGAACTCTTCATCAACATCCCGTTCGTCTTCAAAGAGTTTCTGCTGACCGTCAGCGACGTGGTTTACGGCAGCCTGGAGCCGGTGACTGTCACCGACCCACAATCCCACACTTATCTGCCGG
This sequence comes from Pseudomonas sp. stari2, assembly GCF_040760005.1. Taxonomy (NCBI): domain Bacteria; kingdom Pseudomonadati; phylum Pseudomonadota; class Gammaproteobacteria; order Pseudomonadales; family Pseudomonadaceae; genus Pseudomonas; species Pseudomonas sp. Stari2. The sequence goes on from NZ_CP099760.1 coordinate 145,380, forward strand.
ATGTGGCGGCCAACGCCTGGGACGCCGGCGTGCCGCGCGACCTGATCCCGATCTGCCAGGACGGCGACAACTACTACTGCGTCGAAGAAGACGGCACCGTGGTGCTGTGGTCCGGCGAAGAAGAGCTGATCACCGAAGAGTCCTGGGAATCGGTCTGGCACTGGGCGCGGGACGTCTGGCTGGAAAGCTGATCCCCCAGCCGCCCCGCAGGATCAATGCCCTGACGATTCCTTGTGATTGTCGAGGGTTTCCAACAAGGCCACCTGCATCCGCGTGTGCACCCGGATGAACCAGCGCCAGAGTAGCGCCGCCACGGCGGCCGCGACCACGGCGACCAGCACCAGCAACTTGTTGGTCGGCAAGATACTGGCCGACAAGGCTGCCAGCAGCAGGAAAATCACCAGCAGCGAGAGGATCGGGATCACTTCGGCGATCACCCGGCGCACTCGCTGTGTGTGACGCCCGGCCATCTCCGGCTTCACGCCCATCTCCGCCAGTAGCATCGACAGCGCCTTGAGCTTGCGATAGGCCGCGATCAGGAACGGCAACGACACCAGCAATGCCACGCCCCAGATCAACGCCTTCTGCCAGCTCGGATCGCTGATCCAGTCCTGCATCCAGATCGAGAGGCGCCCGGCAAAGAAAGCGCCGGCAAAGAAGATCGCGATCACCAGCGCCAGATTGACCCCGACCTGCAGCAGAATCCGCCGGATCATCGAGGCCAGCATCGCGCCCTCACCCTGCGGCTGAATACTGCGCAGCCATTCGCCATACATCCCGAACACCCGCCCGAGACGCTGCGGCATGGCGGCGGACAGCTTTATCGACAGCGGATCGGCGGCACGGATCAGGTACGGCGTCAGCAACGTGGTTATGACCGAGACGGCCACGGCGACCGGGTAGAGAAAGTTGCTGGTCACCTGCAGCGTCATGCCCAGCGCGGCAATGATGAAGGAGAATTCGCCAATCTGCGAAAGCCCCATCCCGACCCGCAGCGAGGTGCGTCCGTCATTGCCGGCGATAAACGCACCGAGGCCGCAGGACAACATCTTGCCCAGCACCACGGCCACGGTGATCACCGCAATCGGCCACGCGTATTGCAGAAGGATCATCGGGTCGAGCATCAGGCCGATGGCGACGAAGAAGATCGCACTGAACAGGTCGCGAACCGGCTCGATCAGGCGCTCGATCTTCAGCAATTGTCGCGACTCGGCCATGATCGCGCCGATCAGGAATGCGCCAAGCACCATGCTGTACTCAAGCTTGACCACCAACAGACAGAAGCCGAAGCACAACCCGAGCACGGTAATCAGCAGCATTTCGTTGCTTTCGAACTTCGCCACGTAGGCCAACAGTCGTGGCACCAACAGGATGCCGACGACCAAGGCTACGATCATGAACAGTGAGAGCTTGCCGACCGTGGAAAACACTTCGCCGGAACTCACCGTGCCGCTGACCGCAATGCTCGACAGCAAGGCGATGATGCCGATGCCGAGAATGTCCTCGACGATCAGCACGCCGAAGATCAGCTGCGCGAAGCGCTCGTTCTTCATCTTCAGGTCGTTGAGTGCCTTGACGATGATGGTGGTCGAGGAAATCGCCAGGATCGCGCCGAGGAACAGCGAATCCATGGTATTCCAGTCGAACCAGCGGCCGATTTCATAGCCGATCCAGATCATCAGGATGATTTCCAGGAACGCCGCGATGAATGCCGTGGCGCCGACCTTGAACAGCTTGCGCAGGCTGAACTCCAGGCCCAGGCAGAACATCAGGAAAATCACCCCCAGCTCGGCGAGGGTCTTGATGGTTTCTTCGTCGTGGATCAGGCCGAACGGCGGCGTGTGCGGGCCGATGATGAAGCCGGCGACGATGTAGCCGAGCACCACCGGTTGCTTGAAACGGTGGAACAACACGGTCACCACGCCTGCGACCAGCATGATCACTGCCAGATCCTGAATAAAGCTGATGGCATGCATGGCGTGGGCTCCTTGAATGACGATGCTCGCGGCAGGCGTCTGAAAACGTCTGGGCGAGCTGAGTAAAAATCCGCTTTAGGTGTAGGAATCGCCCTTGGGGTGGGCTTTTGAAGGGTAACACCGCGACTTACGGCTGAAAGGCGGTGCAATATATGGAAACAGATCGATCCGGGCGTGACGGCGACCAGTTGCCCGGCGTCCCGATATCGGTGGTTTTGAAAAGCGACCAGGCACCCGCAGAGGTGCATCTTCCAGCAACCCTGCCTTGACCCGTGAGAACGTTATGGAACCCGGAAACGCCCAGCTGTCGATGACGGTACTGATGACCCCCGACATGGCCAACTTCTCTGGCAATGTCCACGGCGGCACCCTGCTCAAATACCTCGACGAAGTGGCCTACGCCTGCGCCAGCCGTTATGCCGGCCGGTACGTGGTGACCCTGTCGGTGGATCAGGTGATTTTCCGCGAGCCGATCCATGTCGGCGAACTGGTGACCTTCCTCGCGTCGGTGAACTACACCGGCAACACCTCGATGGAAGTCGGCATCAAAGTGGTCACCGAGAACATCCGCGAGCGCTCGGTGCGTCACACCAACAGCTGCTTCTTCACCATGGTCGCGGTGGACGATCAGCGTAAACCGGCCGCCGTACCGCCGCTGCAACCGCAGAACAGCGAAGACAAACGTCGCTACATGCAGGCCCAGCAACGCCGGCAGATTCGCCAGGAGCTGGAGAAGCGCTATCAGGAAATCAAGGGCGACGCCTGAGTGAAAGAGCGCTCGCGGGCGATGCCTGCGAGCGCCGCAATGATCAGAGGCTGATCGGCGTGGCCTCGAACTTCACCCGCGGATGCGCAATCCGATCCTGCGCCCGCACCAGTTGCAGTTCATAACTGGCGCAGGCCTGGGTTTCCAGCAGCACTTCATGCACCGCCGCTGCGGTGAATTCAAACGCCGCCACCAGACTGTCGCCGAGCAGCACCCGCGCCAGGAACAGGCCGGACGTCAGATCGCCCACACCGACCGGTTGCCGCGGAAACGCCAACAGCGGGCGACGCAGATGCCAACTGCCTTCGGCCGTCACCAGCAACATCTCAAAGCCATCCACCGGTTTCCCCGGGTAATCCAGATGCTTGACCAGCACTGCTTTCGGCCCACGCGCCAGCAGCGCCCGCGCCATCGCCAGGCAATCGAACAGCGACTGCGGCTTACGCCCGGAGAAGCTGTCCAGCTCGAGCTGGTTCGGGCACATGAAGTCCGCCACCGCCGCGGCTTCGTCGAGCAGGAAATCGCTGACCTCAGCCGGCACACTGCAACCCTTCTCCGGATGGCCCATCACTGGGTCGCACAGGTACAGCGCTTTTGGATTGACCGCTTTGATCCGCTCTATACCGCTGAGAATCGCCCGGCCCTGCGCCGCACTGCCGAGATAACCGGACAGCACTGCGTCGCAATTGCCCAATTCACCGATGGCGGCGATACCTTCAACCAGTTCCGGGATCCGCTGCGGTACCAGCACTTCCCCGGCCCACTGGCCGTACTGAGTGTGGTTGGAGAACTGCACGGTGTTGAGTGGCCAGACATTGACCCCGACCCGCTGCATCGGAAAAACCGCAGCGCTGTTGCCGGCATGGCCGAACACCACATGGGACTGGATGGCGAGCAGATGAGGCGTACGTTTCATTCGGGGTTTTCCGTAAAACGATTGAAATTCAAGCCGCGCAGTATGCGACGAAACGCAGCCTGTACGACAGACCGGCGACGCAGTTAAGCTGATGCCAACTTTTGGAGTTTCTTGTTGATGCTGACCCTGGAAAACATTTTCGTGCTGATGCTGTTCGCCGTTGCCGGCGCGTGGCTGTGGCACAACCACGGCCTGCGTGAGCGGGCGCTGGAACGGGTCAAGCAGCATTGCGTGAATGTCGGCGTCGAACTGCTCGACGGCAACGTGGCGCTGAAGAAGATCGGTTTCATCAAGGATGCCAGCGGTCGTCGACGCCTGGCCCGGGTCTACAACTTCGAATTCACCGTGACCGGCGAAACTCGCCACAACGGCACCATCACCCAGTTCGGCCCCCACAGTGCGCAGATCGAACTGGCGCCCTACCCGGCACCATTCGACGACACCCCGCCAGTGGTGGAAGTAGCCAAGCCGACCGCGCAAGTGATCGAGCTGAGCCAGTGGCGCCAGGAACACACCAAGTGGAAGCCTTGAATCAGGCCACTTGAATCCGACAGCCGGCCAGTCCTGCCTGCAACTCATCGATCGCCTGCGGCCGGTCGAAAATCAGCTCGATCCGAGAGTCCTTGCGCCACTCGCTGGGCTGCCAGTCCAGCTTGGTATTATCCAGCGCATTGGCTGACCGCCAGCCGTCCTGGCTGTGGATAACCAGCTTCGCCCGGCGCCATTGCAGGGATTCCAGCCACTGAGTGATGCGAATCACGTCAAATGTCTGGCTTGGGTGCCAGCGCCAGCCGATGCTCCAACCGCCCTCTTGCGCCTGACTCAGGCAAATCGGCAAAGCCGGATCGCTCCAGATGGCCGGCATCTGCGCCAGCCCCTTGGGCGTAATCAACTTATCCACACCCGCTTGCGCTTGAGCTGTCACACCCGGCAATTCGCTCAGGGGCAACGATGCCTGCTGCGTCCAGATCAGCCTGACGGACGGCAACTGACGAGCAATCTGCTCTCGCCGGGATTCATCGATGGTTTCCGCCTTGTTCAATACCAGCAAACCGGCATTCGGGAGCGCCTCCCGCTGTGCTGGCGGTAGCGTCTTGCCTGCCGCCAGTGCCTGGGCGTCCAGCACCAGCACGCAGGGTTGAACCGCGAGAACGCCTTGCCATGGCGCCTCGCTCAGTTGTTGCAGCAACTGCGCCGGATGCCCCAATCCGGAAGGTTCGATGAACAGGCGATCCGGCTGAGCCTTGCGCAGCAATCGTCCCAGCCCGATCTGAAACGGCACACCGTTCACGCAACACAAACAGCCCCCGGCCACTTCGCCCAGTGCGATACCATCGGCCTCCCGCGTCAACAGCGCAGCGTCGAGGCCGATCTGGCCGAACTCGTTGATCAGTACCGCCCAGCGCTCACCGGTCGGTCGCTGCGCCATGAGTTGGCGGATCAGGCTGGTCTTGCCGGCGCCCAAGGGGCCTGCGATGACGTGGGTGGGAATGTTCTGCAACATGATCAAGGTTTTCTGGAGGTCGGGAATGCGGTGGATGGGATGGTCGTTGCTGTTGGCGTTGGTTTCGGGCGAAGCGCTGGCCCAGGCCTGTGTGGTGCACAGCCAGGCGGAACGCCTCGACGTGAAGGTCTGCCAGCAGAACCGCAACATCCCGGAGAAACTGTTCAATGACGGCTTCTGCCAACCCACGCTGGCGGGGCAAAAAGTCGACGTGCAGTACGTCGATCAGTGCCCTGCCGGAGCGTTTGGCGTGTGCAGCAACGCGCAAGTCGCCAATATGCCTTATCGCCAGGATATCCACTATTACGGCGTGGCCACTGATGCGGCCTACTTGAAGCCGTACTGCGAAAGCCAGAGCCAGGGTAGCTGGCTCAAGCCTTGAGGCATCAGCCGAGCCAGTCCAGAGTCAGCATCAGACGCCGTTCGCCCGGCGCCGGTTGAGGAGAGCGATGGATCAGCCCGAAACCTTCGTTACCGTGCCACTTCTCCCCTTTGAGCATCGCCACTTCACCGCTGACCAGTTGCTGAATCCGCGATTTTTCCTGCGGCTCGGCCAGCGGTTTTCCCAGTTGCCGGCGATCCATTTCCCCTTCCTTCAACCACTCGCTGCCAATACCGGCGTAGGTGGTGATTAGTCGTACGGGCACATGATCGACGTGAAAACGCGGGCACATCGCCTTGTCCAGCACACGCAGCCGCAAGCCGATCCGTCGCGCGCCGAGCAGGCAGGCGAAGGCGCCGACCAGCCATTTCAAGTCGGCGATAAAACCTTCGTAGCCTTCCAGGTCACGGAATCCGCTGGCCAGTCCGGACAGGTCCGGCTCGGTGTCTTCGTCGGGTAATTCGAGGCTCAGCGCTTCGGCATAAGGCTCGTTGAGTGACACCAACAACTTCGCAAAATCGGCGACATGCAGCGGTAGTTGCCGCTGCCAGACAGCGAGGTTTATTTCATCTTCCAGTATGCTCGCCAGCGCTTGCGGGGTCGGGCCGAGAACTTGATGACGTGTTTTGCTTTGCAGCGGTTTGAGGGCAAGCATCACGCGGCCTCGTCATGCCAGGGGCCGAACGGATCAGCCAGCAATCGCCAGCCTTCGACACCAAGCGCCATCTCGGCATCGGTGAGCAGGCAGTCGTCCAAGGCTGACTTGAGTTGTGCGAAATCGATGTTCTGGCCGATAAACACCAGTTCCTGGCGACAGTCTCCTACGCTGGCGGTCCAGTTTTCCAGGATCGCAGCGGTGCTTTCCTGATCCTGTGGCCACTGATTTTTCGGTACAAAACGCCACCAGCGCCCGGCGAAACCATGGCGCATCAAACCGCCCGCCTGCGACCAACTGCCGGCATCCGTGGGTTTGCTTGCGAGCCAGAAGAAGCCTTTGGAGCGCAGCAACTTACCGTTCAGCCAAGGTCGATCGATGAAGTCGAAAAAGCGCTGAGGGTGAAAGGGTCGGCGCGCGCGGTAAGCCGTGGACGCGATGCCGTACTCCTCGGTTTCCGGCACATGTTCGCCACGCAATTCCTGGAGCCAGCCCGGGGCCGTTGCAGCCCTGTCGAAGTCGAAACGGTGGGTGTTGAGGATCTTCTCCAGCGGCACTTCGCCCATCACCATCGGGATGATCTCGGCGTTCGCGTTGAGCCGCTTGAGGATCGCCATCAGCTCTTCCCGTTCTCGGCTGCTGATCAGATCGATCTTGCTGATCAACAGAACGTCGGCGAACTCGATCTGTTCGATCAACAGATCGGTGATCGAGCGCTCATCTTCTTCACCGAGGATTTCGCCACGGGAGGCCAGACTTTCGGCAGCCTGGAAATCAGGCAGGAAATTCAGGCCGTCGACTACAGTGACCATGGTGTCGAGGCGGGCTATGTCCGCGAGGCTTTGGCCCTGCTCGTCGCGGAAGGTGAAGGTCTCGGCTATCGGCAATGGCTCGGAAATGCCGGTGGATTCGATGAGCAGATAATCGAATCGGCCTTCCCGTGCCAGTTTGGCGACCTCCTCTAGAAGGTCTTCGCGTAACGTACAGCAGATACAACCGTTGCTCATCTCGACGAGTTTTTCTTCTGCACGGTTCAGGTCGACATTACGCTGAACTTCGCTGCCATCAATGTTGATTTCGCTCATATCGTTGACGATCACCGCCACACGCAGATCGTCTCTGTTACGTAGTACGTAATTCAAAAGTGTACTTTTTCCGGCGCCGAGAAAGCCGGATAAAACGGTCACGGGAAGTGGGGAAGACATGGGGTAAACCTCATCAAACGGTAGCTAAACACAGGAAACGCTCTCTGCGGCAGGCGTTCTTGGGCTTCTACGAGACAATCAGAGAAGCAGACGCTTGAAAACAGGAGCCACGGAAAGCTCGATCGAATTTATGTTATAGTATAACAATATTAAAGATCCACTTTCTTCTTGCCGGAAATGACAAAGGGCTGGAAGCTGGAAACACTTCGCCGTCGAGTGATCTCATGAAAACTGCGCTGAAATTCTCACTCGTTGGCCTGGCTTTGCTGACGTTCGATGCATGGGCACAAGTCCCAGGGCTCGCCAACTGCACGCGCAGCGCGAATCTGCTGGCGTGTGTGGATGCCAATGGCAACGCCTACAGCGTCAACACGGCCGGCAAGACGATTTACCTGCGAGGTTTCGAGAAGATTGGCCAACGTTATTGGGCGCAAACCAACAGCATCTATGGGCAGCTGACGTTCTTCACCGGGATCGCCTCCGACGGCGAGGCCTGGGTCGGTTACAACCGCCGGGTGGGCTGGACAACGATCAATCGCTTCTCCAGCTCCGGCGGAAGCACCGGGAAGTTCACTTGTAGCCGACTCACGGGCTGCTAGACACGCGCTGATTTCTGCTCCTGCTGCCAAGCGATATAGCTGTCGGCAGGTGGATTTTTCTGGAAATAGCGCTGCAACCCTTCGAACAATCCGTCAGCAACCGCCTGCTGATGGCGAGCGGTGACCAGTCGCTGACTGTCCCGCGCGTTGGAAATGAACCCGGTTTCCACCAGAATCGACGGCACATCGGGTGACTTCAGTACCGCAAATCCTGCCTGTTCCACACGCTTTTGATGCAGCGTGGTGATGCCCGCCAGACTCCCCAGCACCGTGCTGCCCAACTGCAAACTGGCGGCGATCGTGGCGCTCATCGACATATCGAGGATGACCCCGGCGAGCATCGGGTCCTTGTCTTTCAGATTCAGCAGGCTGGTTGCACCGAGCAGATCCGCACCGTTTTCCCGCTGCGCCATAAAGCGCGCAGTGGCCGACGTCGCGCCCCCTTCAGACAGGCAATACACCGAAGCGCCCGAAGCGGTCAGACGCGGCGCGGCATCTGCGTGCACCGAAATGAACATGTCGGCCTTGTGCTGGCGAGCAATATCGACCCGCTTGCGGAGCGGTACAAAGAAGTCGTCGTTGCGCACAAGCTTCACATCGAAGCCCTTTTCCCGCTTCAGCCGGCGGGCAAGCAGCTGTGAAATGGAGAGCACAACGTCTTTCTCGCGCTCGCCTTTTGCACCCACTGCGCCCGGATCTTTACCGCCATGACCAGGGTCGACCACGACAATAATGTCTCGTTTTGGATGATTGGTTTTCCCCGGTGTTTCACGTGGAACGCTTGGAGCTGCCACTTTTGAATCGCCCAAAAGGTCCAGAACCAAGCGATGCCCTTGCCCATCCTGAGGCGCCAGCAGGAAGGTATTGAGCTGAACCGGGCGATTCAAATCCAGAACGATTCGAGTATCACTCTTCCCAAAATGCCCGGAACGGATGCTGCGAATGACCGTTTCGCTGAGCGCCAACTGACTGAAATCACCACTCAAGTTGGCACCATTCAAGTCGATGATCAGACGATCCGGTGCACTCAACGTAAACGTCTTGTAGCTCACTGGCCCGCTCAAATCGAAGACCAGTCGAAGCTTGTCATCCGAACGCCAGAGGCGTGCATTGCGAATTTGTGTAGCGCTGACACTGAATGGAAAAGCCAGCGCAGCGCTGGCCAACATCAGATTAAGCAAATGACGTCTGTGCATATGAAAGCCCGTTAATGAAAAAGGCATCGTGATTTGAATTGTTATAATGTAACATCAAATCCAATCAACACGATGGTACTGAACATGAATGCGCTGACGCTGCCGGATATCGCCGCGCAAGCCGCCCGCCAAGCCTTGCCGCTTGATTGGGTGGGAATGCGTGGTATCGCTCTACCTGTCTTTATCGAGGGCCAACGCCTGGCAGCAAAAGCCGATGCGGGTGTCAGCCTGGATGACGGCGAGGCCCGTGGGATTCACATGTCACGGTTGTACCTCGCGCTGGAAATGCTGGAACAACAAAACCTCACTCCCGCACTTTTGCAGCAGGTTTTGCAGCGTTTTCTCGATAGCCATGATGGCCTGGCCACCAGCGCCTATTTGAATATTCATACGGACTTGCTGCTCAGAAGGCCCGCATTGGTCAGCCCATTGGCAGGATGGAAAACCTATCCGGTGACCATTGCAGCCACTCTGAAAAACACAGTGTTCCACGTGGAACTGAAAATCGAGGTGGCCTATTCCTCGACTTGCCCCTGCTCTGCCGCTCTGGCGAGGCAATTGATCCAGCAGCAATTCGTCGACGATTTCGCCAACAAGCCGTTGCAACATGCCGAGGTTCTGGCTTGGTTGGGCTCGACTCAAGGGATCGTCGCAACGCCCCACAGCCAACGCAGTACCGCGCGACTGCATCTGCACCTGGATGAATTTGTCGATGGTTTGCCACTGACCTCAACCATCAACGATGCCGAAGCAGCCCTCGGCACCGCGGTACAAACCGCCGTGAAACGCGCCGACGAACAAGCCTTCGCCCTCGCTAATGGCCAGAACCTGATGTTCTGCGAAGACGCCGCTCGCCGTCTGAATCTGGCACTGCGTCGTTCACCCGGCATCCGCGAATTCCACCTGTGCGTGATCCACGCCGAAAGCCTCCACGCCCACGATGCAGTCGCTGAAAGTCGCTGGCGCCGGGAGACCGCATGATCCGCCTGCAGTCTCTGAGTTGGGGCGCACCCGGCCAACCGCTCACGCCACCGCTGAGCCTCCAACTGGAACGCGGCAGCCTGACCGCCATCATCGGTGTCAACGGCAGCGGTAAAAGCAGCCTGCTGAAAGTCATCGCCGGATTACAGAGGCCTTTGGCTGGCGCCGTCGCATTAGGCGTCCCTCGCCAAAGTGGTTTGTCATTCCTCCCCCAGCAACAGCACCTGGATCGGCAATTCCCGATCAGCCTTCAGGAACTGGTCGCCGCCGGTTTCTGGGGCCGCCGACTTTCAACCCAACTGCGCACACAACGGCTGACTCAGTCACTTGAAGACTGGCACTTGAGCGGCCTGGAGCAGCGCCCATTGATGGCCCTCTCCGGCGGTGAATTACAACGCGCCCTGCTCGCCCGATTGAGTCTGGCCGACACGCCATTGCTGCTGCTCGACGAACCCCATGCCGCCCTCGACGAACTGGGTCAAGCATTACTCTGGCAACACCTGCACAGCTGGCATGCGCAAGGCCGGACGCTGGTGATGGTTTGCCACGACCTCGCCGCCGTCCGTCAACACATTCCACAAACGCTGCTGATCAAACACAGCGGCTGTGTGTTTGGCCCCAGTGTTGAACTGATCCAGCAAACACCCAACGTGCAGGTGGCCTGATGCACGCCGCCGCGCATTTCTGGCAACCGTTCCTTGAGTTCGTGTTCATGCGTCGGGCACTGCTCGGCGGTCTCCTGCTCGCGTGCAGCACCGCGCCATTGGGTGTATTCCTGATCCTGCGCCGCATGAGCCTGATCGGCGATGCCGTCGCCCACGGCATCCTTCCCGGTGCCGCACTCGGTTTCTGGTTTGCCGGCCTGAGTCTTCCCGCGCTGACCCTCGGCGGTCTCGGCGCTGGCCTGAGCATGGCCGGACTCGCCGCATGGATCACCCGCCGAACTGGCCTGCGCGAGGACGCCAGCCTCGCGGCGATCTACCCGATCTCCTTGGCCAGCGGTGTACTGATTCTGGGCATCGCCGGCAAACGGCTCGACCTGCTGCACTTGCTGTTCGGCTCGGCGCTGGCCGTCGACGGGCCGACCCTCAACGGCATGTTGGGCGTTTCGCTGCTGAGCCTGATGGCCATGGCACTGATCTACCGCCCGCTCCTGCTCGACACCCTCGACCCACTTTTTTTGCGCACCGTCAGCCGACTCGGCCCGATCGCCCACGGGGTGTTCCTGACGCTGGTGGTGCTCAACCTGGTCATCGGTTTCCAGGCCATCGGCGCGCTGATGGTGGTCGGACTGATGATGCTGCCCGCCGCCGCTTCACGTTTCTGGAGCCGACGCCTGCCGATCCTGATCGCTATCGCCGCCGTGATCGGTTGCCTGTCGGTATGGCTCGGCCTGTTGCTGTCGTTCTACTACTCGCTGCCCAGCGGTCCGGCCATCGTGCTGGTCGCGGGCATCGGTTACCTGTTGTCCGTCGTGCTCGGGCCGGTTCACGGCCTGCTGCGCCGCCCGCCCTTGCTCACATCCCAATGAGGTATTTCCCGATGCGCGCTCTACTTGTGTTGTTAAGCCTGATGCTATCGATGTCGTTGTCGGCGGCGGAGAAACTGCCGGTGGTCACCAGTTTCAGCATCCTCGCCGACATGGTGCATCAGGTCGGCGGCGAGCATATCCAGATCACCAACATGGTCGGCCCGGACGCCGACGCCCACACCTACGAACCGACGCCGGACGATGCCAAGGCACTTCTGAAAGCAAAACTGATCGTGAAAAACGGGCTGGGTTTTGAACCCTGGCTGGACCGATTGGTGACCAGTACCGACACCAAGGCCACCGTCGTCAGTGCCAGCCATGGCGTGATCCCCCGCTCTCTGGATGAGGACGGAGAAACCGTTCCCGATCCTCATGCCTGGCACAACCTGGCCAACACCGAGCTGTATGTCGCCAACATCACCAAGGCACTGATCGCCGCCGACCCGGCGAACACAGCCGACTACGAACGTAACAGCAAGGCTTACCTGAAACAGATCTACGCCCTCCTCGCCGAAGCCAAGTCCAAGCTCGGTTCCCTGCCGCCGGGCAACCGCAAGATCGTCACCAGCCACGATGCCTTCGGTTATCTGGGGCAAGCCTACGGGATCGACTTCATGGCACCGCAAGGTCTGTCCACCGAGCGCGAACCTTCCGCCGCCGAAGTCGCCGCGCTGATCACCCAGATTCGTCAGGCCAAGGTCAAAGCGGTGTTCATGGAAAACATCAAGGACGCACGCTTGCTCAAACAGATTGCCGACGAAAGCGGCGCGCACATCGGCGGCACGCTGTACTCCGACGCCCTCGCCGCTTCGGGTCCGGCCAGCACATTCGCCGGCTTGTTCGAATACAACCTCAACACTCTTTACGACGCCCTGAGCCAACCATGATCCGCAAAAATCCTTCCGGCGATCTGCCGCAAATTGCCGAGTCTGCCTACGTCGACAAAACTGCGATCATCTGCGGCAAAGTGGTGATCGGCGAAAATGTGTTCGTCGGCCCCTACGCAGTCATTCGCGCTGATGAAGTGGACGCCTCCGGCGAGATGGAGCCAATCACCATCGGCGCCAATTCGAACATCCAGGATGGCGTGGTGATCCACTCCAAGTCCGGCGCGGCGGTAACCATCGGCGAGTTCAGTTCCATCGCCCACCGCTCGATCGTGCATGGGCCATGCAAGGTCGGCGACCGGGTGTTCATCGGCTTCAACAGCGTGCTGTTCAACTGCGTGGTCGGCAACGGTTGCGTGGTGCGGCACAACTCGGTGGTCGATGGCCGGGATCTGCCGGATGCGTTCTACGTGCCCTCCACCACCCGCATCGGGCCGGGCACCGACCTCTCGCAATTCCCTCCGGTGAGTGTCAGCGCTTCGGAGTTTTCCGAAGACGTGGCGCGCACCAACGTTGATCTGGTGCGCGGCTACAAAGCCCTGCAGAACGAGTTCTGATCCCATGAACAGTGTGCTGATTCGCAATGCGCGCCTGGTTGATGACGGGCATGAGTTCTACGCCGATCTGCTGGTCAGCCACGGTCGCATCGTCAAGATCGGTCGTAGCATTGAAGGTGAAAACGCCACGCTGGAAATCGACGCCAACGGTCAATGGTTGCTGCCGGGGATGATCGACGATCAGGTGCATTTCCGTGAGCCGGGCTCGCCAGCCAAAGGCAGCATCTACACCGAATCCCGCGCAGCCGTGGCCGGTGGCATCACCAGTTTCATGGACATGCCCAACACTAATCCGGCTACCCTCACCCTCGAAGCGTTGGCCGACAAGAAGCGTCGGGCAGCGATCAACTCAGTGGCCAACTACGGCTTTCACTTCGGCGTCAGTCACGACAATCTGGACACCGTCGCGGCGCTCAATCCAAGTGAAGTGGCCGGGGTCAAAGTGTTCATGGGTGCATCGACCGGCAACATGCTGGTTGATGACTCCAAGACGCTGGAGCGTTTGTTCGCCGAGGTGCCGACGATCCTGCTGGCTCATTGCGAACACACACCAAGCATCGACGCCAACAGCGCAAAACTGCGTGAGCGCTTCGGCGAACATCTTCCGCACGATGCTCATGCATTGATCCGCAATGCCGAGGCCTGTTATCGCTCCTCTTCGCTGGCAGTGGAACTCGCCAAACGCCATGACACTCGCCTGCACGTGCTGCACTTGACCACGGCTCGAGAGCTGGAACTGTTCGAAGACAAACCACTGGCGCACAAACGCATCACGGCGGAAGTCTGCCTGCATCATCTGCTGTTCGATGACCGCGATTACCCGGACTTCGGCAACCAGATCAAATGCAACCCGGCGATCAAAAGCGAGGCTGATCGCGATGCCCTGCGTCGGGCATTGTTGAGCAATCGACTGGATGTGATCGGCAGCGATCACGCTCCGCATACCTGGGCGGAGAAACAATTGTCGTACGCCCAGGCACCGTCCGGACTGCCGCTGGTACAACATGCGTTGCCGGCGTTGTTGGAACTGGTAGCGGATGGCGTGCTGCCGATCACCACGCTGGTGGCAAAGACCAGCCACCGGGTGGCGGATCTGTTTGCCATTCCGGATCGCGGTTATTTGAGGGAGGGTTATTGGGCCGATCTGGTGTTGATTCAGCCAGAGCCCGAGGGTGTCGCGGTATCACGACAACCGATCCTGTCGCAGTGCGGTTGGACGCCGTTTGCCCGTCACAACTTTCGCCATCGAGTGAGTACGACGCTGGTGTCGGGACAGGTTGCGTGGCACGACAATCGGCTGCATGACGGGTGTCAGGGATTGCCGTTGCGGTTCATGCGCTAGAAGAAACCGCCCCCACAACATTGTGGGGGCGGTTCGATTTTCAGGCTCTTGGTTTGACGGTGCCGCAGTCCTGGCCCAACCAGACGGCGCGGGTTTCCAGACTACCCTTCTGGTTGATGCCGATGGCATTGAACGTGCCGTTGGCGATAGTGGTGAACTCACGATCGCTGACGAACGTTGCAACACCGGTGCCCGAGGCTCGCGGGCAACTGAAACGGAATTTCCATTGGTTGCCGTTGCGCTCGGTGATCTGCTGTTTGCAGCCGGACTGCGGGTCGGCCAGCGGAATATCATTGGTCGCTACTTGTTGTGGCGTCAGGCAGGCACGAATGCCTTGGCCACCGATGTTGATCCCTTGCTTCTCCAGTGCCGCCCGCTGTTGCGGGGTGATCTGGCCTTGGATCTGGCCGAGGATCGATTGCACGTCCATGGCCTGATCATCGACCTTCACATTGCTCGATGTCATTTCCCACAACCCCGGCTGCAGCATTTGCGCCTGAGCCACCAACGGCAAGGCCAACCCCAGACCCAGTGCCAAACCCAGCAGACGAACGTTCATTGCAAAACTCCTGATCAGTAGTGGCCGTTAGACGTCGGCCGCTTGTTTCGGTTCATGGCCTGCTTTCATGGCTAAAAAGAAAATAGCGACAAGCGCAAAGGAACATGGTCTGTTAAGCATTGAATCTTCAGGAGCAAGGTTGCCCCATGGATTATTTTGGACCGCACATCTTCGGTTATCTGATCGCGCTGATACATAGCCTGGGCACAATTGCCGCCATCCATGCGGTGCTGACCGTCCGCACGGCGCAAGGCGCGATCGCCTGGGCGCTGTCGCTGATCTTCATTCCCTATCTCACCCTCATCCCCTACCTGGTGTTCGGTCGCAGCACCTTCGACGGTTATATCAAGGCCCGACGTCAGGCCAACGAACAGATGCGCCAGGCCGTTTCCGAACTGAACTGGCGGCCCTGGGTAGAAGAAGCCCTGACCGCTCGCGCCTCGAATGCCTACGACTCGTTGCGGGCGATGCCGAAATTGGGTCGCATGCCGTGTCTGGCCAACAATGAAGTGCAATTGCTGATCAACGGCGCCGCCACCTTCGAAGCGATTTTCCACGCAATCGAGCAGGCACGGGAAGCCGTGCTGATCCAGTTTTTCATCATTCACGACGATCGCCTCGGCCAGCGCCTGCGCCAACTGCTGCTGAAGAAAGCCGCCGAAGGTGTCGCGATTCATTTGCTGTACGACCGCATCGGCAGCCACGCCCTGCCCCATAGTTACGTACAGGCACTTCGCGATGGCGGGGTCGAGGTCAAGGCATTCGCCACCCGCAGCGGCTGGCTCAATCGCTTCCAGGTGAATTTCCGCAACCACCGCAAGATTGTGGTGGTCGACGGAATGATCGGTTTCGTCGGCGGACACAACGTCGGCGACGAATACATGGGCGAAAAACCACCCTTGGCGCCATGGCGCGACACCCACGTTCAGGTGCGCGGGCCGGTGGTTGCGTGCATGCAGGAGTCATTTGCCGAGGACTGGTTCTGGGCCGCACGTACGCTGCCGCCGCTGATCCTGCCAGACGTTTACCCGGACGACGGCGTGCTCTGCCAGTTGCTGGCCAGCGGCCCGGCGGATGCCTACGAGACCTGCTCGCTGTTCTTTGTCGAAGCCATCCATGCCGCCACCGAGCGCGTATGGATCACCAGCCCCTACTTCATTCCCGACGAGGCGGTGTTCGCCGCATTGCGTCTCGCGGTCCTGCGCGGTGTCGACGTGCGACTACTGCTGCCATCACGTCCCGATCACCGCATCGTTTACGCCGCATCGAGCCTTTACGCGTTCGAAGCGGTGCGCGCCGGGGTGCGGGTATTCCGCTATGAACCGGGTTTCCTGCATCAGAAAGTGGTGCTGGTCGACAGCGAAATCAGCGCCATCGGCAGCGCCAATCTGGACAACCGTTCGTTCCGGCTGAATTTCGAAGTGATGTTGCTGACGGTCGACAGTGAATTCGCCGGCCACGTGGAACAGATGCTCAACGAGGACTTTGCCCAGGCCTACGAAATCGCCAAGGAAGAAGGCCGGGAGATCCACCGCCTGCAACAACTCGGCATGCGGATCGCCCGGCTGATTTCACCGATTCTCTAGCTCAAGGGTTATAGATGTCATCACGGGTCCACGGTAGTTCATGGCTGCCATCGGGGTGGGCCTTTACTGCGAGAATCTGGTGCAGATTAATCCAGCCCCGGGCAAACGCGTAGGCGCAACCGGCAAGGTACAGTCGCCAGATACGCAGGGCCTGATCCGACACCAGTTTGCCGGCCGCTTCGAGGTTGTCCTCCAGCCGTTCGCTCCAGTGGTCCAGCGTGCGCGCGTAATGCAGACGCAGGCTTTCGACATCGACGATCTCCAGACCGGCCTCGCTGATCTCGGCCGAGATCATTGCCAGGTGCGGCAGTTCGCCGTTGGGGAACACGTATTTTTCGATGAAGTCGCCGGCACCGCGTCCCACCGGACGGCCATCGGTGTGCTTGGCGGTGATGCCGTGGTTCATCACCAGACCGCCCTCTTTCACCGCGCCGAACAAGGTCTTGCAGTATTCGGCCAGATTGGCGTGGCCGACGTGCTCGAACATCCCGACACTCACCACTTTGTCGAAACGCCCATCCTGCGGCAGATCACGATAATCGAGCAGCTGCAGTTCGACCTGGTCTTCCAGGCCCTCGGCTTTAACCCGCTCCCGAGCCAGCGCCAGTTGTTCCTTGCTCAGAGTGATACCGAACACCTTGGCACCGAACTCACGGGCAGCGTAACGCGCCAGACCGCCCCAGCCGCAGCCGACGTCCAGCAGGTAGTCGCCCGGCTGCAGACGCAGCTTGCGACACAGGTGCCGGAACTTGGCCTGTTGCGCCTGCTCCAGGGTTTCGCTGCCGGTTTCGAAATAGGCGCAGGAATACGCCATGTCACTGTCCAGCCAGAGCTGGTAGAACGCGTTGGACAGGTCGTAGTGATAGGAAATGGCTTTGGCGTCGGTTTCCTTGTCGTGCACGGTTCGCACCGGCTGACTGTCTTCGTCTTCATCGAGCAGCGCCGTGCTCAATTCGTCGCAAACCCGGATGACCTCGCTGATCGAGCCCTCGAGTTCCAGTTTGCCCTCGACGAACGCCGCCCCCAGCGCGTCGAGACTTGGATGGGTCAATTGGGACACCATCAACGGGTCCTTGACCACGATGGTGACGCTGGGCGTCGGGCCCAGATTGAATTCATGGCCGTCCCAGAGTCGCAGGCGAAGCGGAAGCTGCAGATTCTGTAAGGCCGGTGGAAGTTGCGCGAGCATGGAATATCCCCCTGGTTTCAGACGTCTGATCTGAGGGTAGACCATCCTTGAAAATTAGCAGGCTATCGATTCGATAGTTGCCACCTATCAGCCAACTTGGCTGCAACGGCACCGATCTCCGTGCTTCAGTGCGCCTTATCTGGAGACTTCAAGACCGGCGCACAGTTCGAAAAATGATCAGTTCTGCTCTTCAAGCTTCAGCAGCGGTTCCTGAAAGCGCAACAACCGACCGGCATTCCCCAACACCAGCAATGTGCTGAGATTGTGCAGCAATGCAGCGATCATCGCCCCGGCCGCGCCCAACCAGCCGAATGCGGCGAATACCACGATGGCCAGCGTCCAGCCCAGACCGATGATCACGTTCACTTGCAGCGTGCGCCGACATTGGCGACTCAGGCGCACACAGGTGCCGAGCCGGCGCAGGTCGCTGCCGATCAGCACAATGTCGGCGGACGCAAGCGCAATGTCAGCACCGCCCGCCCCCATCGCAACACCCACCACACCAGCCTTGAGTGCCAGCGAATCGTTGATGCCGTCGCCGACCACCATCGGCCGGAAACCGTTGTCGATTTCCTTCAATACGCGATTGAGTTTGTCTTCGGGCAACGCCTGGGCTTCGACTTCATGCAGGCCGACATCCCGCGCCAGAGTTTGCGCCACGCTCTGACGGTCGCCGGTCAGCAACAGTTGCCGACCGAGGCCCAACTCGCGCAGTTCGCTCAAGGCGAATTTCGCTTCAGGTTTGACGCTGTCGGCCAGCAACAGCCAGGCGAGGAATTCACCGTTCAACGCCAGGCCGGCAATCGGGCCGTCGTGCTCGGGAATCGAAGTTGTCGGGATGCCCAGTTGCGCAAACAGCTCCGGACGACCGAGTGCCGCTTCACCCTGTTCCGTCCTGGCGACCACACCCAAACCTTGCCGTTCGTGAATATCGGTCAGCACCAGCACGTTGTCCGCGTGTACCAGTCCGGCCAGTGCACGACTGACCGGGTGACTGCTGGCAGCACCGAGACTGGCAGCCAGCGCCATCACCGATTCGTGATCCTCCTGCGCGCTGTTGATCGACTGCAGACGCAACGTGCCGTAAGTCAGTGTGCCGGTCTTGTCGACCACCAGGGACGTGAGGTCAGCCAACTCTTCAAGGAAGGCCGAACTGCGGATCAGAATCCCGTGCCGCGCCGCGACCGCCACACCGGCAATCGCTGTCGCAGGCGCCGACAACACCAATGCACAAGGACAGGCTGCAACCAGCACCGCCAACATTGCCTGCGCATCATTGGTGACAAACCAGGTCACCGCCGCCAGCAGCAACACCAGCACCATGTAGCTGCCGGCGTAGCGTTCAAGCAGACGGGTGATCGGTGGCTTGGAGCGCTCGGCGTTCTGCATCAGGGCGATGACCTTGCCCAGGGTCGATTCATCGCCGGTACGGGTCACCTCGATACGCAGCAACCCATCGAGGTTGATCGCACCGCCGAACACGGTCATTCCGACGCCCGCCTCCACCGGCACCGACTCACCGGTGATTGACGCCGTATCGAGGCTGGCCTGGCCTGACAACACTCGACCGTCCGCCGGCACCCGATCACCGGCGCGGACTTCAACGGTGTCGCCGGCCTTGAGCGTGCCGTTATCGACTTCGATGACCGTGCCATCCGCCTGGACTTTTCGTGCATGACTGCGGGTGAGCTGACCCAACGCATGAATCGCCTCTTGCGAGCCGATCACGCTGCGCTCCTCCAGCACATGGCCGAAGATCATAATGATCGGTAGAAGCGCAGCGGTGAGCAAGTCGCCGGTAGCCCAGGCACCAAGCATCGCCAATGCGATCAATTGATCGGTGATGCCATGCAGACTCGGGTAACGCAAGCTGAACCACGCCGAGCGCATCACCGGCACCGCGACCAACAAAGAAGCAACACCGAGCAGCAACTGACTGACACCGGTTTGCTCCGGCATCAACCAGCGCCAGATCAAACCAAGCCCGAGCAGGCCGAGGGCGAGCATCGCCAGGGTCAGTTGGCGCGCAGCGCGACGTTGCTCGGCCGAGGACAACAGACTCGGTGCGGCGGTAGTGGCGGTCATTTACTGGCTCCCTGAATGATCAGGCGGGAATCGTCTTTCGGATCGACTGTGGTGACCGAACCGGCCTGGCCGAGAATCTTCGGTATCCGCTCGCGGTACAGGCGCAGCAGCATTTGCGGGTCAGTGCCCTGCTGTCGGGCCTGGGCCAGACTCATGACAGTCGCGGTATCGGCGGAGGCCTTTGCCAGGCGCTCACCGGCCTGGGCGTGGGCGACCTGCAATGTGCGGTCGGCCAGTTCGTTGGCGGTCTGGGTGATTTTTTCAGCGTCGGTGCGGGCATTGGCCACCGCTTTGTCAGCCTGTTGACTGGCGGTAAGCACAGCGTTGAAAGCACCGACGGCCGGCTCGGGCAGACTCGATTGCACATCGACCCGCGCCACTTCGATACCGATGCCCTGCCCGCTCGCCTTCAACTCGGCCAGGCGTCGGTTGATTCCTTGCACCAGATCGCCACGCAGTCGTTCGCGTCGTTCGGCGGCTTGATTGTCGGCGCCGATCAGTTCCGGTCGCGCCACCAGAATGGTGTCCAGATCCCGCGCTGCTGTCAGGGCCACCGCGCTGCGGGTCACCAGTCGATCCAGTGCCGGCAGCACGTGATCGCCTTGCAGCACGAAGTCATATGGATCGGTGACCTTGTAGAACACCCGCACATCCAGCTGCACCACCCCGGCATCACCGGTAAGCAAATAGCCGGAACCGGCCAGAGCATCGCTCAGCGGTGTAGCGAATGTCGCGACGCGATCCGCCTGTATTGCAGCAGAACTGCGCAGCAGGTTTTCCACTCGACGCTCGATGACCCGGTCTGCCGCCGGCAGCAGAACGACCTGTTCGAACGGCTGCGGCCAAGCCAACAACAGCCCGGCATTCTGGATGCGATCCAGCGCACCGAAATGCATGACCACCGCGCGATTCTGCGGGTCGATCTGCCGAACATTGGAAAATGCCCAAGCCAAGGCTGCCAGCACTGTCACCGCGTACAGGGCAAAAAACGCCAGGCGTCCCGCCTGAATCCACGGACTGTTCATCGAATTTGTTCCACGTGGAACTTCACTCATGGCTGCGTTCCGGTCTTGCTATCCATATTCGGTGGGCCATCCACCAATACACGGAACGGCGCGGCGTCGGTGCGCAGGATCAGCTTGGTGTCCGGCGTAACGATGGTGCCAAGGGTGTCCAGCGAGCGCAGCAAGTTGTATAGCTGCGGTGATCCGGCGTAAGCACGGCCATAAATCTGCGCCGCTTCGACCCGTGATTGCGCTTCGATTTCGGCCGCTTTCACCGTGGCGTCAGCCTGCACAATTCGCGCGTCACGCTCGGCACCAGAACGAATTTGCGCTGCTTCACGCTTGCCAATGGCCGTGCGTTCGGTAGCAATGGTTTCACGCTCGGCGCGCATCCGGTCGACCGTCGCGGTAAGTGTCACCGACGGCAGAGTCAGTCGCTCGATACCTACTTGCACCACGCGCACGCCGTAAGTGGCGAGCAACTGCTGATCGATCTGCTGACGCAACTGCGCTTCGAAATCAGCGATGTGCACCTGACTGGCATCGGTATTGACCAGATTGGCCAGGTCGAAACTGCTGGCAGTAGTCTCCAGTGCCGAGCCGACAAAGGTTCGAATCTGCCGCGCCGCTTCGTCCGGCTGATTCTGCACTGCACGCATGAAGCGTTGGACGTTGTCCGCATCGCCCTGCACCTGCCACGCGACATACGCCTGCACGATAATGCGCAAGCCGTCGCGGGTGCCGACGTCCTGCAAACCGCTCGAGGTGGTGCGCAGGCGCAGATCCACCGGGATCGCCGCTTCGAACGGCGCCGGCCAGCGCCAGCTCAAACCGGGCTCCAGCAACACTCGGGACGGGTTGCCGAAGCGGGTGATGACCGTGGCTTCACCGGAGCGCACCTGCACCAGACTTGCCGCTGCGATGGCAAACGCCACCAGCAACACGGCCCAGCCCATGCGTCGCCACGGAAAAGGCCCCGCCTCTTCCGGCGCGCCATGATGATGGTGGTGATGCCCGTGGTGGTGGCCGCCATGAGCATGGTCGTGACCGCTATGGTCATGGTGATCGTGAGTATGCGACTGGCTCAATGGGTGGCTCCTGGTTGAGCGGTGGTGCGCGCCGGCGTCGGGTCAGCCGGCAGCGTGAACGTACGCAGGTCGATGGTCGGCGCGTTGCTGCTGCCGCCCAGACGATGGTCGAGCACCAACAGTTTGGCTTTGCCCAGTCCCTGACTGAGCTGGCTGAGGTATTGCTCCAGCACGAAGGCCTGACCGGCGCTGGCGTAGGCTTTTTGTTCGGCGCTGAATTTCAGGCCCGCCGCGCGGGCAGTCGAGCTGGTTTCGTGGGCATTGGCGGTGGCTTGGTCGCGAGCGAGGCTGGCCTGCAACTGCGCCTGATTGCTCGCTTCGGCCGCCGCACCGCGTTCGCGAGAGATCAACGCCTGAGCACCGATCTGCGCCGCTTGCACGCTGTGATAAGCGTTGGCCGCACCGGCGGGTGGATGAATCGCTTCAACCACAGTGGCGAGAATCTCTACACCGCTATCGAGTTTCTGCAGATCGTTTTGCACCGCGCGGCCGATCTCGTCAGCCAGCCCTACCCTGTCCTGCCCCAGCAAACCGTCGAGGGTGCGCGATGCAAAATCGTGGACCAGAATCCGGCTCGCGGTACTGCGGATCAACGTCGGCACATCCGCGCTGTTGTAGGTCGCGGCCAATGCCGCCTGATCGCTGAGGCCGATGCGATAGACGAAACGCACGTCCATGTTGACGATCTGGAAACTCTGTTGCTCGCCACGGCTGCTGGCGATGACCTGGGATTTGTCGTTGACGTGGCTGGCATCCCACAAGCGGTTGGCGGTAATCGGGGCCGGACCTTCCGCCGGATCCGGCTGAACCGGCGCCGGGTTCTCGCCGACACTGGTCGCCAGTTCGTGCACCACGCCGTTCTCCACACTCAACACCCGGCCCAGCGGCCACGGCAGGCCGGCATGCAAACCGGGGCCGAACACCTGCACCGGTTTGCCGAAGCGCTCGTAGATACCACGGCTTTGCAGTGGAATTTCATGAATGCCGGTAAGCAACCAGCCCACCGCCGCCACCAGCACCAAGACCGGCAGGAATGCGCGGCGCATGTAACTGAAGGCCCAGATCTGCCGCAGATCAATACCGAAACGGTTGTGCAATTCGTGTTGCAAGGCGAGCAACGGTTGCGGCGGCCAACGTAGCAGATCGGCGACGAAACTGCGGGCCAGCAGCACCGGTTCAAGTTGTTCGCGACGCGGACTGAACAGCGACAACACGGCACGCAGCAACAACTCCAACGCGACCAGTCCCGGCAGGATGCCGATCAACACAGCCAAACGCACGGGCCAGACGGATTTCTCGCTGGCAAACAGCAAGCACAGCGCACCCAATACCAGACTGATGATGACGACTCGAACCAACTGCGCCAGTGCTCCCGCCTCGGGCCATTGCGCCGGGTTTTCCTGAGCCAGTTGCCGCTCCAGCACCAGCAGACCGAACGCCAGCAGCAGCGAGATCGCCGCGCTGACAGACGCGGACAAACCCACTGCAGTCGGTTGCAGCGTGAGATTCCACACCTGCTCGATGCCGAGCAACGCCAACAGCGCCAGACCGCCGAGCCATAATGTCGCCGCGCCAATCTGCCCCAGCACATGCAGGCTGCGTCGGCTAAGCCGATCCAGCAGTCGCTCGTACCAGCCATCCGACGCGGGCGTCTCGTCAACAACAGTCACCGGTACCACCGGATTGATCACCCGCGCTCGCCAATCAGCCACCCACCACGACGATTGCAGCCCGGCGACCAGCACCAGCAACGCCGCGCTCTGATTGACCAACAGCGCCGGCCAAAGCGATTGAGAGGCGAACAGACCAACAAAAAACGCCAGCACCACCCCGGCCACGGCCAACCCACCGAGACCGATGGCCAACCGGCGCAGTCGGCGACCCTGGGTCGCCGCCTGCTGAAAGCGCGGCAGACCGGTCACTTGCGTGCCATCAACGTCCAGATCGACTTGCATATCCCCCCAAAACCCTTGGCTCACTGCTTAACTCGTTACGATATAACGAAAGTAGTGAAATATTTGTACTCATTTGCACCATTCAAAGTCGCTGAACCTGTCGCGTTCCTGAAGCCTTGACCGAAATGTCCGGAAACGCACATATTACGTACGTAATTTTTAGCGATCCGCATTCTTCAGCCAGGAGTAAGCGCATGAGCAACTATGACGTAGTGATTCTGGGCGGCGGGCCCGGCGGTTATAACGCAGCGATCCGCGCCGGCCAGTTGGGTCTCAAGGCCGCTTGCGTGGAGGGCCGCGCCACACTGGGCGGCACCTGCCTCAACGTCGGTTGCATGCCGTCCAAGGCGTTGTTGCACGCGTCCGAACTGTACGATGCGGCAATGGGCGCGGAATTCGCCAACCTCGGCATCGAGGTCAAACCGACGCTCAACCTCGCGCAAATGATGAAGCAGAAGGACGAAAGCGTCGCCGGCCTGACCAAAGGCATCGAATTTCTGTTCCGCAAGAACAAGGTCGACTGGATCAAGGGCTGGGGCCATATCGATGGCCCCGGAAAAGTCAGCGTAACCGGCGATCAGGGCAACCGGATCGAACTGACCGCCACCGATATCGTCATCGCCACCGGTTCCGAGCCCACTCCCCTGCCCGGCGTGGCGATCGACAACCAGCGCATTCTAGATTCCACCGGCGCGTTGTCCTTGAGCGAAGTGCCCAAGCATCTGGTGGTGATCGGTGCCGGCGTGATTGGCCTCGAACTCGGCTCGGTCTGGCGGCGACTCGGCGCGCAAGTGACCGTGGTGGAATACCTCGACCGCATCTGCCCCGGCGTCGACGGCGAAGCCGGCAAGACCCTGCAACGCTCGCTGAGCAAACAGGGCATCAGCTTCAAACTGAGTTCGAAAGTCACCAGCGCCACAACCTCGACCAGCGGCGTGCAACTGAGCATCGAACCGGCAGCCGGCGGCACCGCCGAGCTGCTGGAAGCCGATTACGTGCTGGTCGCCATCGGTCGCCGCCCCTACACCCAGGGGCTGGGGCTGGAGAACGTCGGCCTGAGCACCGACAAACGCGGCATGCTTGCCAACAAACACCATCGCACCGAAGCACCCGGCGTCTGGGTGATCGGTGATGTCACGTCCGGGCCGATGCTTGCCCACAAGGCCGAAGACGAAGCCATGGCCTGCATTGAGCAGATCGCCGGCAAGGCGGGCGAGGTCAACTACGACCTGATTCCCAACGTGATCTACACCCGACCGGAGCTGGCCAGTGTCGGCAAGACCGAGGAGCAGCTCAAGGCTGAAGGCCGGGCCTACAAGGTCGGCAAATTCCCGTTCACTGCCAACAGCCGGGCGAAGATCAATCACGAGACCGAGGGCTTTGCCAAAGTCCTCGCCGACGCGCACACCGACGAAGTCCTCGGCGTGCACTTGGTCGGCCCGAGCGTCAGTGAAATGATCGGCGAGTATTGCGTGGCCATGGAATTCAGCGCGTCGGCCGAAGACATCGCCCTGACCTGTCACCCTCACCCGACCCGTTCCGAGGCGCTGCGTCAGGCAGCGATGAATGTCGAGGGCATGGCGACGCAGATGTAAGCACTGTGCGAATACTTCCCGCGCAATGCGGGAAGTATCAGGATGGCAGATGTCCCAGCGGCAACGCTCCCGGGGTCTTCACCGTGTGAATCGCGAAATTGCTGCGAATGTCGCTCCCCCCCGGCAGTTTCAGCAGACAACCGGTTAAAAAACGGTCGTAGGCGCGCAGATCCGGCACCACCACTTGCAGCAGAAAGTCCGATTCCCCGGACACAAGAAACGCTGAAATAACCTCCGGCAACGCCGTCACCGCTCGGTGAAACGCCTCGGCCTGTTCATCGTTGTGCCGTTCCACCTTGACCCCGACGAACACCGTCAGCCCCAGCCCCACCTCGTCACGGTCCAGGTTCGCCTGATAGCCGCGAATCACCCCCGCCTCCTCCAGCATCCGCACCCGACGCAGGCACGGCGACGCAGACAAACCGATTTCGTCCGCCAGTTGCACATTGCTCAGGCGCCCGTCCCGTTGCAGCGCGGCGAGAATCTTGCGATCGAAGGCGTCGAGTTTCATGGTTGGCAGATCCTGATGGTGTAAGCGCGAAAAGAAAGCAGGTTATGCCAATCCACGTGGTTATAGAAGCGAACTACGCAAGCACCTGCCCTGCCCCTCGGTCATAGACTGATTGCACCGAATCGACAACGAAAGGGTGCGACATGGCAAGTCTCTGGCTGTTTTTCCTGGCTTTGGCGGCGGTCTATCTGCTGCCCGGCCCGGACATGATCCTGCTGTTGCAGACCGGTGCCCGCCAGGGTCGCGGTGCAGCACTGGCCACGGCAGTGGGGTTGGCGGTTGCCCGAGGTTGTCATGTCGCGCTCGCAGCGTTGGGGCTGGCGGCGCTGTTCAAGGCTGCACCGTGGACGTTCGATGCGGTGCGGATGGCCGGGGCCGCGTACTTGCTGTGGATCGGCATTCAATGCCTGCGCACCACGCTGCTGCCGGATCTGAACGCTGGCACCGTATCGGACGGCCATGGGCAGTGGCGCGCAGCGATCCGTCGTGGCCTGCTGACCAATCTGCTCAACCCGAAAGCCTTGCTGTTCTGCTCGGTGCTGCTGCCGCAGTTCATCGTGGCAGATGGCGCACCGGTGCTGACACAGTTTGCGGCGCTCGGCGCGATGCTGGTGGCCGCAGGATTGCTGTTCGACAGCGCCTATGCCTTGCTCGGCACGGCGCTGGGCCGCTGGCTGAAACACAGCCCGACGGCCCAACGGGTGCAGCAGTGGTTATTCGGCAGCCTGTTGATCGGCTTTGCCGTGCGCCTGACCTTCGTGCAGCAGGCTTAGGTTTTACGGGCCTTGCGCTGACGGCGGGTAACCAGCAACAACACAGCGGCCGTGAACGCGACAATCGCACCGATCACCGGCCACTTGTAAGGACGCAGTGTCGAGCGCACCGAATCGGTCACCTGGGTGACATAGCGCTTGTCGGCGTTTTCGAAGTCCGGATACGGGCACTGATGACCGAAATCCACGGCCCATGGAACGTAAGGCCCTTCATCGACATAGCGCTTGTACAACGCACTTTGCTCTTCCAGGCTGCTGTTCCAGCCGGCGGCCGAACACAGCACGGCGGCGAATGCCTGGCTGGTGTGCGGCAGGTTGTCTGCCGCACGACTGGCCAGCGCCGTGGCAACGAACCGGTAGTGATAGCGCTCATCCGGCTGTGCTTCGCTGGCCTTCTGCCGTTGCACCTCGGCTTCGCTTACCAGCGGCCCGACCTTCAGCGCGGTGGTTTCCAGGCTGTAGTTGCCGCCGAAGGTCGCGTAATCCGGGGCCATTTCGTAGCCCAGGATATCCATGCCCCACTCGCGGGCCGTCCACGCGGCATTGAACAGCGCACTGGCACGCTTGGTCGGCCACCACGCTGAATCGGCTTTCATCCGTTGCTGGCCGTAGAGCCGGGCCTTGTGCTGCAGATCGGGATTGTCGAAATAGCCGACCGCCTCTTCGTAGTGACCCTCACGCAACAAGCGTCGCCCCAGCAGATTGCGCAGGCTGGCGGCCACCGGCAGCGGCACGTAATTGTCTCGATCCTGCTGGCTCAGCGCGGGCGGCGCCGGAACCTTGGCATCGACATACTGTTTGAGCTCATCAAGCGTCAGCACCCGCTCGGCCACGGTCGCAGCGTCGAACCAGTAAATGCTCTGGCTGCGATACAACTGATCGAACGCCTGCAGATACTCGCCACGTTGCAGCGCCAGAATCGCGCTTTCACCTTCGACCCGGCATTTAGGCTGAAGGGATTCCAGATTCCAGTCGGCGGTACGCCGTTCACCCCAGGACTCGTCCTGCGGGAAGGCTTGCGCGGCTTTGGCATAAGCCGCTGCAGCGGCGTTTTTATCACCGTCGCGCACCGCCAGTTTCGCCCGCAGCCACCACGCCAGGCCGCTGTCGCCGGCGTGTTCGAGGAACGCCTTGGCGCTGGCGTAATCGCCCTGTTGATAATTCATGGCCGCCAGGCGATCCGCGTTATCGAGGCTGCCACGGGTACTTTCCTGCAAGGCCTTGATCAGTTTTTTCTCGTTCGGCGGCTCATCGCCGAACGACCAGCCGATCCGGCTGATCAGCGAGGCGGTGACCAATTGCTGCACCGCTTTGCCACGCAGCAACTTTGCCAGCCGATCTTCCGGCTCTTCGGCCAGATCGTTCATCAACAGCTTCAACGAGGTGTAGCCGACGTTCGAACCGTGCAGGTTTTGCGTGGCGTAGAGCTCGATGGCTTTGTCCCAACTGCCCGCCATGCGCAGCGCTCGTGCTTCTTCGCCGAGGCTGGCCACGCCCAGCTCCAGCGGATCGCTGAAACCGTCGATGCTCAGTTGCCGCGTCTGGCGGAAGGCTTCGATGGCGTTTTCCAACGCCTCAAGCGCATCACCCGCTTCGCTGCTCATGGCGAAGAACGCCCGGCCCAGCGAGTAAGCGGCCCAGGTGCTGCGCAGCGCGCGTTGATCGGCCGGCAGCGCCAGCAACTGGCGGAAATACTCGACGGCCAGTTGATGATCGCCAGCGCCGAATGCCACGGCGCCCGCCACATACAGACGCAGTTCCGCCGGCAGGCTTGCACCCTGCACTTCGACCTGACGCGCATCGGTGAGGCTGCGCAGTTGTTTGACCAGCGCCTGCTGCTCCGCGCTCAGGCCCTGCTGCTCGGCCTTCTCGCGCAGTTCAGCGGGCTCATTCGGTTCGCCATAGGTGTCGTCCGGGTTGTAGGTGACCGCCGTGACGTTCTTCAGCCCGGGAATGGCTTTGCCGAGGCGACTGATCTCGAACCTGAAGTTGCCCTCCGGCAGTTCCGCCAGCGATTGCCCGCGATCGTCGAGCAGACGCATCGGGAAATCCGGGCCGCAGGCCAGCGCCGATCCCAGCGGCAGGCTGAGGCTCAGGCAAAGCAGATGGCGGGGCCAGTTACGGGTCAACATGCGAACCTCCTTGATCAATATTTGCGCAACGTGCCCAACCGATCGCACGCTGCCCGCCCGCCGGCAATCGGCCGTCGCGCAGGCGGGTGAAGGTAAGCAGATCCGCAGTCTGTTGCAATGCATAACCGGCGAGCGCGTCAGCGCCTTCGCAACCCCGGCCGTTGACGGTGATGCGGGCGGGCCAGGCGCTGTCGAGGTTACCGACGTTATGCAGGGCGATGTCTTGCAGGCCGTTGTGTTCGGTGAACGTCAGGCCGAGCCGGCTGCTCAACGCATCACCTCGGGCGACCGCCCGCAGCGTACTCAGACTCCAGGCCCTGCGGTCGTTGGCCAGCGGCAAGCGAAACCAGATCAGACCGGCCAGATGTGCCGGGCGATCCTCGCGTAATTCACTGGCCAGCCGGCTCAGTTGCTGTGGATCGGCGAGCAACTCGCGTCGCTCGCCGCTGCGTTCCAGCGTGACTTCACTCTCCACCACCGGGGCGCCACCGGCGTCCGGCAACAGCGCCACACCGTAGGCGGGCAGCGCCAGGTAGAACGGTCTGTCGGTCACCCTCCCCCAGGCGTTGGCCCAGCGCCGGGCCTGCTCGGGGTCGAACAGACCACGATGCGGATCGCTGACGGCGTGCACCTGCAACACACTGCTGTCGACGGTCGCCAGCAGCGTCGGTAATTGCGGGCTGTCGAGCCAGGCGGGCAACGCGGTGATGCTCAAGGGCAGGTTGGCCGGCAATGCGCCGCGCAAATGAACGAGGAACCTGGTGTAGTCCGGCAATCGGGCATTGCCGGCGTCATGGTCGATCTCGACGCCGCTCGGGGTCAGCCCCCGCCCTTGCCAGTCGGCGAGCACCTGAAGGATCTGCGCCGTGACGGCTTGCTGGTCGAGCGCCTTGAGCTGGCCGTCGAGGCGAATCACCGCAATCAGCGGTCGGGCATCCTGCTTCAGCAGCGCGAAATCGACTCGCGCCCGACTCCATCCGGCATTCGGGAAGGCTTGCAGCGCCAACACCCGAAGCGTCGAGAAGTCGCCATGACTGTCCTTCAGGGCAAGTTCATGGGCCGGCGTCCATTGCCGTTGCCAGACGTAGAGTTGCTGGTCGAGCGGCGCGGCGTCCTGGCGTTCACAGGCACTCAGCAGCAACATGGCCATCACGGCTGACCACCCGATAAAAAAGCGCATACCTTGCAGATCCCTGAAACATCAGGCTGCAAGGTTACACAAAAGCACTCAGGGCTTACGGGCGATGATCACCTGACTTTTCGCCACCACCGCATCCAGTGC
Source organism: Pseudomonas sp. stari2 (assembly GCF_040760005.1). Classification (NCBI taxonomy): domain Bacteria; kingdom Pseudomonadati; phylum Pseudomonadota; class Gammaproteobacteria; order Pseudomonadales; family Pseudomonadaceae; genus Pseudomonas; species Pseudomonas sp. Stari2. Next base: position 175,636 of record NZ_CP099760.1, read on the forward strand.
CTGCTTGATCTGCGCGCCGCGCGGCGAGTCGAGCACCGCTTGCCAGGTCTCGGCCCAATGGTTGAGCAGCGGATGATCCGGGTTGCTGAATTCGACCTTGGCTTCCCAGAACAACATCATCCACATCGACCAGTAAAACCCGTACTGGCTGTGGCTGATGATCTCCAACCCTGCCTCGCTGACCATCGCCTTGAACTGCTCTTCACTGATGATGCGAATGTGGTTGGGCTTCTGGAAATACTCCGGTGCGGCGATGTCTTTCTGCAAATCTTCGGAACTGGGGTGCGGCACGCTCAGCAGGTACAGCGCACCCGACTGGCCGACACGTACCAGTTCGGCAAGGAACTGTGCCGGGTCATCGACGTGTTCGATGACTTCAGTGGACACCACGCGCGTGGCGGTGCCATCGGCGATCGGCAGCGGGTTGCAGTCGGTGACGTGGCACTCGACGCCGCGGGCCGGTGTATCGCTCAAGCGCTGGCGGGTGGCTTCGACCTTGGCGCCATCGATGTCGGCGATGATGATTTTCGCCCCGCGCATGCCACAGAAATGGACGTTGCCACCGTCGCCACAACCGACGTCGAGCAAGGTGTCATCGGCGGTCACCGGAAAGCCTTTGAACAGCTCGCCGGTCTCCTGGTTGAACCAGCCACTGAGCATTGCATCGTGCAAGCCGAGCATATACGGATCGACTTTGTCGGCAGCAGGCTGCGCGGCTACCGGGACGGACGTCGGCGCCGTGAGTTTCTTCAAAAGGCTCAGCATGAGGTGGCTCCAGAGGATGGGATGGCGTTGCGCGATGTACCGAGGCGGCGCACCAGGGCGGCGCCGCGATTGCGCATCGGCATTTCGATGAAACGATAATTCAGCTCGCTGAGCAGCACGATCAGGCTACCGGCAATCAGCAGCGTCACGACCGGATGCCCCGCCGGACTCGGCAGACCGGCACTCTGCAATCGGAAGATCAGTTCCCGCACCAGTTGATAGGCCGGGATGTGGATCAGATAGATGCCGTAGGAGCGGCTGCCGATCCATGCCATCAGCCGCTGCACTCTACCGGCCGGCAGCAGGTAATCGCGGTTGTACGAAGCGATCCATACGAGCAGTGCGCCAAGCACGGCAATCGAGCCGATCCGATAAGAGACGAAGGTGAAACGGTCGGTGGCCATGTAGCTCAACAGCAGCGCCAGCACGATCAGCACAGTCACACCGGCCCACGGACGACGCAGGAAGGTCGGCTCCCATCGCCGCCAGGACGGCTGCGCGCTCCACATTGCCAGCAACACGCCGAGGGCCAGCGCATCGGTACGGATCACCATCAGCAGCGGCGTGCGCAGGGTGAACAGTTGCACCGCGATCAGCGCCAGCAACGCCCAGACCAGATGCTTGCGGCATACCAGAATCAGCAGCGGGAACAGCAGATAGAACTGCTCTTCCAGCGACAGGCTCCAGTACACGAAACTGCTGCCGTACTCGTAATGAAAAAAGCTGTCGGCAAATCGGAAGTTGGCGTACTGCAGCACGCCCGCCAGCGTCGCCTGCAGGTTGGCGGACAGCGTGCCGAAAGCCCCGGAGCGATTGATAAACAGGCACGCAAGCAGCATCAGCGCCAGCCATGACCAGGCCGAAGGCAACAGACGGAAGGCCCGGCGCAGCCAGAAGTTGCGCGTCTGCTCCCAGTATTCCTGGCGGGTCGAACAACCTTGCAGCGCCGGGATCAGGTTGCGGGCGATGACAAACCCGGAAATGGCAAAAAACAGGTCAACGCCCCACCACGGCTGGGCCCAGGCGTGGATTTTTTCCAGCAATGGCACCGGATCGGTGAACAGGCTGCCCTGCATATGATGAATCAGCACACCCAGCACTGCGATCGCTCGCAGTACTTCGATGTCCAGGATTCGTTTGCCGCTCATGCCCGGGACACCGTTGTGTCTGCAGCGGCCCGGTGCTCGAACAACTTCGCGAGAAAGACCTGCAAACGCTGCTCGGCCACCGCCTGGCTGCAGAATGCCTGCAGGCTGCTGACCGCCCCGGCGGCCATTTGCGCATATCGCTGCGGATCGTGTTTCGCGACCTCATAGCTGTTGCGATAGGCGACGCAGACCGACGCCCAGTTGGTCATGTAGCGCAATGTGCGAAACGCCTTGCGCGGATCGTGAGGCCATGCGGTGAGTTCGTCCGTGGACTCGACCAGGAACGCATTGTCTTCGCTCAGGTAATCGATCATCGCCGTGGTGCGCGGCGCCACCGCCGGCTTGCCGCAGGACATGAATTCCATCAGCGGCAGGCACTGGCCTTCGCCGTAGGACGTGTTCACCACATAACGAGTGGCCTGCACCAGTCGCTCGTAGTCCGCGTCCGCGAGGTAGCCATAGATCAGCACGATGCGGCAGCGGTAGGACTGGTTCTTGTACAGGTGATGAAGGATATCGCTGAGGGCTTCTTCGGCATCGTGGTGAGTGAGTTTGAACACCAGCGTGGCGTCTTCGACCTCACGGAACGTCACGCAGAATGCACTGAGCATGTCTTCCCAGTTCTTGCGCCCGTCGCCAGGGTTGAACACCGAGGTGTACACCACGCCATCGAGCAACAACTCCTGCTCGCGGACCGGCGCCTCGAAGTCGATGCCTTTGCCACGGCGCAGATGCTTCGGGCCAAAAGCATCGAGATCGAGCTGGCGACTGTCGGCCACCAGCCCTTTGATCTTCAGGCGTACCGGCCCCGTCGAGGGATGATCTTGCAGCTGTGCGCCCCGGGCGGCAAAGCGGTCCCACACCGGCGCCGGCACCGCGACAATCGGGTAGTCGGCGCCCATGGCCTCGCGCACCGCGTTGACCGTGTAGCTGGAGTGAGTGATTGCCGCACCGCAGGCGCGCAGCACCGTGCGCCAGTCGTTGCGTGGCTCGCCGTCGAAAGGCTCGTTCGGGATGGTGCTGAACTCCCAGGCGAATACCGGCAATGTCGGGCAAGCCAGGTGGATCGGCGTGCGATGGGGCGGCGAGAACGACAGGAACACGCATGGCTCGCCACGTGTCAGGCATTCCAGATATAGCGCGTCGACTTCGCGGGCCGGGTCCGCTACTTCCACTACGCGTCCGAGGCGTTCGAGCACCGGCCGGTATTCCTTGAGCACGAAGTAATAGCTGTACTCGGAACGGCCAAGGTTTTGCACGATGGTGTGTTGGTTGGTTTCCGAATGAATGATGATCAGCATGAGGCGTTTTCCGTCACGGGCGCAGCATCGGCCGCGCTTGGCGCGAGGCCGAAAAAATCCGCCAGGCGCCGCTGCACTGGGGCGAACGAGCAGTAGTCGTGCATGCGTTCGACGGCGGCGACCGACATTCGGCGATAGTCCTGCGGCTGCGCTTTGGCCATCCGGTAACTGTTCTCGTAAGCACTCTTGAGCGAGCCCCAGTCCGGTCGGTGACGCAGGGTGCGATAGATGATGCGGGTGTCCTGGGGCCAGATCGTCAGCTCTTCGCTGGACCGGACGACGAAGGCCACCGCGTCGTCGATGTAGTCTTCCATCGCCGTGTGATCCGGAGCGATCACCGGTTTGCCGCTGGACATGAACTCCATCAGCGGCAGGCACAGGCCTTCGCAACGTGACGCGTTGACGTAAAAACTGGCGGCCTGGTAGAGCCGCGCGTATTGCGGATCATCCAGGTAGCCGTGCATCACCAGCACCCGACAGGCAAACGGTGTCAGTTGCGCCAGCAAGGTCATCAGTTCGCTGTAGTAGGACGCCAGATCGTTCTGGGTGATCTTCAACACCAGCGTCGCGTCAGGTGTTTCGCGAAAGGCCCAGCAGAACGCCGTGATCAGTTGATGCCAGTTCTTGCGGCCATCCCTGGGGTTGAACACGGTGACGTAGACCACGCCATCGACGGTGGTTTCCACCACTGCCGAAGTGTCCGGCAGGTTCAGCGGCGGTGGTTCGTCCACTGCCACTTCGTGGGGGCCGGCGATGCTCGGCAGGCGTCGTTCGAGCCAGGCATGGGCCTTGTCCGAAAACAGATCGCGAAAGCCTTCCCAGTAGCCGTGGTGCAGGTATTTCACGCGGGCCATGGGCTTGGGTTGATCGCTCGGGTTCAGCGCCCACAGACGCAGGTAATGGCGGGCAATGACCAGTCGACGCTTGAGTGTCAGGGGTGGCGGGCGCCGTGCCTCGATCTCGGCCAGTTGCTCGGCGGTCAGTGGTTTGGGCAGCAAGTCATCGGCACAGAGCCCCAGCGTACGGCTGTCGAAAATGCAGCCCTTGATCGCCAGGGTCGTTCCGGAGTTGATCGGCGCGCTGACCTGTTGCTCACGAATGGCCGCGAAGTTTTCCCACAGCGGCGTCGGCAATACCAGGACCGGAAAGTCTTCGCCCATGGCTCGGCGGATCGCCCTGGCGGTGTGGCTCGATAGCGTGATGACCCGACCTTGCCGCGCGAGCATCTGTGTCCAGTCCTGACGCTGATCACCGTCCCACGACTCATCGGGGATGGAGTCGAACTCCCAGGCAATCACGCAGATCGTCGGGCACTCCAGGTCGGTCGGGGTATTCTGCGGCGGGGTGAAGGACAGGAACAAACTGCTTTCGCCGGCAGCGAGCAGCTGTCGGTACAGTGGATCGACTTCGCTGCGGGTAGACACCACATGCACCCGGCCCAGGCTTTCGAGTACCGGGCGATAGGTCTTGAGCACGAAGTAGTAGCTGTATTCGGGACGCCCGAGACTCTGGCTGATGGAGCGGTCGTTGACGTCCGAGTAGAGAATGAAATTCATGGCATCCCACAGTGCGACCACCATTCCGGCAGCCTCACGCTATGACGGCCAGGCCTCGGATCGGGTCGGTATGGCCGACATTCATCCTGTGTCCCGAAGCACGTCGTCGTTCTTGTTTTAGTGGTCAGTTTCACCCTGATACGCAACCATTCTGGCAACGCTCGGGAAACCGCGACGAGGGGCATTCTAAACACATCCGTTCAGGGTTCGTGAACCGCCCGGCGAGAAAAAACCGGGCTACGCTGATGAGAACTGACCGGTCACGGTTTGGCCGGTTGAAATTGCTGCGCAATTGGCACAGATTGGTCACCAAACAAATACAACAACGACTTCACCCGTCTTGCACCCGGATTTACAAACGGTCTGACAGACATCCCTTCAAGCCTGTAGGGAAAGGTGAGAGTTAAAGACCAAGGGGTCGCTGTTTGAAAAGAAGTCTGTTCATCATGAGTTTCAGCGAACTTGTGGGACAACAAAACCAGCCGCGTTCAATGTTCGATGATTCGACAAAGAATGTGCTGCCTGCCGATTCGCCCTTCGACCTGACGAAACCGAAGCGTCTGGTGGAGCGCCGGCTGCAATTGTCTGACGCCTTGATGGAGCGTGCGCCATGACTCGGCTGCTCGTCGAATGCACTCACGTATTCAAGAACCCGAGCGTCAACTCAGGGATTCAGCGAGTGGTGCGCAATGTCATCAAACAACTGCCTTCGAGCGCTGAAGGTATCGAATGCATTCCGGTGGTCCTGCTCAAGGGCAAGCTGTACCGGGTGACCCGTCTGGCTCCGTTGGACTCGCCAGTGTCAAACGCCATCGTGACGTTTGGCGAACGCCTGGAACGACTGGCCCACCGCTTCGGGCAACTGTATCAACGTGTTGACCGGAGTTGCCGGACAAAACTGGCGCGCCGCGCGTTGTACGTCAGCTATCGACTGTCTGCGTTCGCCCTGTTCGGTATCCCACTGCGACTTGTCGAGAGAAACAACCGCTATCAATTGCCTCGACGTTGCGAGCCGTTGCAGCACCAGCCGGGCGATCAACTGGTGTTGCTGGATTCGTCCTGGCATTCGGATTTCTTCCAGCATGCCGAACGGCTCAAACGCGAAGGCGTGGGCATCGTTGCAGTGATCTACGATTTGATTCCCCTGACTCACCCTCATTTTTACGAAACGCGGCTGGTGCAGGTTTTCAGCAAGTGGTTCGACTGGATCACCCGTACCGCCGATGGCTATGTGGCGATATCGGCCACGGTACGCGATCAATTGCGCGAAGAAGTGAAGCGGCGCATTGGTTCGACACAGGCCGAAAAGCGCTGGTTCGACTATTTCCACCTGGGATCGGAACTGGATCTGCAGAGCCGCAATGCCGTTGTCGAACCGCGCCTGAAACGCGTGTTCACGACACATGAACCGGTGTTCCTGATGGTCAGTACCATCGAGCCGCGCAAGAACCACGAATATCTGCTGGATGCCTTCGATCAAGCCTGGGCTGCCGGTTCGAACGCACGACTGTGCATCGCCGGAAACATCGGCTGGAAATGCGACGCCCTGCTCAACAGGGTTCGCAACCATCCACAATTCAACCAGCGCTTGTTCATGTTCAATGACTTGAGCGACACCAGCCTTGAACATGCCTATGCCCACGCCAGTGCATTGGTGTTTCCTTCTTACGTCGAAGGCTTCGGCCTGCCTTTGGTCGAGGCCATGCAACGCGGGTTGCCTGCGATGGGCAGCGACATTGCGGTGTTCCGTGAGATCGGCGGGGAGTTCATGGCCTATTTCGATTTGCAGGCCCCCCAGCGCCTCGCCGATCTGGTGACAGCCTTCGAGCGCAGTGGTGAGTTCCCCGCCAACCGCGATGTGAACGACTGGCAATGGATTGGCTGGCGAGAAGCCAGTCTGCAACTGGTTGAGCGTACTGCACGCCATGTGCTGCAAGCGCCAGCGGGACTTGCGAAGTCACCGGCATTGCACCTGACGATAGAAGCCCACAGACCTGACGCTGTCGTACGCTTTGGCCGCTAAAGGTCCAGCACCAGCGGCTGGGCGCTTTGCGCCGGCACCGCACAGCAGATCAGCACTTGTCCTTCCTCCGGCACTTCGGCCGGGGGCTGTGGATAATTCACCGCGCCGCTGATCAACCGCGTCTTGCAGGTGCCGCATGATCCTCCGCGACAGCTGAACTCGGGACGCAATCCACGGCTCTCGGCCAGTTCCAGCAGACTGCCGCCCTCGGGCTGCCACCGCGCTTCCTTGGCCGAACGCTCGAAGACCACCGGCACCGAGGTGGTGGCGGCCGGCAATTGTTCGATCACGATGGCGTCCGCATCGGCCTGGCGCTTGAGGGTCGAAGGGCCGAAGGTTTCGGCGTGGATCTGGTCGTCGCGCACGTCCAGTTCGCGCAGGCTGTCGTAAAGACCCTGGGTAAAAGCGCCGGGGCCGCAGAGCACAAAATCGATCTGATCAAATTCATCGATAAGGTTCCTCAACAAGGCACCGTCAATGCGCCCGTGCAGGTCGTAATCCTCGCCTTCCACCAGATCAGGCTCCGGTTGACTGAGCAGGCGCAACACCCGCACCGCATCGCCAGCGTCCTCCAGCAAGCGGTCCAGCTCAGCGCGAAACGGCTGGTCGGCAAGGCTGCGGGAACTCTGGATCAGCCAGGTCGGACGAATCCGTCGGGTGCGCAGGCCCTGATACACCACCTCGCGCAGCATCGACAGCAACGGCGTGATGCCGACCCCGGCCGCCAGCAGAACCAATGGACGACGCTCCAGCGGCGCCACGGTGAAATGCCCTTGAGGCGAGCGCGCCTCCAGCACGTCGCCGACGCGCACCTGATCGTGCAGATGCGTCGATATCCGCCCTTCACGCTTCACGCTGATCCGGAAGAAGTCATCCGACGGTGCGCCCGAAAGACTGTAAGTGCGAATGAACACTTCACCGTCGAGAGTGAAACGCAGTGGCAGATGCTGCCCGGCCTGAAACACCGGCAGGCCGGCGCCGTCCACGGGTTCGAGGTAGAACGAACGGATGTGCCGGCTCTGCGCTTCAATCCGCGCCACCCGCAGCGGCCGCCAGCTGTCACCCAGAGCCTGGGCCTGCAAACGTGCATCGGCCTGAGCCCAGGTGCCGGTCAGCAGGCTGGTCGGCGACATGCCGTCGAAACGCCAGCGCAGGGCCAACGCGCCCGGACGCCGCACCGCTTTTTCCACCTCGAACGTCCACAACCGTTCGGCACCCTGGAAGGCTGCGATCTGCGGTCCGTCGAGAATGACTTCCGTGCGGCCGCTGAGCTGCAGCATATCGCCTGTGGAAAAGTCGATGAACAACAAGCCGGCCCGGGGATTGAGCAACAGGTTGCCGAGGGTGTTGAAGTGCAGGTTGCCGGCAAAGTCCGGGATGGTCAGGCGATTGCCCTCCACCCGCACGAAACCGGCCTGGCCGCCCCGGTGGGAAACATCCACCGAACGCTCGCCGTCAACATCGACATAACTGGCGACGAAGAAGGTGTCGGCCGTTTCGATCAGCGCAACCGCCGCGTCATCAAGCCCGTCGAAGTGCTCGGCGCGCCGGGTTTGCGGATCCGTCAGCGGCACTCGCTGGAACTGGCGCAACTGAATGTACTGCGGGCAGTTGCCGAAGGACTGATCGACCGTCAAGTCGAAGCCGCTCGTACCCAGGTTGCCAATGTGGCCGTTGAGGCGATTGCGCCGACGGGTGTGCAACTCGATGCCGAGCAGGCCGATGGCCGCACCGGCCTGTAACTGCGCCGGGTCATCAACGGCGGGCAGGCTGTCGAAGTGCAACTGCGTCGGCTCGGGAGAGTGAGCGAAACCCGGCTCGCCCTCCAGCACGCTGGCCCACGGGCGCCCATCGGCATCCACCGCGCCGAACAGCATGAAGGGCAATTGCTGATAGAACTGACGGTGCTGATCCGGCATCCAGGTGCGAATCACCTTGCGACCGAATTCCTCCATGCGCTCGGCAACGCCGACCTGCACTTGCAGTTGTCGCTCGCCGGCGTGCCAGGGTGAACGTTCCATGACGACCTCTCCCCCACGCCAGCGGCGCAGTCTGGATGGTGAACCTCAGGCGCTGGTTTGCAGACCGGCGACAGTGCGTGGCATGCCGATGAAACCGGGCAATGCTTCAACCCGCGCCAGCCAGGCGCGCACGTTGCCGTAGTCGTCCAGCGACACATTGCCTTCCGGCGCATGGGCGATGTAGCTGTAGGCCGAAACGTCGGCGATGGTCGGCTCGCTGCCGACCAGGAACGGAGTCTTGCCCAGTTCCAGATCCATCACCTTCAGCAGGTTGTGCGCACGGGTGATCGCTTCATCTGCATTCAGCTTCGCCCCGAACACCGTAACCAAGCGGGCCGCTGCCGGACCAAAGGCAATCGGCCCCGCCGCTGCCGACAGCCAGCGCTGGACGCGCGCCGCGCCGACCGGGTCGCTCGGCAGCCAACGACCGTTACCGTACTTCTGCGCCAGATACACCAGAATCGCATTGGAATCGGCCAGCACCACACCATTGTCATCAATGGCCGGCACTTGCCCGAAGCTGTTGATCGCCAGGTAATCAGGTTGTTTGTGCTCGCCTTTGGCCAGATCAACGAAGATCAATTCGGTCGGCAATTGCAGCAGGGACAGCATCAGCTCGACGCGGTGGGCGTGGCCGGAACGCGGGAAGTTGTAGAGTTTGATCGCTTGCATGGTCGACTCCGCTGGACGTTTGCGTCGCCCGAAATGGGCGACAACCATGGCAGCCATCTTCCACCTAGCGTAAAAACAACAGAATCACCAGAAAACGCAATCCATTATTTCTCTGGGTGAAATAACGCCGCGTTTTTCAGAGCCGGATGTTCGCGCAAGGCGTTTACGGCGTAGTCGACAAAACTGCGCACTCGAGTCGGTGCCTTGCGCCCACCCTGATACACCACATGGATTGGCAACGGCGGCAATTCGTACTCGGCGAGGACGATTTCCAGCTCACCGGAGGCGATCTTGCTCGCGACTTGATAAGACAGCACCCGAGTCAGCCCAAGCCCCAGGCAAGCGGCAGCAATCGCAGCCTGATTGGCGGTGACCACCAGCCGAGGCTCGGGCCTGACGCTCAAGGGTTCGCCATCTTCCAGGAACGGCCAACTGCGTATCTGGCCGATGGCCGAGGTCGCCACCACCGGCGCACCCGCCAACGCCTGTGGATGAGTTGGCCGACCGTGAACGGCAAAATACCCAGGCGAGCCGCAAATCACCCGCCGCACCTCACCAACCCGAATCGCATGCTGATTGCTGTCCGGCAACTCACCGATGCGGATCGCCACATCGACGCCCTCCTCGACCATGCTCACCACGCGATCCAGCAGCAAGGCGTTGATGGAAACGTCCGGGTATTGCGTCAGATAACCCGCCATCACCGGTGTGACAAACAGCTCGCCGAACAACACCGGCGCCGTCACCGTCAATTGCCCACGGGGCTGGGTGTGGCTGCCGGCAGCAGAGTCTTCCGCTTCCTGCACCTCGGCAAGAATCCTCCGACAGTCTTCCAGGTAGCGCTGACCTGCCTCGCTCAGATGAACGCTGCGAGTGGTGCGAATCAGCAACTGCGTACCGATTCGTTGCTCCAGCGCCGCCACCGCCCGGGTGACGCTGGCCGCTGACAGACCCAAGCGTCGCGCGGCAGCGGAAAAGCCCTGTTCCTGAGCAACGGTCGCGAAGATGTGCATTTCCTGGAAGCGATCCATGGTGTCCTCGGAGTGGATAAAAAAATCGCAGCGACTGCTGCGATTCATCTGTGATTCGATTCCGGGTGCCTGCATCCCGACAACGCGATGCAGGCGCGGAATGTTTCCCGATCAGGTCAGGACTGAGAAACCGGCTGATCGCCGGCCACCCGTGCAGCCTGTCCGGCTGCCGGTTTGACCCACGTCAGGTAGGCCAGCACCAGCAATCCGATCCAGACCACGCCGACAATCAACGCTGCCTGAGTATCCGGAAAGTAACCCAGCACGCCGAACACGAACAGCATGAAGGCAATCGCCGCCATCGGTGCGTACGGCCAGAATGGTACCGGGAATTTCAGTTGCGCCACTTGCTCGGCCGTCATGGAACGACGCATGGCCACCTGGGTGAACAGAATCATCAGCCACACCCACACCGTGGCGAAGGTCGCGATGGAAGCGATCAGCAGGAACACGTTTTCCGGGATCAGGTAGTTCAGCAACACGCCCAGCAACAGCGCGCAGCTCATCACGATTACCGTCAGCCACGGCACGCCATTGCGTGACAGGCGAGCGAAGCCTTTCGGCGCATGCCCTTGCTGGGCGAGGCCGTACATCATCCGGCCTGCGCCAAAGATGTCGCTGTTGATGGCCGATACCGCCGCCGAGATCACCACAATGTTCAGAATCGTGGCCGCCGAGCTGATGCCCAGATGGTCGAAGATCTGCACGAACGGACTGCCTTGGCTGCCGATTTGCTGCCACGGGAAGATCGACATCAGCACCAGCATCGTCAGCACATAGAACAGCAGGATGCGCATCGGTACGGCGTTGATCGCCTTGGGCAGCACACGATGTGGGTCCTTGGCTTCACCGGCGGTCACACCGATGATTTCGATGCCGCCGAAGGCAAACATCACCACCGCAAACGAGGCGATCAGGCCGCCCACGCCGTTGGGCATGAAGCCGCCCTGAGTCCACAGGTTGCTGATATCGGTGGCTTGACCGGGGGCGGTACTGATGCCGAATAGCATGATGCCGAAGCCGCCGAGGATCATCGCGACGATGGCCGCCACCTTGAGCAACGACAGCCAGAACTCCATTTCACCGAAGACCTTGACGTTGCACAGGTTCAGCCCGCCGACCACCGAAACGATACCCAGCACCCAGATCCAGCGCGAGACTTCCGGAAACCAGAAGCCCATGTAGATGCCGAACGCCGTCACATCGGCCATGCCGACGATGACCATTTCGAACGCGTAGGTCCAACCGAGAATGAAGCCCGCCATGGGGCCAAGGTAGGTGCTCGCGTACTGCCCGAACGAGCCGGCGACCGGGTTGTGCACCGCCATCTCGCCCAGGGCTCGCATGACCATGAACACCGCCGCGCCACCGATCAGGTAAGCGAGCAGGACCGCTGGGCCGGCCATCTGGATGGCCGAGGCAGAACCGTAGAACAGCCCGGTTCCGATCGCCGATCCCAGGGCCATGAAGCGAATGTGTCGGGCCGAGAGCCCGCGTTTCAAACCTTTTGCTGACTGCTGCATTTTTCGTCCTTATTTATTTTTATTCGACGCAAAAATCGAAACGCCAACAGGCCGGCCTCCACGCAGAGTGGAAGACAGCCTGTTGGCGATGAGGCACTTACAGACTCGGTAGCAGGTTCGCCGGCACCAGATCATTCAGCGTGCGCGACGCCAGCAGTTCAGTCGCCGCATTGATGTCCGGCGCGAAGAAGCGGTCCTTCTCGTAGAACGGCACTTCGCGACGCAAAATGCCCCGGGCCTTTTCCAGTTTGGTCGAGGTCTTCAGGCCGTTGCGCAGGTCCAGCCCCTGCACCGCCGCCAGCCATTCCACCGCAAGAATGCCGCGAGTGTTCTCGGCCATTTCCCACAGACGCTTGCCGGCAGCCGGGGCCATCGACACGTGGTCTTCCTGGTTGGCGGAAGTCGGCAGGCTGTCCACCGAGTGCGGATGAGCCAGTGCCTTGTTCTCGCTGGCGAGGGCCGCTGCCGTCACCTGAGCGATCATGAAACCGGAGTTCACCCCGCCATTGGCCACCAGGAACGGCGGCAGTTGCGACATGTGCTTGTCCATCATCAGCGAGATGCGACGCTCGCTCAGGGAGCCGATTTCGGCGATGGCCAGGGCCATGTTGTCAGCGGCCATGGCGACTGGTTCGGCGTGGAAGTTGCCGCCGGAAATCACGTCGCCTTCGGCGGCGAATACCAATGGGTTGTCGGAGACGGCGTTGGCTTCGATGACCAGCACCTCAGCGGCCTGACGGAACTGGGTCAGGCACGCGCCCATGACTTGCGGCTGGCAACGCAGCGAGTACGGGTCCTGAACCTTTTCGCAGTTCTGGTGCGAGTCGGAGACTTCGCTGCGCTCGCCGAGCAGATCGCGGTAGGCAGCGGCGGTGTCGATCTGGCCCTTCTGGCCACGGGCGGCGTGGATGCGCGCATCGAATGGCGAGCGCGAACCCAATACTGCTTCAACTGTAAGACCACCCAGCGCCAGTGCACCGGCAAACAGGTCTTCGCCTTCGAACAGACCGCGCAGGGCGAATGCGGTGGAAACCTGAGTACCGTTGAGCAGCGCCAGCCCTTCTTTCGCAGCCAAAGTCAGCGGCGTCAGACCGGCGACCTTCAGCGCCTCGGTCGCTTCCATCCACTCGCCCTTGTAGCGCGCCTTGCCCTCGCCCAGCAGCACCAACGACATGTGCGCCAGCGGTGCCAGGTCGCCGGATGCACCGACCGAACCTTTCAACGGAATGTGTGGGTAAACCTCGGCGTTGATCAGGGCGATCAGCGCATCGATCACCACGCGACGGATGCCGGAGAATCCACGGCTCAGGCTGTTGACCTTGAGCACCATGATCAGGCGCACCAACTCATCGCTGATCGGCTGGCCGACTCCGGCGGCGTGGGACAGCACCAGCGAACGCTGGAGGTTTTCCAGGTCTTCGCTGGCGATGCGGGTCGAGGCCAGCAGGCCGAAACCGGTGTTGATGCCGTAGGCGGTGCGGTTCTCGGCGAGGATCTGCTCGACGCAGGCGACGCTGGCTTCGATCTGTGCAGCAGCGCTGTAATCGAGGGTCAGCTTGACCGGATGCTGATAGACGTCACGCAGTTGGGACAGGCTCAGTTGGCCAGGGATCAGGTTCAGTGCAGTCATGTTCAGGCTCCTTTAACCGAAGTAATCATCGGCAGGTTCAGCCCTTGCTCCTTGGCACAGTCGATGGCGATCTGGTAACCGGCATCGGCGTGGCGCATCACGCCAGTGCCCGGGTCGTTGTGCAGCACGCGAGCGATACGCTCGGCCGCCTCATCAGTACCGTCGCAGACGATCACCATGCCCGAGTGTTGCGAGAAGCCCATGCCGACGCCGCCGCCGTGGTGCAGCGACACCCAGGTCGCGCCGCTCGCGGTGTTGAGCAAAGCGTTGAGCAGTGGCCAGTCGGACACGGCATCCGAGCCGTCCTGCATCGATTCGGTTTCGCGGTTCGGGCTGGAGACCGAGCCGGAGTCGAGGTGGTCGCGACCGATCACGATCGGCGCCGACAGTTCGCCGCGACGGACCATTTCGTTGAACGCCAGACCGAGCTTGGCGCGCTGGCCCAGGCCGACCCAGCAGATCCGCGCCGGCAGACCCTGGAAGCTGATGCGCTCGCGGGCCATGTCCAGCCAGTTGTGCAGGTGGGCGTCGTCCGGGATCAGTTCCTTGACCTTGGCGTCGGTCTTGTAGATGTCCTGTGGATCACCCGACAGCGCCGCCCAACGGAACGGGCCGATGCCACGGCAGAACAGCGGACGGATGTAGGCCGGCACGAAACCCGGGAAGTCGAAGGCGTTTTCCACCCCCTCTTCCTGCGCCATCTGGCGGATGTTGTTGCCGTAGTCGAAGGTCGGGATGCCTTGTTTCTGGAAGTCCAGCATGGCTTTGACGTGAACAGCCATCGATTGCTTGGCGGCCTTGATCACAGCGGCCGGTTCGGTCTTGGCGCGGGCGCGGTATTGCTCCCAGGTCCAGCCGGCCGGCAGGTAACCGTTGAGCGGGTCGTGGGCGCTGGTCTGGTCGGTGACCATGTCCGGGCGCACGCCGCGACGGACCAGTTCCGGAAGGATTTCGGCGGCGTTACCCAGCAGCGCGATGGAGATCGCCTTGCCTTCCTTGGTGTACTTCTCAATGCGGGCCAGGGCGTCGTCGAGGTCTTTGGCCTGCTCGTCGACGTAACGGCTTTTCAGGCGGAAATCGATGCTCACCTGCTGGCATTCGATGTTCAGCGAGCACGCACCGGCCAATGTGGCAGCCAGAGGCTGGGCGCCGCCCATGCCGCCGAGGCCGGCGGTCAGGACCCAGCGGCCCTTGAGGTTGGAATCGTAATGCTGGCGACCGGCTTCAACGAAGGTTTCGTAGGTGCCCTGCACGATGCCCTGGCTGCCGATGTAGATCCAGCTGCCAGCGGTCATCTGGCCGTACATCGCCAGACCTTTCGCGTCGAGTTCGTTGAAGTGTTCCCAGGTCGCCCAGTGCGGCACCAGGTTGGAGTTGGCGATCAGCACACGCGGGGCGTTGCTGTGGGTCTTGAACACGCCGACCGGCTTGCCGGATTGCACCAGCAGGGTCTCGTCATCATTCAGATTGGTCAGGCTTTCGACGATCTTGTCGTAGCACTCCCAGTTACGCGCGGCGCGACCGATGCCACCGTAGACAACCAGTTCTTTCGGGTTCTCGGCCACTTCCGGGTCGAGGTTGTTCATCAGCATGCGCAACGGCGCTTCGGTCAGCCAGCTCTTGGCGGTCAGCTTGTTGCCGCGTGCGGCGCGGATTTCGACGTCACGGAATTTAGTAGTTTTTGCGTCAGTCACGAAAAAGACTCCTCAGCGATCAATTCAAACCAACCCTGGCGATGGGCAAGCGGCTTGTGCGCTTCAATGCGCGACAAGCGAATCAGGGGACGTGATGCGGAGTTTCGTTCGACTCGCATGCATACGTCTTTACTTGTACATACAGGCATATGCAATTGAACGGCCAACTGATGGAGAAGCTTTCTGACAAAACCAGCGGACATCGCTAAGAACACCGAAATCACGGGGCATCGATTGATTGAATATTTTTCGAAGGGGCGTTTTTTGAAAGGAGAGTGGCTGTTACAGGAGCGTGGCATTGCACCGCGCTGGGGTGTTCGGTAACAAAAAGTAGGAAACATCCCACAGCCTGGAGGCCTCAATGAGTCTCCAGGTTGTGGTCGTCTATTACGGCGTGTGGATAACTTATTCCACCGTCACCGACTTCGCCAGGTTACGCGGCTGATCCACGTCAGTGCCCTTGAGCACTGCGACGTAGTACGACAGCAGTTGCAGCGGGATGGTGTAGAGGATCGGCGACAGGATGTCGTGGATGTGTGGCATCTGCACCACGTGGGTGCCTTCGCCGTTGGTCATCCCGGCCTTCTCGTCAGCGAACACGATCAGTTCGCCGCCACGGGCACGGACTTCCTGCAGGTTGGACTTGAGCTTCTCGAGCAGTTCGTTGTTCGGCGCCACGGTCACCACCGGCATGTCGTTATCCACAAGCGCCAGCGGGCCATGCTTCAGTTCACCGGCAGGATAGGCTTCCGCGTGGATGTACGAGATTTCCTTGAGTTTCAAGGCCCCTTCCATCGCTACCGGATACTGCGCGCCACGTCCGAGAAACAGGGTGTGATTCTTGTCGGCGAACAGTTCGGCGATTTTTTCCACGGTGCTGTCCATGGCCAGCGCTTCGCCCAGACGGGTCGGCAGGCGACGCAATTCTTCGACCAGTCGGGCTTCGACACCTTTTTCCAGAGTGCCGCGCACCTGGCCCAGGGACAGGGTAAGCAGCAGTAGACCGACCAGTTGCGTGGTGAACGCCTTGGTCGAGGCCACGCCGATTTCACGACCGGCCTGAGTCAGCAGGGTCAGGTCGGATTCGCGCACCAGCGAACTGATTCCGACGTTGCAGATCGCCAGGCTGCCGAGGAAACCCAGCTCCTTGGCGTTGCGCAGGGCAGCTAGGGTGTCGGCGGTTTCGCCGGACTGGGAGATGGTGACGAACAGTGTGTCCGGCTGCACCACCACCTTGCGGTAGCGGAACTCACTGGCGACTTCGACCTGACAAGGAATCCCCGCCAGCTCTTCGAGCCAGTAACGGGCAACCATGCCGGCGTGGTAACTGGTGCCGCACGCGACGATCTGCACGTTGCGCACCTTGGCGAACAGTTCGGCGGCTTGCGGGCCGAACGCCTGCACCAGCACCTGATCCGAGCTCAATCGACCTTCCAGAGTGCGTTGCACCACGGATGGCTGCTCATGGATTTCCTTGAGCATGTAGTGGCGGAATTCGCCTTTGTCAGCGGCTTCGGCACCGTCGGTGTACTGCACGGTCTGGCGCTCGACGGCTTTGCCGGTCACGTCCCAGATCTGCACCTTGTCACGCTGGATTTCGGCGATATCGCCCTCTTCCAGGTACATGAAACGGTCAGTGACCTGACGCAGGGCCAGTTGGTCGGAAGCGAGGAAGTTCTCGCCCAGACCCAGGCCGATCACCAGCGGGCTGCCGCTGCGAGCCGCGACCAGACGATCCGGTTGCAGCGCGTGGATGACCGCCAGACCGTAGGCGCCATGCAGTTCCTTGACCGCAGCCTTCAAGGCGTCGGTCAGGTCCGGCAGCGCCTTGAGTTTTTCGGTCAGCAGGTGGGCGATGACTTCGGTGTCGGTGTCGGAGGAGAACACGTAACCCTGCGCCTTCAGTTGCTCGCGCAGCGCCTCATGGTTTTCGATGATGCCGTTGTGCACCACCGCGACGTTGCCCGAGAAATGCGGGTGGGCATTGCGTTCGCTCGGCGCACCGTGGGTTGCCCAACGCGTGTGGGCAATGCCGAGACGGCCTACCAGCGGGTGTTCCGCCAGGGCCGCATCCAGTTCGCTGACCTTGCCCACACGACGGGTGCGTTCCAGCGTACCTTCATTGGTGTACACCGCCACACCGGCACTGTCATAACCCCGGTATTCGAGGCGCTTGAGGCCTTCGACCAGGATGGCGGTGATATTACGTTCAGCTACCGCGCCGACAATTCCACACATGCTTATTTCTCCTGACTGACCGTCGCGCAAATCAAATTGATACCGCGAGCCTGAATCTGATCCCGTGCCTCCTGCGGCAGGCGATCATCGGTGATTAGGGTATGGACGCTGCTCCATGGCAGCTCCAGGTTCGGAATCTTGCGGCCGATCTTGTCGGCCTCGACCATCACGATCACTTCCCGCGCCACCTCCGCCATCACCCGGCTCAGGCCGAGCAGCTCATTGAAGGTGGTGGTGCCACGCACCAGATCGATGCCGTCGGCACCGATGAACAATTGATCGAAGTCGTAGGAGCGTAGTACCTGCTCGGCGACCTGGCCCTGAAAGGATTCCGAATGGGGATCCCAGGTGCCGCCGGTCATCAGCAGGACCGGTTCATGTTCGAGTTCGCTCAGGGCATTGGCGACATGCAGGGAATTGGTCATCACCACCAGCCCCGGTTGCTGGCCGAGCTCGGGAATCATCGCGGCTGTGGTGCTGCCGCTGTCGATGATGATGCGGGCGTGTTCGCGAATGCGTGTAACCGCAGCGCGGGCAATCGCCTGCTTGTATTTGGAAACATTCTGGCTGACATCGGCCACCAGTTCTTGGGGCATGGTGATCGCTCCGCCATAACGGCGCAGCAGCAGACCATGGCTTTCCAGCGCGGCCAGATCCTTGCGAATCGTAACTTCCGACGTTTCGAAACGCTTGGCGAGTTCATCGACACTGACTTCGCCCTGCTCATTGAGCAAGGCCAGAATGTTGTGGCGACGTTGGGGTGTGTTGCGTTTCGACATGGTGCGATAAGTTTCGATTCGAAAGATAATGAAAGTAATCAAAACCTATCGAAGCAAAACCGTCAAGCCGACGATGAAAAAAAATCGCTGCCCGAGGGCAGCGATCTTTCAGATTGAAGCGCTGTGGATAAATCAGCTCTTCTTGATCTTCTCCGGTCGCTTCCAGCCATCGATGTTCTTCTGCCGCGCTCGACCGACGGCCAATTGGGCGTTATCCACATTCTGAGTGATGGTCGAACCGGCCGCCGTGGTGGCACCG
This sequence comes from Pseudomonas sp. stari2, assembly GCF_040760005.1. Taxonomy (NCBI): domain Bacteria; kingdom Pseudomonadati; phylum Pseudomonadota; class Gammaproteobacteria; order Pseudomonadales; family Pseudomonadaceae; genus Pseudomonas; species Pseudomonas sp. Stari2. Next base: position 194,276 of record NZ_CP099760.1, read on the forward strand.
GCAGAGATATCCACAGGTGCCACCAACGAATTGTTGGAGCCGATGAACACATCTTCGCCCAACACGGTTTTCCACTTGTTGGCGCCATCGTAATTGCAGGTGATGGTGCCGGCGCCGATGTTGGTGCGGGCACCAATCTCGGCATCCCCCAGATAAGTCAGGTGTCCGGCCTTGGCGCCCTCACCCATACGGGCGTTCTTCAGTTCGACGAAGTTACCCACATGGGCACGGGCTTCGAGCACAGTGCCTGGACGCAGTCGGGCAAACGGGCCGGCGTCGCTGTTTTCACCCAGCACCGCGCCTTCGATATGAGAGTTGGCCTTGATCACCACACCCTTGCGCAGGGTGCTGTCCTTGATCACGCAGTTCGGGCCGATCACCACGTCGTCTTCGATGACGACTTTGCCTTCGAGAATCACGTTGATGTCGATCAGCACATCGCGCCCGATGGTCACTTCACCACGCACGTCAAAGCGGGCCGGGTCGCGCAGAGTCACGCCCTGCGCCATCAGGCGACGACCGGCACGCAACTGATAATGACGCTCCAGTTCGGACAGTTGCTTGCGATCGTTGGCGCCCTGCACTTCCATCGGATCGTGGGGCTGCTCGGTCGCGACCACCAGGCCGTCACCGACCGCCATTTCAATCACGTCGGTCAGGTAATACTCACCCTGGGCGTTGTTGTTCGACAGGCGCCCCATCCAGTCAGCCAGATGGCTGGCAGGTACCGCGAGAATCCCGGTATTGCCTTCGGTGATCGCGCGTTGAGCTTCAGTGGCGTCCTTGTGCTCGACAATGGCCGCGACCTTGCCGCTGGCATCACGCACGATGCGACCATAACCGGTCGGATCGTCCAGTTCGACGGTCAGCAACCCCATCTGGCCGGGAACGACGTGCTTGAGCAGACGCTGCAGGGTTTCGACTTCGATCAGCGGCACGTCACCGTAGAGGATCAGAACGGTATCGGACGTGATGAACGGTACGGCCTGGGCAGTCGCATGGCCGGTACCCAATTGCTTGTCCTGCAGGACGAAATTGAGGTCATCGGCAGCCAGACGTTCGCGTACCACATCAGCGCCGTGGCCGATGACAACGTGGATGCGCTGCGGATCGAGCTGACGAGCGCTGTGGATAACATGACCGAGCATGGAATCGCCGGCAATCGGGTGCAGCACTTTCGGCAGTGCCGAACGCATGCGTGTGCCTTGACCGGCCGCGAGGATTACGATTTCAAGAGACATGACTGGCTACCAATCCTGGGTGGTCAGCAACTGCGACCGGGTTTGTAGAATTCTGAAAAGAAAAAAGGGTAGCCGAGGCTACCCTTTTTTATCAATCGCACAACAAGTGGCTGGCGGATTAACCGCCAAACTTCTTGCGGATCTGCTGGACGGTGCGCAGCTGAGCTGCAGCCTCGGCCAGACGTGCGGACGCAGCTCCGTAGTCGAAATCTGCGCTCTTCTCATGCAGAGCAGCTTCGGCAGCCTTGAGAGCTGCCTGAGCCTGAGCTTCATCCAGGTCGGCGGCACGTTGCACGGTATCGGCAAGCACCTTGACCATGTTCGGCTGAACCTCGAGGAAACCACCGGAGATGTAGAACACCTCGGCTTCCCCGCCTTGCTTGATCAGGCGGATCGGACCCGGCTTGAGATTCGTGATCAGCGGCGCGTGACCCAGAGCGATACCAAGATCACCCAGAGCACCGTGCGCAATCACCATCTCGACCAGGCCGGAAAAGATTTCTCCTTCCGCGCTGACGATATCGCAATGGACTGTCATAGCCATCTGATTGCCTCAACCTAAATGAGCGCCCGTTGCCGGGCGCCGGGATTACAGTTTCTTGGCTTTCTCGATCGCTTCTTCGATGCCACCGACCATGTAGAACGCTTGTTCTGGCAGGTGGTCGTAGTCACCGTTGAGGATGCCTTTGAAGCCAGCAATGGTGTCTTTCAGGGAAACGTATTTACCCGAAGCACCGGTGAAGACTTCAGCCACGAAGAACGGCTGCGACAAGAAGCGCTGGATCTTACGAGCACGGTTTACCAACTGCTTGTCGGCTTCCGACAGCTCGTCCATACCCAGGATCGCGATGATGTCCTTCAGCTCTTTGTAACGCTGCAGCACATACTGAACACCACGAGCGGTCTCGTAGTGATCGTTGCCGATCACGTTCGGGTCCAGCTGACGCGAAGTCGAGTCCAGTGGGTCTACCGCCGGGTAGATACCCAGGGAAGCGATGTCACGGGACAGAACGACGGTGGCGTCCAGGTGAGCAAACGTGGTCGCTGGCGACGGGTCAGTCAAGTCGTCCGCTGGTACGTATACGGCCTGGATCGAAGTAATCGAACCTTGCTTGGTCGAAGTGATGCGCTCTTGCAGCACGCCCATCTCTTCAGCCAGTGTCGGCTGGTAACCTACTGCCGAAGGCATACGGCCCAGCAGTGCGGATACTTCGGTACCGGCCAGGGTGTAACGATAGATGTTGTCGACGAACAGCAGAACGTCGTTACCTTCGTCACGGAACTTCTCGGCCATGGTCAGGCCGGTCAGCGCTACGCGCAGACGGTTTCCTGGTGGCTCGTTCATCTGACCGTAGACCAAGGCTACTTTGTCGAGAACGTTGGAGTCCTTCATCTCGTGGTAGAAGTCGTTACCCTCACGAGTACGCTCACCCACACCGGCGAACACGGAATAACCGCTGTGCTCGATGGCGATGTTACGGATCAGTTCCATCATGTTTACGGTTTTGCCTACACCGGCACCACCGAACAGACCAACTTTACCGCCCTTGGCGAACGGGCAAACCAGGTCGATAACCTTGATGCCGGTTTCCAGCAGCTCATTGCCGCCAGCTTGTTCTGCGAAGGAAGGAGCGGCGCGGTGGATCCCCCAGCGCTCTTCTTCGCCGATCGGGCCAGCTTCGTCGATCGGGTTGCCCAGTACGTCCATGATCCGGCCCAGAGTCGCTTTACCGACCGGTACGGAAATGGCTGCGCCAGTGTTGTTGACGTCCAGACCGCGCTTCAAGCCTTCGGTGGAGCCCATCGCAATGGTACGAACCACGCCGTCGCCCAGCTGCTGCTGAACTTCCAGAGTGGTTTCGGCGCCTTGAACCTTCAAGGCGTCGTAGATGCTCGGTACGCTGTCGCGTGGAAATTCCACGTCGATAACGGCGCCGATGATTTGAACGATACGTCCGCTACTCATAGCTGGATCCTCTGAATATTTGAACCGTTAAACCGCGGCAGCGCCGCCGACGATTTCCGAGATCTCTTGGGTGATCGCAGCCTGACGCGCCTTGTTGTAGATCAGCTGCAAATCGCTGATCAAATCACCGGCGTTGTCGGTAGCGTTCTTCATCGCGATCATCCGCGCAGCTTGTTCGGCCGCGTTGTTCTCGACCACCGCCTGGTACACCTGCGACTCCACGTAACGCACCATCAAGCCGTCAAGCAGCTCTTTGGCGTCTGGTTCGTAGAGGTAGTCCCAGTGGTGCTTGAGATCCTGATCCGGGGTCGCTACCAGTGGAATCAACTGCTCCACGGTAGGCTGTTGCGTCATGGTGTTGATGAACTTGTTGGATACCACGGACAGGCGGTCAATACGGCCGTCCAGATAGGCATCCAGCATCACCTTGACGCTGCCGATCAGATCATTGATCGACGGCTCTTCACCCAGGTGGCTGATAGCTGCAACGACGTTACCGCCGAAGTTGCGGAAAAAGGCCGCACCCTTGCTACCAACGACACACAGATCAATCTCGACGCCGTTTTCGCGGTTTACCGCCATGTCCTTGACCAGGGCCTTGAACAGGTTGGTGTTCAAGCCGCCGCACAGACCACGGTCACTGCTCACCACGACATAGCCGACGCGCTTGATGGCGCGGTCGATCATGAACGGATGGCGGTATTCCGGGTTGGCGTTGGCCAGATGCCCAATTACCTGGCGGATACGCTCCGCATAAGGACGGCTAGCAGCCATGCGCATTTGTGCCTTGCGCATTTTGCTGACCGCCACTTTTTCCATGGCGCTGGTAATTTTTTGCGTGCTTTTGATGCTCGCAATCTTACTGCGAATCTCTTTTGCGCCTGCCATGTAACACCTATCAGGTTAGCAAGCGGGAGCCTTGCGGCTCCCGCTGCGGCTTACCAGGTTTGGGTGGCCTTGAACTTCTCGATACCGGCTTTCAGGCCAGCGTCGATTTCGTCATTGAAGTCACCTTTAACGTTGATCTTCGCCATCAAGTCGGCGTGATCGCGGTTGAAGAAAGCAATCAGCGCTTGTTCGAAGCTGCCGATCTTGGCGATTTCAATGTCAGTCAGGAACCCACGCTCAGCGGCATACAGCGACAGCGCCATGTCAGCGATCGACATAGGTGCGTATTGCTTCTGCTTCATCAGCTCGGTAACACGCTGACCATGCTCAAGTTGCTTGCGGGTCGCTTCGTCCAGGTCAGAAGCGAACTGGGCGAATGCTGCCAGTTCACGGTACTGAGCCAGAGCGGTACGGATACCACCGGACAGCTTCTTGATGATCTTGGTCTGAGCGGCACCACCCACACGGGATACCGAAACACCGGCGTTCACTGCAGGACGGATGCCCGAGTTGAACATGGCCGATTCCAGGAAGATCTGACCGTCGGTGATGGAAATCACGTTGGTCGGAACGAACGCGGAAACGTCGCCAGCCTGGGTTTCGATGATCGGCAGTGCGGTCAGGGAACCGGTTTTGCCGGTCACTGCGCCGTTGGTGAACTTCTCTACGTACTCTTCCGAAACGCGGGATGCGCGCTCCAGCAGACGGGAGTGGAGATAGAACACGTCGCCTGGGTAAGCTTCACGTCCTGGTGGACGGCGCAGCAGCAGGGAAATCTGGCGGTAAGCCACTGCTTGCTTGGACAGATCGTCATAAACGATCAGCGCGTCTTCACCGCGGTCGCGGAAGAATTCACCCATGGTGCAACCGGAGTACGGAGCCAGGAATTGCAGTGCTGCAGATTCCGAAGCGCTCGCTGCAACGATGATGGTGTTAGCCAGTGCACCGTTTTCTTCCAGCTTGCGAACCACGTTGGCGATGGTCGATTGCTTCTGACCGATTGCCACGTAGACGCAGAAAATGCCGCTGTCTTTCTGATTGATGATCGCGTCGATCGCCAGAGCGGTCTTACCGATCTGACGGTCACCGATGATCAGCTCACGCTGGCCACGGCCGACAGGGATCATGGCATCGACAGCCTTGTAGCCAGTCTGTACAGGCTGGTCTACCGACTTACGCCAGATCACGCCCGGAGCAACTTTCTCGACCGCGTCGGTCTCGGTGTTGCCCAGTGGACCTTTGCCGTCAACAGGGTTACCCAGTGCATCGACAACGCGGCCCAGCAGTTCCTTACCAACCGGAACTTCGAGGATGCGGCCGGTGCACTTGGCGCTCATGCCTTCAGCCAGAGTCGTGTATGCGCCCAGTACAACGGCACCTACGGAGTCTTGCTCCAGGTTGAGGGCCATACCGTAGACGCCGCCCGGAAACTCGATCATCTCGCCGTACATGACGTCGGCCAGACCGTGAATCCGCACGATACCGTCAGATACGCTGACGACAGTGCCTTCGTTACGGGCTTGGGAGGTCACATCGAGTTTTTCGATGCGGCCCTTGATAATTTCACTTATTTCGGAAGGATTGAGTTGCTGCATTGCTCTGCTGCCCCTTCAAACTCAAGATTTCAATGCTTCGGCAAGTTTCGCGATTTTGCCGCGAATCGAGCCATCGATAACCAGGTCGCCGGCGCGGATAACGACACCACCTATGAGGGCAGCGTCCTCCGCAACTTGCAGGCGCACTTCCCGGTTGAGTCGTGCACTGAGAACCTTGGCGAGTTTGTCTTGCTGTTCTTGGTTCAATGCAAAAGCACTGGTCACTTCAACGTCTACCGATTTCTCTTGTTCGGCCTTGTACAGGTCGAAAAGAGCAGCGATCTCCGGCAGAAGCGGGAGACGGTCGTTTTCGGCAACGACATTGATGAAGTTCTGTGCCTTGGCATCAAACTTGTCGCCGCACACGTCAATGAACGTGGCGGCCTTTTCTGCGCTCGTCAGTCGCGGGGCCTTGAGCACGCGCTGCATGGTGTCGTCTTGCGACACCGCTGCAGCCAGGCCGAGCATGGCTGACCAATTGGCCAGTTGCTGGTGGGCCTGAGCGTGCTCGAAGGCCGCCTTAGCGTAAGGTCGGGCCAACGTGGTCAGTTCTGCCATGATCGCCCTCGCTTAGATTTCAGCAGCCAGTTGGTTAACCAGCTCTGCGTGCGCGTTTTGATCGATTGTGGCACCCAGGATCTTCTCGGCGCCGCCGACAGCCAGCAAGCCCACTTGGGCGCGCAGCTTGTCTTTGACACTGTTCAGTTCCTGTTCGATCTCGGCTTGAGCCTGAACCTTCACACGGTCAGCGTCGACACGGGCCTTTTCAACGGCCTCTTCGACAATCTGGTTACCGCGTTTCTTGGCTTGCTCGATGATTTCAGCTGCCTGAGCTTTCGCTTCGCGCAGTTGCTGACCCGCTTTCTCTTGGGCCAACTCCAGGTCGCGAGCTGCACGGCTGGCAGCGTCCAGACCATCAGCGATCTTCTTTTGACGTTCGTGCAGAGCTGCGATGACCGGAGGCCATACGAACTTCATGCAGAACAGTACAAAAATCAGGAACGCAACGGACTGGCCAATCAGGGTCGCATTAATGTTCACGCCAACACCTCGCAGTTACGTTGTCCATCACACCAAATCACTCGGAAAATCCGAATGATTAGCCAGCGATTTGACCAACGAACGGGTTCGCAAAGGTGAAGAACAGAGCGATACCAACACCGATCATGGTTACGGCGTCGAGCAGACCGGCAACGATGAACATTTTAACTTGCAGCATTGGAACCATTTCTGGCTGACGCGCTGCGCCTTCCAGGAACTTGCCGCCCAGCAGGCCGAAACCAATTGCGGTACCCAGTGCGCCCAGGCCGATCAACAGTGCAACAGCGATAGCGGTTAGACCAACTACAGTTTCCATCTTTCCTCCCGACTTTTACGTCGTATGGTTTAGGTTTTTTAGATTAAAGCGGTAAAACAAATCGTTTCATGGTGCCCCGTGAGGAGCCCCTCCCCGTTTTACCGGGAAGGACATCAGACTAGTCGAGACTGGTCTTAATGGTTTTCTTCGTGCGCCATCGACAGGTAGACGATGGTCAGCATCATGAAGATGAACGCCTGCAGGGTGATGATCAGGATGTGGAACACAGCCCACGCCCACTGCAGGACAACGCCCAGGCCGCTGAGCCAGAGCAGGCCGCTGCCGAACATCACAGCGATCAGGATGAACACCAGCTCGCCGGCATACATGTTGCCGAACAGACGCAGAGCCAGAGAGATCGGTTTGGCGATCAGGGTCACGAATTCCAGCAGGAAGTTCACCGGGATCAGCAGCGCCTGAACGAAGATGTTCTTGCTGCCGAACGGGTGCAGGGTCAGCTCGCCGATGAAGCCGCCGAGGCCCTTGACCTTGATGCTATAGAAAATGATCAGTGCGAAAACCGAGAACGCCATGCCCAGGGTCGCGTTCGGGTCGGTAGTCGACACGGCACGGAACGGGATGTGGTGGTCGCCGGAGATCAGGATGGCCAACTGAGGAATCCAGTCGACCGGTACCAGGTCGACGGCGTTCATCAGGAACACCCATACGAAGATGGTCAGTGCCAGCGGTGCGATCACCGGGCTACGGCCATGGAAGCTGTCTTTCACGCTGCCATCGACGAATTCGACCAGGACTTCAACGAAGTTCTGCAGTGCGCCTGGCTGACCGGAAGTCGCCTTCTTGGCCGCCATGCGGAAAAGAATGACGAAGATCAGGCCCAATGCGACCGACCAGCCGAGGGTATCGACGTGGAAAGCCCAGAAGCCCATTTCCTTGGCTTCTGCTGCGGAGTGGGCAAAGCCCCAGCCGCCGTTGGGTAGCTGACCGAAGGTCAGGTTCTGCAAGTGGTGCTGGATATAGCCCGAAGCGGTTGTTTCTGCCATGGTTGCCTCAAACGCCCTAAGGTCTCGAAAGTCTTGTTCTCATCAGCAGGGGAGCGAACCAGCTGACCGACTGAGTCAGCACGAAGGCGCCGAATACAGCGATCGGCGCCAGTGGCTTCACACCTGCAAACACCAGTGCAAACAGCACTGCCGTCAAAATCAGTTTGCCTGCCTCGCCGGCATAGAAAGACCGGACGATGGACTGGGCTGCTCGGGCGCCGGAAAACCGAAATGCCTTGTGAGCGAAATAAACATTGGGCAGCAAGGCTATCAGGCCTCCGCAAAGTCCCGAGTATCCGGCAACGACTCCGTGCCATTGCCAGAGCGCCAAAGCGGCAATGAGCAAAATGACAAATTGAGCCATTAACACCGGAAAAACCGCCAGGCGATGGAACGGCAGGCGGTTTGGCTTGCGGGTTTCCATCACTATTGCTCTCCAATGGTCGGCTGCCGAAATTCAATAACTTGGCATAATTTGTGCCGACAAAATGCGCGCAGAGTATAGGGGCGGTTCTGCCCCTATTCAACTGTCAGGTAGTGATTTCCGACTGCGCGCTACAAGAGGAATTGTTTCAGCGGATGTGTGCGAGCACACCTTGAAGCTCATCGAGGGAGTTGTAACCAATCACCAACTGACCCTTTCCCTTCTTCCCGTGGCGGATCTGCACCGCAGAGCCTAGGCGCTCGGCCAGACGCTGCTCGAGGCGGGCAATATCCGGGTCCGGTTTTGCAGGTTCCACAGGCTCGGGTTTGCCGCTCAGCCACTGACGAACCAGTGCCTCAGTCTGGCGCACGGTAAGACCGCGTGCGACAACATGTCGCGCCCCTTCCACCTGCTGATTGTCCGGCAGACCGAGCAACGCACGGGCATGACCCATTTCCAGGTCGCCATGGGACAGCATGGTCTTGATGACTTCTGGCAGCGCAATCAGGCGCAACAGGTTGGCCACGGTGACGCGGGACTTACCCACAGCCTCGGCGACCTGTTGCTGGGTGAGCTGGAATTCCTGCTGCAAGCGCTGCAGGGCTACCGCTTCTTCGATCGGATTGAGGTCTTCGCGCTGGATGTTCTCGATCAGCGCAATGGCGATCGCGGTTTCATCCGGCACGTCGCGAACCATCGCAGGAATGGTTTCCTGCCCGGCCTGCTGACTTGCGCGCCAGCGACGTTCACCGGCGATGATCTCGAAACGACCACCGCCAATCGGGCGAACCACGATCGGCTGCATCACGCCCTGGGCCTTGATCGACTGCGCCAGCTCTTCCAGCGCCTGCGGATCCATGTCCCGGCGTGGCTGATACTTGCCGCGTTGCAGCAGGTCCAACGGCAGGTGCTGCAACTCACGGCTGTCAGCCTGCGCCGCCTGTTCTTCCAGCGAGCTGACAGTCGGACCGCTCAGCAGTGCATCCAGTCCTCGTCCGAGACCTCGTTTCTTGACGGCCATGGGGATTCCTTAAGTTGGCTGAGCAGCGGCGATGCGTGAATTTTTGCGCTGACGGCGAACCATCTCGCCCGCCAGGGCCAGATAGGCCAGCGCGCCACGCGATTGCTTGTCGTAGGCCAGCGCCGGCATGCCGTAGCTAGGGGCTTCGGCCAGGCGGATGTTGCGCGGGATCACCGTGTCGTACAACTGATCGCCGAAGTGTTCCTTGAGCTGGGCCGATACATCGTTCATCAGGCTCAGGCGCGGGTCATACATGGTCCGCAGCAGGCCTTCGACTTTCAGGTTCGGGTTCAGCAATTCGGCGATGCGCTTGATGTTATCCACAAGGTCGCTCAAACCTTCGAGCGCAAAATACTCGCACTGCATGGGGATAATGACCCCGTCAGCGGCAACCAGCGCATTCAGCGTGAGCATCGACAGCGACGGCGGGCAGTCGATCAGAATGTAATCGTAGTTTTCACGGATCGGCGCCAGCGCGCTGCGCAGACGGCTTTCCTTCATCTGCATTTCCAGCAGAACCACTTCGGCCGCTGTCAGGTCGCGGTTGGCCGGCAGCAGTTGATAACCGCCGTGTTCGGAGTAGTGCATGGCCTGGGCCAGATCGCATTCGCCGATCAGCAGGTCGTAGACCGAGTTTTCCAGGCCATGTTTATCCACACCGCTACCCATGGTGGCGTTGCCCTGTGGATCGAGATCGATCAACAGCACCCGGCGCTTGGTCGCGACCAGGGATGCTGCGAGGTTGATGCAGGTGGTGGTCTTGCCCACACCACCCTTCTGGTTCGCTATCGCGAATACCTTAGCCATTCTTGCTTGTGTTCCCAATCATGCCGTGCGGCGCAGTATCAGCAGATGGCGTTGGCCTTGGCAACCGGGTACGGCCAGGGCGTGTTCGCTATCGAGTTTGAAGTCTGCCGGCAATGCTACCAGCTCATCGGCCGGATGAACGCCCTTCATTGCCAGCCAGCGCGTATCGGCATCGCCGAGGTGGCGAGTCCAGTTGGTGAAGTTCTCCATGCTGCTGAATGCCCGGGAAATGATCCCGTTGAATGGCTGTGCAGGCTGGAACGCTTCGACGCGACTGTGGATAACTTGCAGGTTGTCCAGTTTGAGTTCGAGTTTGACCTGAGTCAGGAAGCGGGTTTTCTTGCCGTTGCTGTCCAGGCAGGTCACTTGCGAGTCCGGATACAGGATCGCCAAAGGGATCCCCGGCATGCCGCCGCCGCTGCCGACGTCCAGCCAGCGACCGTTTTCGATGAACGACATCACACTGAGGCTATCGAGCAAGTGACGGGACACCATTTCGTCCGGATCGCGAACGGCGGTCAGGTTGTAGGCCTGGTTCCATTTGATCAACAGGGCGAGATAGCCCAGCAGCAATTCGTGCTGGGTTTCAGTGAGATTGACACCGAGCTCGCGGGCTCCTGTGGATAACTCTTCGGCGTGTTGCGAAGTGACCTTAGAACTCAAGCGCTTTGCTCCAACTGACGGCCCGCGCCGCGTTTCTTCAAATGAATCATCAACAGCGAAATCGCTGCCGGGGTCACACCCGGGATCCGCGAAGCCTGGCCCAGCGTCTCGGGACGTGTGGTACCCAGCTTGCTCTGGATCTCCTTGGAGAGACCGGAAATGTTGGTGTAATCGATATCCACAGGCAGTTTCGTGTCTTCGCTTGCACGCAGACGGGCGATTTCGTCCTGTTGACGGTCGATGTAACCGGCGTATTTGGTCTTGATCTCGACCTGTTCGGCGACCTGTGGATCTTCGGCGCCCTGCCCGGTTACTTCGACCAGACCAGCGTAGTCGATTTCCGGACGGCTCAAGAGATTGAGCAAGTTGTATTCGTGAGTCAGCGGAGTGCCGAATTTTTCTGCAATTGCATCGCCCTGCTGGGTGCCCGGGCGAACCCAGGTGCTTTTCAGACGCTGCTCTTCCAGCTCGATGTTTTCGCGCTTCTTGCAGAACGCCGCCCAACGCGCGTCATCGACCAGACCCAGTTCGCGACCTTTTTCGGTCAGACGCAGGTCGGCGTTGTCCTCACGCAGGATCAGGCGGTACTCGGCACGGGAAGTGAACATGCGGTACGGCTCTTGAGTACCGAGGGTAATCAGGTCGTCGACCAATACCCCGATGTACGCTTCATCGCGACGCGGGCACCAGGCTTCTTTGCCCTTCGCACGAAGTGCAGCGTTCGCACCAGCCAGCAAACCCTGGGCGCCGGCTTCTTCGTAACCGGTGGTGCCGTTGATCTGGCCAGCGAAAAACAGACCGCCGATTACTTTGGTTTCCAGGCTGTACTTCAGGTCGCGAGGATCGAAGTAGTCGTATTCGATCGCATAACCCGGACGCACGATGTGCGCGTTTTCCATGCCGCGAATCGATTGCACGATCTGCAATTGCACGTCGAACGGCAGGCTTGTGGATATCCCGTTCGGATACAGCTCATGGGTGGTCAGGCCTTCCGGCTCGATGAACACCTGATGGCTTTCCTTGTCGGCAAAGCGGTGGATCTTGTCTTCGATGGACGGGCAGTAACGCGGGCCGATGCCTTCGATTTCGCCTGCAGCGGAATACATCGGCGAACGGTCGAGGTTTGCCGCGATGATTTCGTGGGTACGGGCGTTGGTGTGGGTAATCCAGCAACTGACTTGCCGTGGATGTTGTTCCTTGTTGCCCATGAACGACATCACCGGGATCGGCGTATCACCTGGTTGCTCGGTCATCACCGAGAAATCCACAGACTTGCCGTCGATACGCGGAGGCGTACCGGTTTTCAGGCGACCGACACGCAGCGGCAGTTCACGCAAACGATGCGCCAGGGCGATCGATGGCGGGTCACCGGCGCGACCGCCGGAAAAATTCTGCAAACCGATGTGGATAAGTCCGCCCAGGAAAGTACCGGTGGTCAACACAACGGAATCGGCGAAGAAACGCAGACCCATTTGCGTAACGACACCGCGTACTTGTTCCTGCTCGACAATCAGATCGTCGGCGGCTTGTTGAAATATCCACAGGTTCGGTTGGTTTTCCAGGATTTCGCGGACAGCTGCCTTGTAAAGAATCCGGTCGGCCTGTGCACGGGTTGCACGTACGGCAGGGCCTTTACGGCTGTTCAACACGCGAAACTGGATGCCACCCAGATCGGTAGCGATGGCCATCGCGCCGCCGAGGGCATCGATTTCCTTGACCAGATGGCTTTTGCCAATGCCGCCGATGGCCGGGTTGCAACTCATGGCACCGAGGGTTTCCACGTTATGCGTCAGCAGAAGGGTTTTTGCACCCATGCGTGCTGAGGCCAGTGCTGCCTCGGTACCGGCATGACCGCCGCCGATGACGATCACTTCAAAACGGGAAGGGAAATCCACCACGCACCTCGTGCCTGCTTAAGTAGGTAATTCAGGAATAGTTTGAGATCAGGTTTCTGGACCTGGTCGACAAGTATAGGGACTTCGCCCTTCCTAAAGAACCCTTTGCACAAAATTTAACCAGCTGTGGAGAACTCGCGGTTAAAAGAATAAAAAAGAGAGAAATTTATAAAACCTTTGTTTTAAAGCTTATTCTTACTGCCCATGCTTTCTGTGGATAGATTGCTACAGACCTTTATTTTCAATATGTACAGAGATTTAAAACCCTGTGTCCATGTAGCCATGAGGCCCTTGGATAACCGGTGTAAGCCTGTGGATGAATGGTGCGGTTATCCACAGATGCAGTTATGTTCAGTTTCCAGGCCCTGTTATCAACTGCCCTCAGCGGCAGTTATTCACAGGGCTTAATCCACAGAAATCGGATGAATGAGCATGCTGCGGACAGGGGAAATCCGCTCAGGGAGAAGGAATTTGCCCGGCACTGGAAGGGAAGGAATGCGAAAAGGAGAAACAGACAGGTCGCGAATGGACCTGCCTGTGGACGACGGAAGGGTTATTTACCGATGCAGAAGCTGGAAAAGATCCGCCCGAGCAGATCATCGGAGCTGAACGCCCCGGTAATTTCCCCGAGGAACTGCTGAGCCTGACGTAGATCTTCTGCCAACAGTTCGCCAGCCCCTGCCAGAGTCAGCTGTGCACGACCGTGCTCCAGGGCCGCGCTGGCATGACGCAGTGCTTCCAGGTGACGACGGCGTGCGCTGAAGCTGCTCTCTGAGGTCTGTTCGTAGCCCATGCAGGCCTTGAGGTGATCACGCAGCAGATCCAGGCCTTCGCCGGCAGCCTTGGCGCTCAGACTGATAGTTACGTGCCCATCGTCGCTGACTTCCAGGGCTATCGCTTCACCGGTGAGATCCGCTTTATTGCGAATCAGGGTGACCTTTGCCGGATCTGGTCGGGTTTCGAGGAATTCAGGCCACAACGCGAACGGGTCGGCCGCCTCCGGGGCCGTGGCATCGACCACCAACAGCACCCGATCGGCTTCGCCAATGGCTTTCAACGCACGTTCGACGCCGATTTTTTCCACATGGTCGTCGGTATCGCGCAATCCGGCGGTGTCTACGACATGCAGCGGCATGCCATCGATGTGGATATGTTCGCGCAGGATATCCCGGGTCGTGCCGGCGATTTCCGTCACGATGGCGGCTTCTCGCCCGGCCAGTGCGTTCAGCAAGCTGGATTTGCCGGCATTCGGACGACCGGCAATCACCACCGTCATGCCATCACGCAGCAGCGCACCCTGCCCGGCTTCACGTAGTACGGTGGATAACTCGCCGCGTACCTTGTCGAGCATGCTCAATACATGGCCATCGGCAAGGAAGTCGATCTCTTCTTCCGGGAAATCGATGGCTGCCTCGACGTAAATCCTCAGACCGATCAGTTGTTCGGTGAGGTTATGCACACGCTGGGAAAACGCGCCCTGCAAGGAACGCAAAGCATTGCGTGCAGCCTGTGCAGAACTGGCTTCGATCAGATCGGCAATGGCCTCGGCCTGAGCCAGGTCGAGTTTGTCATTGAGGAAGGCGCGTTCGCTGAACTCACCCGGCCGCGCCAGTCGGCAACCCAGTTCCAGGCAACGCTTGAGCAGCATGTCGAGGACGATCGGACCGCCGTGGCCCTGCAGTTCCAGCACATCTTCACCGGTGAAAGAGTTCGGCCCGGGGAAATACAGCGCCAGACCTTCATCCAGCACCTGTTGATCGTCACTGAAGAAGGGGCCGTAGTGGGCAAATCGGGGCTTCAGCTCGCGGCCGCTGATGGCTTTGGCCGCAACGCTGGCCAGCGGCCCGGAAATTCGAACGATGCCCACGCCGCCACGGCCCTGGGCGGTAGCGACGGCTGCGATGGTTTCACGAGGTGCGCTCATAAACCGGTATCCAGACAAAAATGGCAGATAGCAAAACGCCCCACTAGGGGGCGTTTTGAGTGGTGTTATCCACAGAGTAAGTTACGCCTCGGCTTTTTTCGTCGCCGCTTCGATCTTACGCGTGATGTACCACTGTTGAGCAATCGACAGGCAGTTGTTCACAACCCAGTACAGCACCAGACCCGCCGGGAACCACAGGAAGAAGAAGGTGAAGATGATAGGCATCATTTTCATCACCTTGGCCTGCATCGGATCCGGAGGAGTCGGGTTCAGACGCTGCTGGATGAACATGGTCGCGCCCATGATGATCGGCAGGATGAAGAACGGATCCTTGATCGACAGGTCGGTAATCCACAGCATGAACGGCGCCTGGCGCATTTCCACGCTTTCCAGCAGAACCCAGTACAGCGAAAGGAAAACCGGCATCTGAACCAGGATCGGCAAGCAGCCACCCAGTGGATTGATCTTCTCTTTCTTGTACAGCTCCATCATGGCTTGCGACATTTTCTGCCGGTCATCGCCATGTTGCTCTTTCAGTGCAGCCAGTTTCGGCGCCACGGCACGCATGCGGGCCATCGACTTGTAGCTGGCAGCCGACAGAGGGAAGAAAATCCCCTTGATCAGCATGGTCAGGAAGATGATCGACCAGCCCCAGTTGCCGACGATGGCGTGGATATGTTGCAGCAGCCAGAAGATTGGCTGGGCAATGAACCACAGAATGCCGTAGTCAACGGTCAGTTCCAGACCTGGGGACAACTCTTTCAGCACTGCCTGGCTTTTCGGACCGGCGTACAGAACAGCGCTGGTCTCGACCTTTGCACCCGGTGCAGCGGTCAACGAAGGACCGGTGTAACCGATGATGTAGTTGCCTTTGCTGTCCTTACGGGTCTGGACGATGTTGTTTTCGCCCTTCGGAGCAACCCATGCAGTTACGAAGTAGTGTTGCAGCCAGGCTACCCAGCCACCGGTGACGGTTTCCTTGAGCTGACCTTTGTCCATGTCTTTCATGGACACTTTCTTGTACGGCTCGGAACTTGTCCACAGGGCGGCGCCAAGGTAAGTCGCAGTGCCAGTAGCAGTGGTCGACGAAGGATCGGCACTTGCATCGCGTTTCAGCTGGGCAAACATCGAACCGGACCAAGGCTGAGCGCTCTGGTTGTCGATCAGATAAGTCACGGTCACGTCATACAGGCCACGTTTCAGGGTGAAACGCTTGATGTAGTTGACGCCGTCCTTGCTGAACTTCAGGTCGACGACCAATTGGTCCTGACCGTCAGCCAGTTGATAACTTTTCTTCTCCGACGCGTAAACCGGACGACCGGCCGGGCTTGCGTCCGGACCGTTGGCGCCGATCAGACCGCTTTGTGCCAGGTAAGTACGCTCGCCGCCGTTGTCGAACAGCTGGAACGGAACATCCGGACGATCCTGACGACGCGGATACAGTGGCAAGGTCAGTTGCGCAACGTCACCGCCCTGTGGATCGATCGCCAGATCGAGCACGTCGGTTTTGATCTGGATCAGATCCTTGCTGGCGGCGACCGGTGTTTCGGCAGGTGCGCTAGTATCGCTTGCGGCGCGCGGAATATCGTCACTGGCTGCAGCGCTATTGCCAGTGGCTGTGTCCGGCAAACCGGATGTAGTCGTACTGGAAGCAACATTCTGAGTCGGCAGGGCAGCCTGGCCGTAGTCCTGGTTCCATTTAAGAACCATGACGTAGGACACGATTGCCAGGGCGACGATCAGGATCGTGCGTTTGATATCCATGATTACTCGGCCATCGAAGAAGAACGGGAGGTAGGGATAGGTGGAACCGGGTCATAACCACCGGGATTCCACGGATGACAGCGACCTAAACGACGAAAGGTCAGCCAGCCACCGCGCAGAAGGCCATGATTTTCGATGGCTTCCAACGCGTAGCAGGAACAACTGGGGTAGAAACGACAGTGATCAGCCATCAGGGGACTAATGGCGTAGCGATAAAACTGGATCGGAACGAGTGCCAGTTTACGCATCAGGACTGTCTACCCCTACAGTTTCGGTTTTGACTGCTGGTACCGGCTTGTTACGTGCCAGACGCTTCCAGAGTTTGCCGAAATGCTGAATCAATTCGGGGTTTTCTACGTCACCCAAACCTTTGCGCGCGACGATCACAATGTCCCAGCCGACCAGTGAATCCTGGTGCAGGCGAAACGATTCGCGCATCAGACGTTTGAGGCGATTGCGCTCGACGGAGAGCTTTACGCTCTTTTTCCCGATGACCAGCCCGAGACGGGGGTGATCGAGATCGTTGTTGCGCGCAAGGAGCAGGAGATTTTTCCCCGGAACCTTGCCGGTAGGGGAGTCAAAGACTGCCTTGAAATGCCGGGGAGTAAGCAGACGCTTTTCCCGACTGAAGTCCTGACTCACCTCCAGTGCCGGATTATCAAACTGCCAGACGTGCGCGGCCTTTGGCGCGACGACGCGACAGTACGGCACGACCGTTCTTGGTAGCCATGCGAGCACGGAAACCGTGGGTACGAGCGCGTTTGATAGTGCTTGGTTGGAAAGTACGTTTCATGTCGTGTTACCTGGTTCGTCCACAACGGGCCGGAATGGCCCCCGTTTTAAGAGACCGGGGATTCTAGAGAAAGCAAGGCAATAGGTCAATTTCCAACCAACGTTTCCTTATAAATAGATCTCCGATGCCTCCAGGCTCGAAACCTTGTACGCCAGACATAAAAATAAAGAAGGGAATTATCTAAAGCTTTTCTGTAAAGCTTGTAAAAGCTGGGACGGCCCTCTTCTGTGGATAACTGCTCTGAGACCTTGTTCCGCGTGATGTACAGAGAATGACAACTACGGTGGAAAACCGTGTTCAGCCTGTGCTGCGCTGTCGGATAACCTGTGTGTGGAAAGTGCTGTTATCCACAGGCGCGTTATCCACCGAGTTTCGCCCCCACTTGTCCAGTGCCCTCAGTTACGGTTATCCACAGAGCTTATTCACACACCGTCGGTCGCTTTTTCACCGGTTAATGCATTGATAAATCATGTCCACCGGGCAACCTGCATGTGGATAAGTGAACGTCCCGCCGCTACAATGGCCGCTTGTTTTTGCCTCACCGGCTTTCAACTTAGGGGATTTCCGTGTCAGTGGAACTTTGGCAGCAGTGCGTGGAGCTTTTGCGCGAAGAGCTGCCAGCCCAACAATTCAACACCTGGATCCGTCCATTACAGGTCGAAGCCGAAGGCGACGAGTTGCGTGTCTACGCACCGAACCGTTTTGTTCTGGACTGGGTCAACGAAAAGTACCTGGGACGCGTCCTCGAACTGCTGGATGAGCATGGCAACGGCTTGGCGCCGTCGCTCTCCTTATTAATAGGCAGCAAGCGCAGTTCTGCACCGCGTGCCGCGCCGAATGCACCGTTGGCCGCCGCTGCTGCATCCCTGGCTCAGGCCAATGCCGCACCCGTCAGCGCTCCGGCACCAGCATCGGCTCCAACCCCGGCTAAGCGTGCGACGCAAAAAACCGAGGAAGTCAGCGAAGAGCCGTCCCGCGACAGCTTCGACCCGATGGCCGGCGCGGCTTCTCAGCAAGCGCCAGTGCGTGCCGAACAGCGTACCGTCCAGGTCGAAGGCGCGCTCAAGCACACCAGCTACCTGAACCGCACCTTTACCTTCGAGAACTTCGTCGAAGGTAAATCCAACCAGCTCGCCCGTGCGGCGGCCTGGCAAGTGGCAGACAACCCCAAGCACGGCTACAACCCGCTCTTCCTTTATGGCGGCGTCGGTCTGGGTAAAACCCACTTGATGCACGCGGTGGGTAACCATCTATTAAAGAAGAATCCGAATGCCAAGGTCGTGTACCTGCATTCCGAGCGTTTCGTGGCCGACATGGTCAAGGCGCTGCAACTGAACGCGATCAACGAGTTCAAGCGCTTCTACCGTTCGGTTGACGCCTTGCTGATCGACGACATTCAGTTCTTCGCCCGTAAGGAACGTTCCCAGGAAGAGTTTTTCCACACCTTCAATGCCCTGCTTGAAGGTGGCCAGCAGGTCATTCTCACCAGTGATCGCTACCCGAAAGAAATCGAAGGCCTTGAAGAGCGCCTCAAATCCCGCTTCGGCTGGGGCCTGACGGTCGCCGTCGAGCCGCCGGAGCTGGAAACCCGTGTAGCCATCTTGATGAAGAAGGCTGACCAGGCCAAAGTCGAGTTGCCACACGATGCGGCGTTCTTCATTGCCCAGCGTATTCGCTCCAACGTCCGTGAGCTGGAAGGCGCGCTGAAGCGCGTGATCGCCCACTCGCACTTCATGGGCCGCGACATCACCATCGAGTTGATTCGCGAATCCCTGAAAGATCTGTTGGCATTGCAGGACAAACTGGTCTCTGTGGATAACATTCAGCGCACCGTCGCCGAGTACTACAAGATCAAGATCTCCGACTTGCTGTCCAAGCGCCGTTCGCGCTCGGTCGCTCGTCCGCGTCAGGTCGCCATGGCACTGTCCAAGGAACTGACCAACCACAGCCTGCCGGAAATCGGCGATGTGTTTGGCGGTCGTGACCACACGACGGTGTTGCACGCCTGCCGCAAGATCAACGAGCTTAAGGAATCCGACGCGGACATCCGCGAGGACTACAAGAACCTGCTGCGTACTCTGACCACTTGATGAACACCAGCGCAGCTTATTAAGGCAAGGGACTAGACCATGCATTTCACCATTCAACGCGAAGCCCTGTTGAAACCCCTGCAACTGGTCGCAGGCGTCGTCGAGCGCCGACAGACCTTGCCGGTACTGTCCAACGTGCTGCTGGTTGTCGATGGCCAGCAACTGTCGCTGACCGGTACCGACCTGGAAGTCGAACTGGTCGGTCGCGTGCAACTCGAGGAGCCGGCTGAAACGGGCTCCATCACTGTGCCTGCGCGCAAGCTGATGGATATCTGCAAAAGCCTGCCAAACGATGCGCTGATCGACATCAAGGTTGACGAGCAGAAGCTGGTGGTGAAAGCCGGCCGTAGCCGTTTCACCCTGTCGACCCTGCCGGCCAATGACTTCCCGACTGTGGAAGAAGGCCCGGGCTCGCTGACCACCAGCCTGGATCAAAGCAAGCTTCGTCGCCTGATCGAACGCACCAGTTTCGCCATGGCCCAACAGGACGTGCGTTACTACCTCAACGGCATGCTGCTGGAAGTCTCGACCGGTGTAATCCGTGCCGTGGCCACCGATGGTCACCGTCTGGCGATGTGCTCGATGCAGGCCGACATCGGTCAGCAGGATCGTCATCAGGTGATCGTGCCGCGTAAAGGTATTCTCGAACTGGCACGTCTGCTCACCGAGCCGGACGGCAACGTCAGCATCGTCCTGGGTCAGCACCACATCCGTGCGACCACTGGCGAATTCACGTTCACCTCGAAACTGGTGGACGGCAAGTTCCCGGATTACGAGCGCGTTCTGCCGAAGGGCGGCGACAAGTTGGTACTGGGTGATCGTCAGGCGCTGCGCGAAGCGTTCAGCCGTACCGCGATT
This sequence comes from Pseudomonas sp. stari2, assembly GCF_040760005.1. Lineage (NCBI taxonomy): Bacteria > Pseudomonadati > Pseudomonadota > Gammaproteobacteria > Pseudomonadales > Pseudomonadaceae > Pseudomonas > Pseudomonas sp. Stari2. The sequence continues at coordinate 214,566 of NZ_CP099760.1, forward strand.
CTGTCCAACGAGAAGTACCGTGGCATCCGTCTGCAACTGGCCAGCGGTCAGCTGAAGATCCAGGCGAACAACCCGGAACAGGAAGAAGCGGAAGAAGAAGTGGGCGTGGAATACAACGGCGGCTCCCTGGAAATCGGCTTCAACGTCAGCTATCTGCTCGATGTGCTGGGCGTGATGACCACCGAGCAGGTTCGCCTGATTCTGTCCGACTCCAACAGCAGTGCGCTGGTGCAAGAGTCCGACAATGACGATTCGGCTTACGTTGTCATGCCGATGCGTCTGTAATCAGCTGACTCTGGATGTCGCTAAGTCGCGTCTCGGTCACCGCGGTGCGCAATCTGCACCCGGTGACCTTCTCCCCCTCCCCCCGAATCAATATTCTTTACGGCGCCAACGGCAGCGGCAAAACCAGTGTTCTGGAAGCCATTCATCTGCTGGGGCTTGCCCGTTCGTTTCGTAGCACCCGGCTATTACCGGTCATCCAGTATGAACAGCTTGCCTGTACCGTATTCGGTCAGGTCGAGCTTGCCGAAGGTGGCCACAGTGCATTGGGGATCTCTCGCGATCGTCAGGGCGAATTCCAGATCCGCATCGACGGTCAGAATGCCCGCAGTGCCGCGCAACTGGCGGAGATCCTGCCGCTGCAGTTGATCAACCCCGACAGCTTCCGTCTGCTGGAAGGTGCGCCAAAGATTCGCCGGCAGTTTCTCGACTGGGGCGTATTCCACGTCGAGCCGCGGTTCATGGCCACATGGCAGCGTTTGCAGAAGGCCTTGCGCCAGAGAAACTCCTGGCTGCGGCATGGTACACTTGACGCCGTTTCGCAAGCGGTTTGGGACAGGGAACTGTGCCAGGCCAGCGCTGAAATCGATGAATACCGCCGCGCTTACATCAAAGCCTTGAAACCAGTCTTTGAACAAACCTTGAGCGAACTGGTTGAGCTCGAAGGTTTGACGCTCAGCTATTACCGAGGCTGGGACAAGGACCGGGAATTGAGCGCCGTACTTGCCGGATCCGTGCAACGGGACCAGCAAATGGGTCATACCCAGGCCGGGCCACAACGGGCTGACTTGCGTCTTAGATTGGGCGCACACAACGCCGCGGACATCTTGTCCCGGGGGCAGCAGAAGTTGGTGGTCTGTGCGTTGCGGATTGCCCAAGGGCATCTGGTGAGTCAGGCCCGACGCGGCCAGTGTATTTATCTGGTGGATGACTTGCCGTCCGAGCTGGACGAGAGCCACCGTCGCGCGCTGTGCCGCTTGCTGGAAGACTTACGCTGCCAGGTCTTTATCACCTGTGTAGATCACGAATTATTGAGGGAAGGCTGGCAGACGGAAACGCCAGTCGCTCTGTTCCACGTGGAACAGGGCCGTATCACCCAGACCCACGACCATCGGGAGTGAAGGCATTGAGCGAAGAAAATACGTACGACTCATCGAGCATTAAAGTGCTGAAAGGCCTGGATGCCGTGCGCAAACGTCCCGGTATGTACATTGGTGACACCGACGATGGCAGCGGTCTGCACCACATGGTGTTCGAGGTGGTCGACAACTCGATCGACGAAGCCCTCGCCGGCCATTGCGACGACATCAGCATCATCATCCACCCGGATGAGTCCATTACCGTCAAAGATAACGGTCGTGGCATCCCGGTAGACGTGCACAAAGAGGAAGGCGTTTCCGCCGCCGAGGTCATCATGACCGTCCTCCACGCCGGCGGTAAGTTCGACGACAACTCCTACAAGGTGTCCGGCGGTCTGCACGGTGTAGGTGTTTCGGTAGTAAACGCGCTGTCCGAAGAGCTGGTCCTGACCGTTCGCCGCAGCGGCAAAATCTGGGAGCAGACCTACGTCCACGGCGTACCTCAAGCGCCGATGGCGATCGTTGGCGACAGCGAAACCACCGGTACCCAGATTCACTTCAAGGCTTCCAAGGAAACCTTCAAGAACATTCACTTCAGCTGGGACATCCTGGCCAAGCGTATTCGTGAACTGTCCTTCCTCAACTCCGGTGTCGGTATCGTCCTCAAGGACGAGCGCAGCGGCAAGGAAGAGCTGTTCAAGTACGAAGGCGGCCTGCGTGCGTTCGTTGAATACCTGAACACCAACAAGACTGCGGTCAACCAGGTGTTCCACTTCAATATCCAGCGTGAAGACGGCATCGGCGTGGAAATCGCCCTGCAGTGGAACGACAGCTTCAACGAGAACCTGTTGTGCTTCACCAACAACATTCCACAGCGCGACGGCGGCACCCACCTGGTGGGCTTCCGATCTGCACTGACGCGTAACCTGAACAACTACATCGAGCAGGAAGGTCTGGCGAAGAAGCACAAAGTCGCCACCACCGGTGACGATGCCCGTGAAGGCCTGACCGCGATCATCTCGGTGAAGGTGCCGGATCCGAAGTTCAGCTCCCAGACCAAAGACAAGCTGGTGTCTTCCGAAGTGAAGACCGCGGTCGAACAGGAAATGGGTAAGTACTTCTCGGACTTCCTGCTGGAAAACCCCAACGAGGCCAAGCTGGTCGTCGGCAAGATGATCGACGCCGCCCGTGCCCGTGAAGCGGCGCGCAAGGCCCGTGAGATGACCCGCCGCAAAGGCGCGCTGGACATCGCCGGCCTGCCGGGCAAGCTCGCTGACTGCCAGGAAAAAGATCCGGCGCTGTCCGAACTGTACCTCGTGGAAGGTGACTCCGCGGGCGGCTCTGCCAAGCAGGGACGTAACCGCAAGACCCAGGCCATCCTGCCGCTGAAGGGCAAGATCCTCAACGTCGAGAAAGCCCGTTTCGACAAGATGATCTCGTCCCAGGAAGTGGGCACGCTGATCACCGCGCTGGGCTGCGGTATTGGTCGCGAAGAGTACAACATCGACAAGCTGCGCTATCACAACATCATCATCATGACCGATGCTGACGTCGACGGTTCGCACATCCGTACCCTGCTGCTGACCTTCTTCTTCCGTCAGTTGCCTGAGCTGATCGAGCGCGGCTACATCTACATCGCCCAGCCGCCGCTGTACAAGGTCAAGAAAGGCAAGCAAGAGCAATACATCAAAGACGACGACGCCATGGAAGAGTACATGACGCAGTCGGCCCTGGAAGATGCGAGCCTGCACCTGAACGAAGACGCCCCGGGCATTTCCGGCGAAGCGCTGGAACGTCTGGTGAACGACTTCCGCATGGTGATGAAGACCCTCAAGCGTCTGTCGCGCCTGTACCCGCAGGAGCTGACCGAGCACTTCATTTACCTGCCGGCCGTCAGCCTGGAAATGCTCGGCGACCACGCCAAGATGCAAGATTGGCTGGCCCAGTACGAAGTCCGTCTGCGCACCGTCGAGAAGTCGGGCCTGGTCTACAAGGCCAGCCTGCGTGAAGACCGCGAACGTGGCGTGTGGCTGCCAGAGGTCGAACTGATCTCCCACGGCTTGTCGAACTACGTCACCTTCAACCGCGACTTCTTCGGCAGCAACGACTACAAGACCGTCGTCACCCTCGGCGCTCAACTGAGCACCCTGCTCGACGAAGGCGCGTACATCCAGCGTGGCGAGCGCAAGAAAGCGGTCACCGAGTTCAAGGAAGCCCTGGACTGGCTGATGGCCGAAAGCACCAAGCGCCACACCATCCAGCGATACAAAGGTCTGGGCGAGATGAACCCGGATCAGCTGTGGGAAACCACCATGGACCCAAGCGTGCGCCGCATGCTGAAAGTCACCATCGAAGACGCCATCGGCGCAGACCAGATCTTCAACACCCTGATGGGTGATGCGGTCGAACCTCGCCGTGACTTCATCGAAAGCAATGCTCTGGCGGTGTCCAACCTGGATTTCTGATCCCGGTCGGCACCAACGAAAAGGCCAACGCATATGCGTTGGCCTTTTTTATTGCCTGCGGTTCACTCGCCTGCAGACACCACACTCTCCAACCGATACCCATACCCATAAATCGTCAGCAACTGCCAACCCCGATCCGCTGTCAGCCCGAGCTTGTTGCGCAGGCGATAGATGTGGGTATCCAGTGGCCGTGACGAGGCCATCTCTTCATGGGGCCAGAACCGTTCATATAGATAGTCCCGCGACAACGGCCGGCCCAGGTTGCTGAACAGGCAGTGGGCGAGGCGGTACTCGCGCTCGGTCATCATGATCGGCTTTCCCTCACGGGTAACAGTCAACTCGGCGTCATCAAATACCAGATCATTGAAACGCAGGACATTGGCCACGGTCGGGCGCTGATGGCTGTGTCGACGCAGCACGGCGGTGACACGGGCCTTCAACTCGTTAGGACGAAAGGGCTTGCTGACGTAATCGTCGGCGCCGGCATTCAGGGCCTGGACGATATCGCTTTCGCCGTCGCGGCTGGTCAGCATGATGGCGGCCGGCGGGGCTTCCATGTGCTCGCGGGTCCAGCGCAGCAGCGACAGGCCGGTGAGGTCGGGAAGTTGCCAGTCGAGGATCAGCAGGTCGAAGGTTTCCCGACGCAATTGTCGCAGCAGGTCTTCTCCGCGTTCGAAACTGTGCAGCGACCAGGGCTGTTCGCCGGCCTCGGCCATTTGTTGCAGGGTCTGCTCGACCCGGCGCAGTTCGGCGGGTTCATCGTCCAGTATCGCAACGCGCATACGCGGGATTCCTTGTCGCTTGGGTAATGGGGGGTCGACACCGGCGGTTCGACCAAAGCAGTGAAAGTAAGCGGCACGCCGTGGGGTGAGCCGCTATGATTCTTCGGGTCCACGTCCTCAGACCTGTCGCCTATGAAACCATTCAACCCGCCCTGCCCTGTTTTCCATGATTAACCGACGCCGCCACGAAAGCCGTGTGCAAAGTCAGGTTCAACGCCTGTTTCGGCAACTGGTGCGCGAGTGGGTGTGGATAAGTCTAGTGCTGTTGCCGCTGACTGCATTGTTGTCCTGGCGTGCGCAGATCAATCTGCATGATCCGGCGCCAGTCAGTGGCGCACTGCTCTCTACCGCGCTGGTGGCCATCGTGCTGGGGTTATTGCTGTGGCGACCGCGTCTGGCGCTCTGGCTCACGCTGATCGGCATGGTTGGCGTGCTGCTGACCAGTGCCGGCCTGGCAGAAGTTCAGCGTTGGTGGTCGCCCACGCCGGCCGTGCTGGGAATGCTGTTCGGTTATCTGATCTGGAACTGGCGACGTCTGAGTGTCGTGCTGACCTACTTCGGCTGGGAGTTGTCCCGGCTGGACGATGAACCGAAGGTGTTCCCCGAACGTCGCCGTACCCAATTTGCCAGTGGCGACCGACTGCAAGGCCAGATCATGGCCCTTGAACAGGCCATGAGCCGCACGCGTGACACCCGTCGCTTCATCGCCGATGGCCTGGAGTATCTGCCGGTCGCGACCCTGATCAGTGATCCCAAAGGTCAGATCCTGTTGGGCAACCGCAAGGCGCGTGACTTGTTCGGCAGTGATCTGGTCGGTGATGAAGTCCTCGATCGATTGGCGCGTCTTGGCTATCCGGATTTATCCACAGCGTCGCACCCACTGTTGTCTGACCTGCCCCTAGTGGAGTTTCGTGATCACAAGGAGCGCAGTTTGCGGCTGGAACGCGCAGCATTGTTACCGGTGGACGGCGACACACCGATTGGCTGGCTGCTAAGCCTTACCGATCTGAGCGCCGAGCGTGCCGCCGAAGAACAGCGCGGCGTGCTGCTGCGTTTTCTGTCCCATGACCTGCGTGCGCCACATTCGGCGATCCTCGCTCTGCTTGATGTCCATCGACATCAGGCCGGGACCGATTCGCCGTTGTTCGAGCAGATTGAACGCCAGGTACGTCGGGCGCTGGAGCTGACCGATGGTTTCGTGCTGCTGGCGCGGGCCGAATCCAAGGCCTATCAGTTCCAGCCGAGTCTGTTTGCGATGTTGGTGATGGACGTGTTGGATCAGGCTCTGCCCATTGCCCAGCAAAAGTGTATCGAGCTGCTGAACGATATGGATGAACAATCCCAGGAACGTCTGGTGCTGGCGGACCAGGGCTTGCTGACCCGTGCGCTGTTCAATCTGTTGGAAAACGCGATCAAGTACAGCCCGAACGGGTCAACGGTTCGGTTGCGCGTTCGTTGCCACGATGACTGGCTGCACTGCGAACTGACCGATCAGGGCAAAGGCATTGCGGCTGAAGAACTACCTGATCTGTTCAGCCAATATAGGCGCTTTTCTTCCGCCAAGGGCATCGATGGCGTGGGGCTGGGGTTATCGATGGTCAAGGCCGTGGTGGATCACCATGGTGGGCGGATCGAATGCATCAGCGTCATCGATCAGGGCACCACATTCCGTCTTGAACTGCCGCTGATCGCCGAGGAGCAGGCATAAAAAAACCGGCTATATCAGCCGGCTTTCTTACTTCCGAAAAAAACTTATGCACCTTTTACGGTTTTTTGTCAGCTTCTGAAATATATATAAAAATCAGTCACTTAATTGATTTTTTCGAAATATTGCCAACAAACCGTGCACAGGTTATCCACAAAATTCAGACAGTCACCTGATCGTTGGCTGCCGGGGCTTGTGGTGCCGGTGGCAACGAACCCATTTCCCGTTGAGCCTGCTCGTTCCAGGCCTGCACCCGGTCGTTCAGATCGGCGATGGCGCGGGGGCCGGACCCTTCGGCATACATCGGTTCACCGATGACTACGGTAATCACGCCCTGCTTTTTACCCCAGCCGATTTTCGGCCAGAACTTGCCGGCATTGTGCGCAATCGGCAGCACCGGAAGCGCCGCATTCACCGCCAATGCGCTGCCACTGCGGGAAAACTTGCCGATGGTGCCGTGGGGAACGCGAGTGCCTTCGGGGAAGATCAGCACCCAGACATTGTCCTTGAGCAGCTCATCACCCTTTGCCGCAACTTGCTTGAGCGCAGCTTTCGGGTTGTCGCGATCAATGGCGATCGGCCGCAGCATGGCCATCGCCCAGCCGAAGAACGGCACGTACAGCAATTCGCGCTTGAGCACCTGGCTCAAGGGCGAGAAATAAGCGGAGAGAAAGAACGTCTCCCAGGTGCTCTGGTGGTTCGATTGAATCACGCAGGGACGGTCAGGCACGTTTTCTGCGCCTTTGACTTCGTAACGGATGTCGAGGAACACCTTGGTCAACCACAAGGCGCAACGGCACCAGTACACGTTGATGAAACGATAGCGCGCCTTGAACGGCAGAAAGGGCGCGATAAAAAAGCTCAGGCTGCACCACAGCAGAGCGGTGGTGCCCAGCAGCAGGTAAAAGAGGAAGATTCTGATGGCCTGCAGTATCGACATGGCGACGTTTACCGTTACGGGCGATGCCCGACTGTTCAAGCGCACTCCCGATCAATCCCTGGTCAGGAACTTCAGAAGTACTCTAGTTGTGGATAAGTTCTGCGGCAATCGCCGCGAGATCGTCAAAAATCAGGGTGCCCACCGGCAAGGTCTTGGCCTGAGTCTTTTCGCCTTTCCCGGTCTTTACCAAAACGGGCTGTGAATCGACGGCTTTGGCGGCCTCCAGGTCACCAAGGCTGTCGCCGACAAACCAGACATTTGTCAGCGCGACGTTGTAATGCTGCGCGATGGTTTTCAACATCCCCGGTTTCGGCTTGCGGCAGTCGCAACCCTCATCCGGCCCATGCGGGCAATACACGATCAGCCCGACTTCACCGCCCTGCTCCGCCACCAGCGTGCGCAGGCGCGCGTGCATGGCGTCGAGGGTGGCGAGGTCATAGTAGCCGCGAGCAATGCCTGACTGGTTGGTGGCGACCGCCACCGTCCAGCCGGCTTTGCTCAACTGCGCAATCGCTTCGATCGAGCCGGGTAACGGAATCCACTCCTCCACCGACTTGATGTAAGCGTCGGAGTCGTAATTGATCACTCCGTCCCGATCGAGAATCAGCAGTTTCAACAGCAATCCCTCAACCCAGCAGCGAAATGTCGGCAACGCCCAGGAACAGGCCACGCAGACGCGCCAGCAGCGCGTAACGGTTGGCCCGCACATTGGCGTCTTCGGCATTGACCATCACCGCGTCGAAGAACGCGTCCACCGGCTCGCGCAGGGCGGCCAGACGTGCCAGCGATTCGTTGTACTGACGCGCCGCTGCCATTGGCTGTACAGCCTGGTCCGCTTGCTGGATCGCCGAGTACAGCGAGAACTCGTTGGCGTTGTCGAAGTACTTGGCCTGAACGTCGGTCGGCACGGAGCCTTCGACTTTGCTCAGCAGGTTCGACACACGCTTGTTCACCGCCGCCAGCGCTGCCGCTTCCGGCAGTTTGCGGAAGGCCTGAACCGCTTGCACACGTTGGTCGAAGTCCAGCGCCGAACCCGGCTTCAGGGCACGAACCGACAGGTAGGTGGCCACATCCACGCCTTCGTCTTCGTAACGCGCACGCAGACGGTCGAAGATGAATTCCAGCACCGCGTCGTTCAGGCCGGCAGCCTTGACCTTCGCACCGAAGGAGTTCACGGCGAAAGCCACGGCGTCGTTCAGGTCCAGATCCAGTTGTTTCTCGATCAGGATCCGCAGCACGCCCAGTGCCGCACGGCGCAGGGCATACGGGTCCTTGCTGCCGGTCGGCAGCATGCCGATACCGAAGATGCCGACCAGGGTGTCGAGCTTGTCAGCGATGGCCACGGCTGCACCGGTCAGGGTGGCTGGCAGTTCAGCGCCGGCACCGCGCGGCATGTACTGCTCGTTCAGCGCCAGCGCGACGTCTTCCGGCTCGCCGTCATTGAGGGCGTAGTAGTAGCCGGCGACACCTTGCATCTCCGGGAACTCGCCAACCATTTCGGTGGCCAGGTCGCACTTGGACAGCAGGCCTGCGCGGGCAGCCCACGAAGCGTTGCCGCCGATACGTGCGGCGATGTAGGCCGCCAGTTTCGACACGCGCTCGGCCTTGTCGTAGACACTGCCGAGTTTTTCCTGGAACACCACGTTCTGCAGGCGATCGTTGAACGCTTCGAGCTTCTGCTTCTTGTCCTGCTTGAAGAAGAACTCGGCGTCGGTGAGGCGTGGGCGAACCACCTTCTCGTTACCGGCAATGATCTGCTGCGGGTCTTTTGATTCGATGTTGGTCACGGTGATGAAGCGTGGCAGCAACTTGCCGTCGGCATCCAGCAGGCAGAAGTACTTCTGGTTGTCCTGCATGGTGGTGATCAGCGCTTCCTGCGGCACGTCGAGGAAACGTTCCTCGAACGAGCACACCAGCGGCACTGGCCACTCGACCAGCGCAGTCACTTCGTCGAGCAGCGCCGGTGGCACGATGGCAGTGCCTTCCTGACGGGTCGCCAGCTCTTCGGTGCGCTTGCTGATGATCTCGCGACGCTCGTTGGCGTCGGCCAGCACGTAAGCGGCACGCAGGTCGGCCAGGTAGCTCGACGGCGAACCGATGCGCACGCTTTGCGGGTGGTGGAAACGATGGCCACGGGACTCACGGCCAGCCTTCTGAGCGAGGATCGTGCAGTCGATGACCTGGTCGCCGAGCAGCATCACCAGCCACTGGGTCGGACGTACGAACTCTTCCTTGCGCGCACCCCAACGCATGCGTTTCGGGATCGGCAGGTCGTTCAGCGAGTCTTCGACGATGGTCGGCAGCAGACTTGCAGTCGGCTTGCCCGCAATGTTCTGGCTGTAGCGCAGTTTCGGACCGCTCTGGTCGATTTCGCTCAGCTCGACGCCGCACTTCTTGGCAAAGCCCAGTGCCGCTTGAGTCGGGTTGCCTTCGGCATCGAACGCGGCCTGACGTGGCGGGCCGTCGAGGTTGATGCTGCGATCCGGCTGCTGGGTCGCCAGCGCAGTGATCAGCACGGCCAGACGACGCGGCGCGGCGTAGACGGTTTTGGTCTCGTAGTTCAGGCCGGTAGCCTGCAGGCCCTTGTCGATACCGGCGAGGAACGCTTCGGCCAGGGTGTTCAGGGCTTTGGGTGGCAGTTCTTCGGTGCCCAGTTCAACCAGAAAATCTTGAGCACTCATTGTGCAGCCTCCAGCTTGGCCAGTACTTCGTCACGCAGGTCCGGGGTTGCCATCGGGAAGCCCAGCTTGGCGCGGGCCAGCAGGTAGGCTTGGGCGACGGAACGCGCCAGGGTGCGAACGCGCAGAATGTATTGCTGACGCGCAGTCACCGAGATCGCCCGGCGTGCGTCCAGCAGGTTGAAGGTGTGCGAGGCCTTCAGGACCATTTCGTAGCTTGGCAACGGCAGCGGCTGGTCGAGCTCGATCAGGCGCTTGGCTTCGCTTTCGTAGAAATCGAACAGTTCGAACAGCTTGTCGACGTTGGCGTGTTCGAAGTTGTAGGTGGACTGCTCCACTTCGTTCTGGTGGAACACGTCGCCGTAGGTCACTCTGCCGAACGGACCGTCAGCCCAGACCAGGTCGTAGACCGAATCCACGCCCTGCAGGTACATGGCCAGACGCTCCAGACCATAGGTGATCTCGCCGGTCACCGGGTAGCACTCGATGCCGCCCGCCTGCTGGAAGTAAGTGAACTGAGTCACTTCCATGCCGTTCAGCCAGACTTCCCAGCCCAGACCCCAGGCGCCGAGGGTCGGCGATTCCCAGTTGTCTTCGACGAAGCGGATGTCGTGGACCAGCGGGTCCAGGCCGACATGCTTGAGGGAGCCCAGGTACAGTTCCTGGAAGTTGTCCGGGTTCGGCTTCAGGACTACCTGGAACTGGTAGTAGTGCTGCAGACGGTTCGGGTTTTCGCCGTAACGGCCGTCAGTCGGACGGCGGCTTGGCTGTACATAAGCGGCGTTCCAGGTTTCCGGGCCGATGGCACGCAGGAATGTCGCGGTGTGGAAAGTGCCGGCGCCTACTTCCATATCGTAGGGCTGAAGTACCACACAACCTTGCTCGGCCCAGTATTGCTGGAGCGCGAGGATCAAGTCTTGGAAGGTACGCACGGCTGGCGTAGGCTGGCTCACGAAATTCACCTGTTTCTTGGGCTGCGATTTAAAGAGCGGGAGTATACCCGATTCAGTCGCACCTCCACCCCCTGGAGCCTTATGCCACGCTGCTTTTGGTGCAACGAAGATCCGCTGTACATGGCTTACCACGATCAGGAGTGGGGTACGCCGCTACGCGATGCGCAGGGATTGTTCGAGTTGCTTTTGCTCGAAGGGTTCCAGGCCGGGCTTTCGTGGATCACCGTGCTGCGCAAGCGCGAGCGATATCGCGAGGTGTTGTACGGTTTCGACGTACAACGAGTGGCGCAGATGAGCGACGCGGAAATCGATGACTTGATGCTCGATCCGGGGATCATCCGCAACCGTCTCAAGCTCAATGCCGCCCGGCGCAACGCCCAGGCCTGGCTGGCGCTGGAAGATCCGGTGGCCTTCCTCTGGTCGTTTGTGGATAACCGACCGGTGATCAATCATTTCAAGGATCGCAGCGAAGTCCCGGCCATCACCCCGCAAGCCGTGGCCATGAGCAAAGGCCTGAAAAAGGCCGGTTTCACCTTCGTCGGCCCGACCATTTGCTACGCGCTGATGCAGGCTTCTGGCATGGTCATGGATCACACTCAGGACTGCGACCGCTACGCGCAGCTCGTCAACGCCGGTTAGAATGGCCGCCTCGCGCACAGCACAAGATCAGGAGTGACCTGTGGAAAAGTTTAAAGGCGCCATGCTGGTTGGCGCTCTGCGGCTGTTTGCCCTGCTTCCGTGGCGGGCCGTGCAGGCCGTGGGTTCGGCGATCGGCTGGATCATGTGGAAAACCCCCAACCGTTCCCGCGACGTGGTGCGGATCAACCTCGCCAAATGTTTTCCACAGATGGATCCGGCCGAACGTGAGCGTCTGGTCGGTCAGAGCCTGAAAGACATCGGCAAGTCCCTGACCGAAAGCGCCTGCGCCTGGATCTGGCCGGCCCAGCGTTCCATCGACCTGGTGCGCGAAGTCGAAGGCCTCGACATCCTCAAGGATGCGCTGGCGTCGGGCAAAGGCGTGGTCGGCATCACCAGCCACCTGGGCAACTGGGAAGTGCTCAACCACTTCTATTGCAGCCAGTGCAAACCGATCATTTTCTATCGCCCGCCGAAGCTCAAGGCTGTGGATGAATTGCTGCGCAAGCAGCGGGTGCAACTGGGCAACCGCGTGGCGGCGTCGACCAAGGAAGGCATCCTCAGTGTCATCAAGGAAGTGCGCAAGGGGGGGCAGGTGGGGATTCCCGCAGACCCGGAGCCGGCCGAATCCGCCGGGATCTTCGTGCCGTTCTTCGCGACCCAGGCCCTGACCAGCAAGTTCGTGCCGAACATGCTCGCTGGCGGCAAGGCCGTCGGGGTATTCCTGCATGCCCTGCGTCTGCCGGACGGTTCTGGCTACAAGGTGATTCTGGAAGCGGCGCCGGAAGCCATGTACAGCACCGACACCGAAACCTCCTGCGCAGCGATGAGTCAGGTGGTCGAGCGTTATGTGGCGGCGTATCCGAGCCAGTACATGTGGAGCATGAAACGCTTCAAGAAGCGTCCGCCGGGTGAGGCGCGCTGGTACTGATCGGCGATGGGCAATTGCGGATAACCTGACAAAACGGGTTATCCACAGCCGTCACGGCTTCTGCCGTTCGAGCTTCTTCAGAAACACCGTCATTTCCTTCTCCGCCTGCTTGTCGCCATGGGCCCGGGCCGCTTCCAGACCTTGCTCCCATGCCTGCCGCGCAGACGCCAGATCCCCCAGCGCCAAGTGTGCCTTACCCAACAGTTTCCACGCTGCCGAGTACTTCGGATCGAAGCCGACGCAACGCTGAAAATGCTCGGCCGCCTTCGCGTTCTCTCCCAGATCCAGATAACCCTTGCCCAGACCGAAGCGCAGCAGCGAGTTATCCACACCCTTGGCGAGCATTTTTTCCAGGGATTCGATCATCGCTCTCGCCTCTTGGTCGGTCAGAAGAAACTCAGGCCCACGTGGAACAGCTTCTCCACATCGCGAATATGCTTTTTATCCACAAGGAACAGGATCACATGGTCGCCGGCAGCGATCACCGTGTCGTCGTGGGCGATGATCACTTCTTCATCACGGATGATTGCGCCGATGGTGGTTCCGGGAGGCAGGGCGATGTTCTCGATGGCCTTGCCGATAACCTTGCTGGACTTCGAATCACCATGGGCCACCGCTTCGATCGCTTCCGCCGCGCCACGGCGCAACGAGTGCACGCTGACGATGTCGCCCCGACGCACGTGGGCCAGCAAGGTACCGATGGTCGCCAGTTGCGGGCTGATGGCGATGTCGATGTCGCCACCCTGGATCAGGTCGACGTAGGCCGGGTTGTTGATGATCGTCATCACCTTCTTCGCACCCAGACGCTTGGCCAGCAGCGACGACATGATGTTGGCTTCGTCGTCGTTGGTCAGCGCGAGGAAAATGTCCGCGTCAGCGATGTTCTCCTCCAGCAGCAGGTCGCGATCTGAAGCGCTGCCCTGCAACACCACGGTGCTGTCGAGGGTATCGGAGAGATAACGGCAGCGTGCCGGGTTCATCTCGATGATCTTCACCTGATAGCGGCTTTCGATGGCCTCGGCCAGGCGCTCACCGATCTGGCCGCCGCCGGCGATAACGATGCGCTTGTAGGTTTCGTCGAGACGGCGCATTTCGCTCATTACCGCGCGAATGTTCTCACGGGCGGCGATGAAGAAGACTTCGTCGTCGGCCTCGATCACCGTGTCACCCTGAGGAAGAATCGGACGGTCACGACGGAAAATCGCCGCCACCCGGGTTTCCACATTCGGCATGTGTTCACGCAACTGACGCAATTGCTGCCCCACCAGCGGCCCACCGTAATAGGCGCGCACCGCCACCAGTTGCGCCTGGCCTTCGGAGAAGTCGATCACCTGCAAGGCGCCGGGATGCTGGATCAGGCGCTTGATGTAGTTGGTGACCACTTGCTCGGGGCTGATCAGCACGTCGACCGGAATCGCTTCGTTCTGGAACAGTTGCTCCTCGCGCGTCAGATACGAGGCTTCGCGTACCCGGGCGATCTTGGTCGGGGTGTGGAACAGGGTGTGGGCAACCTGGCAGGCAACCATGTTGGTTTCGTCGCTGTTGGTCACCGCCACCAGCATGTCGGCGTCGTCGGCACCGGCCTGACGCAGCACGGTCGGCAGCGAGCCACGGCCCTGCACGGTGCGGATATCGAGACGGTCGCCAAGGTCGCGCAGACGGTCGCCATCGGTGTCGACCACGGTGATGTCGTTGGCTTCGCTGGCCAGATGTTCAGCCAGCGAACCGCCGACCTGCCCTGCACCGAGGATGATGATTTTCATCCAGTCACTCCATTGAATCCGTTTAGCCGCGCGCGGCAGCGATCTTGATCAGCTTGGCGTAGTAGAACCCGTCATGCCCGCCCTGCTGGGCCAGCAATTGGCGACCATGGGGTTGCTTGATCCCGGCTGCGGTGGCCAGATCCAGTTCCCGGGCACCTGGCGTGCGCTCAAGGAATGCGCCGATGACTTCGGTGTTCTCGGTCGGCAAGGTCGAGCAGGTGGCGTACAGCAGGATGCCGCCCACTTCGAGGGTTTTCCACATCGCGTCGAGCAACTCGCCTTGCAGTTGCGCGAGGGCGACGATGTCGTCGGCCTGACGGGTCAGCTTGATGTCTGGATGGCGGCGGATCACCCCGGTGGCCGAGCACGGCGCGTCGAGCAGGATGCGCTGGAACGGTTTGCCGTCCCACCATGCCGCCGTGTCGCGACCGTCGGCGGCGATCAGTTCGGCGTTCAGACCGAGGCGTTCGAGGTTTTCTTTCACCCGCACCAGACGCTTGGCTTCCAGGTCCACCGCGACCACACCGGCCAGTGCCGGTTCGGCTTCGAGGATGTGGCAGGTCTTGCCGCCCGGTGCACAGCAGGCGTCCAGCACTCGTTGGCCCGGCGCGAGATCAAGAAGGTCTGCGGCCAGTTGCGCGGCTTCGTCCTGCACGCTGATCCAGCCCTCGGCGAAACCCGGGAGGCTGCGCACGTCAGCGGCGGCGTCGAGGACGATGCCGTCGCGGCTGAAGGTGCACGGCTGCGCGGCGATGCCCGCTTCAGTCAGCAGACCGAGGTAGGCGTCACGGCTGTGATGACGGCGGTTGACCCGCAGGATCATCGGCGGATGCGCGTTGTTGGCCTCGCAGATCGCTTCCCATTGCTCAGGCCAGAATGCTTTCAGGGATTTTTGTAGCCAGCGCGGGTGGGCGGTGCGCACCACCGGGTCGCGTTCCAGTTCGGCGAAGATCGCCTCACTTTCGCGCTGGGCGCTGCGCAGTACGGCGTTGAGCAGGCCTTTGGCCCACGGCTTTTTCAGCTTGTCCGCGCAACCGACGGTTTCGCCGATGGCGGCGTGCGGCGGGACGCGGGTGTAGAGCAACTGATAGAGACCGACCAGCAGCAACGCCTCGACATCGGCGTCGGCGGCCTTAAACGGCTTCTGCAGCAGTTTCTCCGCCAGCGCCGACAAACGTGGCTGCCAGCGGGCGGTGCCGAACGCCAGATCCTGGGTGAAACCGCGATCGCGATCCTCGACCTTGTCCAGTTGCGTCGGCAGAGAGCTGTTGAGCGAAGCCTTGCCGCTCAGGACGGCGGCGAGTGCCTTGGCGGCAGCCAGACGCGGGTTCATTGAGCGTCCACCGTTGCGCCCAGTACGGTGCCGGTGGCGAATTTCTCACGACGGCTGTTGAACAGATCGCTGAAGTTCAGTGCCTTGCCGCCGGGCAATTGCAAGCGGGTCAGGCACAGCGCCTGTTCGCCACAGGCGACGAGCAGACCGTCCTTGCTGGCGCCGAGGATGGTGCCCGGTGCGCCTTTGCCTTCGGCCAGTGTCGCCGCCAGCACTTTAAGTGCTTCGCCGTTGAGCGTGCTGTGGGTGATCGGCCATGGATTGAAGGCGCGGACCAGACGTTCCAGCTCGACGGCCGGACGGCTCCAGTCGATGCGCGCTTCGTCCTTGTTCAGTTTGTGCGCGTAGGTGGCGAGGTCGTCGTTCTGCACTTCGCCTTCCAGGGTGCCAGCAGCCAGACCGGCAATCGCTTGCACGACGGCTGGCGGGCCCATCTCGGCGAGACGGTCGTGGAGGCTGCCACCGGTGTCTTCGGCGCTGATCGGGGTGACGACCTTGAGCAGCATCGGCCCGGTATCGAGGCCCGCTTCCATGCGCATCACGGTCACGCCGCTTTCGGCATCGCCCGCTTCCACGGCGCGCTGGATTGGCGCCGCACCACGCCAGCGTGGCAGCAGCGAGGCGTGGCTGTTGATGCAACCCAGGCGCGGAATATCCAGCACCACTTGCGGCAGGATCAGGCCGTAGGCGACCACCACCATCAAGTCAGGCTTGAGAGCTGCGAGCTCGGCTTGAGCGTCAGCGTTGCGCAGGGTCGGCGGCTGCAACACCTGGATATTGTTTTCCAGAGCGAGCTGTTTGACCGGGCTCGGCATCAGTTTTTGCCCACGACCGGCCGGACGATCCGGTTGGGTGTAGACCGCAACGATCTCGTAAGGGCTGTCCAGCAAGGCCTTGAGGTGTTCGGCGGCGAATTCCGGGGTGCCGGCAAAAACGATGCGCAGTGGCTCAGTCATGGGGGAGTCTCATAAAAAGAAAAAGGCTTGCCGCAGCAAGCCTTTGGAGAGGGGCATCAAGCGTTCTGGCGGTGCTGCTTTTCCAGTTTCTTCTTGATCCGGTCGCGTTTGAGCGTGGACAGGTAATCGACGAACAACTTGCCGTTGAGGTGGTCGCATTCGTGCTGGATGCACACGGCGAGCAGGCCTTCGGCGATCAGTTCGTAAGGCTGGCCGTCACGATCCAGAGCCTTGATCTTGACCTTCTGCGGGCGGTCGACGTTTTCGTAGAAACCCGGCACCGAGAGGCAGCCTTCCTGGTATTGCTCCATTTCGTCGGTCAGCGATTCGAACTCGGGGTTGATGAACACCCGGGGTTCGGTGCGGTCTTCGGAAAGGTCCATCACGACGATACGTTTGTGCACGTTGACCTGGGTCGCGGCAAGGCCGATGCCCGGCGCTTCATACATTGTTTCAAACATGTCATCGACCAGCTGACGCACTTCGTCGTCCACTACAGCCACAGGTTTGGCGATAGTGCGCAGACGCGGGTCCGGAAATTCGAGGATGTTCAAAATGGCCATAAGCTTGATTGCTGCACGTGTGAGGTAAAGTCGGGCGATGGCCTGGCGGGTCCGAAGATGCAGGCTACCGTTGTGAAACGTAGCTCCTTGCTTTTAAGCATAGAGCAGGGAGCGAGCCACGGGGGCTCTGGCGTTTCACGCGAACGCACATAATAAAGGGATTCACCGCATGAGGAAATCACTACTCGCCCTGCTGTTTCTGGCTTCGGCCGGCGCAGCGCACGGGCAAGTGCAACTCAAGGAAGGTTTTCCACAGCAATACACAGTGGTTTCCGGGGATACGCTCTGGGACATCTCCGGTAAATATTTGCGCGAACCCTGGCAGTGGCCGCAGCTGTGGCGGGCCAATCCGCAGATCGAAAACCCCAACCTGATCTATCCGGGCGACACGCTGACGCTCAGTTACGTCAACGGCCAGCCCCGCCTGACCCTCAATCGCGGGGAGTCGCGCGGCACGATCAAGCTGTCGCCACGGATCCGCAGCAGCCCGGTGGCCGAAGCGATCCCGAGCATTCCGCTCAAATCCATCAACAGCTTTCTGCTGAGCAACCGCATCGTCGACAAGGTCGAGGACTTCGACAAGGCGCCGTACATCGTTGCCGGCGATGCCGAGCGGGTGCTCAGCGGCACCGGCGACCGGATCTTCGCCCGCGGGCATTTCGATCCGAACCAGCCGGTCTACGGCATCTTCCGCCAGGGCAAGGTCTACACCGATCCGCAGAGCAAGGAGTTTCTTGGGATCAACGCCGATGACATCGGCGGCGGTGAAATCGTCGCCACCGAGGGTGACGTTGCCACCCTCGCCCTGCAACGCACCACCCAGGAAGTGCGCCTCGGCGACCGTCTGTTCAGCGGCGAAGAGCGTTCGATCAACTCGACCTTCATGCCCAGCGCTCCCTCCACCGACATCAAAGGCCTGATCATCGACGTGCCACGGGGCGTAACACAGATCGGCGCAATGGACGTGGTGACCCTGAACAAGGGCAAACGCGACGGTTTGGTCGAAGGCAACGTGCTGGTGGTGATGAAGACCGGGGAAACCGTGCGTGACCGGATCACCGGCCAGCCGTTGAAAATCCCCGATGAACGTGCCGGATTGCTGATGGTGTTCCGTACCTACGACAAGCTCAGTTACGGCCTGGTACTCAACGCATCGCGCTCGCTGGCGGTGCTGGACAAGGTGCGAAATCCTTAGCTGGCTTCACAAGTTACCAACAGAGTTATCCACAGCTTGTTCCGAAAGGTTCGGGGCTTATAACGATCAAGGATGATCCATGATGATGTCTGTCTCTACGCCGGTTTCCCCGGCGGAACTGGAAGCGCGTTTGCGCCTGCACCGCTTGCCGGAAATCGGCCCGAAACGTTTTTCCCGGTTGCTCGAAGCGTTCGGCTCCGCCTCCAAAGCCATCAGTGCGCCGGCCAGTGCCTGGCGCTCGCTGGGTTTGCCGGTGGCGAGCGCCGACGCCCGCCGTTGTCCTGAAGTGCGTGATGGTGCCAGTCGCGCATTGGCCTGGCTAGAGCGCCCGGGCCAGCATTTGCTGATGTGGGACCAGCCGGATTACCCGGCATTGCTGGCGCAGATTCCTGATCCACCACCGCTGCTGTTCGTCGCCGGTAAACCGCTGATCCTGGAAAAACCGCAACTGGCGATGGTCGGTAGCCGCCGCGCTTCACGTCCGGGCATGGACACCGCCACGGCGTTTGCCCGCAGCCTGGCCGGAGCCGGTTTCGTCATCACCAGTGGCCTGGCGCTGGGCATCGATGCCGCCGTGCATCAAGCCGCGCTCGACGTCGGCGGGCAAACCGTGGGTGTGCTGGGCACCGGGCTGGAAAAATTTTATCCACAGCGCAATCGGCGGCTGGCGGAGACGATGATTGCCTCTGGCAGCGCGGTGATTTCGGAGTTTCCACTGGACGCCGGACCGACGGCGAGCAACTTCCCCAGGCGCAACCGGATCATCAGCGGTTTGTCCCTCGGCGTACTGGTGGTCGAGGCCAGTGTGGCCAGCGGCTCGCTGATCACCGCGCGACTGGCAGCGGAACAGGGTCGTGAGGTCTATGCGATTCCCGGCTCGATTCACCACCCCGGCGCGCGCGGTTGCCATCAACTGATCCGCGATGGCGCGGTACTGGTAGAAACCATCGAGCATATCCTCGAGGCCCTGCGTGGCTGGCAGCACTTGCCGGTATCCACCACTGCACCGGCTACGGACAATCCGTTGCTGCGCCTGCTGCACGCGGCACCTCACACCAGTGAGGGCTTGGCCGACAGCAGTGGCTGGGCTTTGCCCAAAGTGCTGGCGGCGTTGACCGAATTGGAGATGGATGGCCGCGCGGTATGCGAAAACGGCCGCTGGTTTGCGCGGGTAAGCTAGGTTTTACATTGAAGATCGGTAAACTGCGCAAAACCTGTTTTCGGAGAGTTTTTCATGGTCAACAGTTGGCGTGTGCAACAAGCCGCACGAGAGATTCGCGCCGGGGCGGTGATTGCCTATCCAACCGAAGCCGTCTGGGGGCTGGGGTGCGATCCGTGGAATGAAGAAGCGGTGGATCGCCTGTTGGCGATCAAGAACCGTTCGGTGGACAAGGGGTTGATCCTGGTCGCCGACAACATTCGTCAGTTCGATTTCCTGTTCGAGGATTTCCCCCAGGACTGGATCGATCGCATGGCCAGTACCTGGCCGGGGCCGAACACCTGGCTGGTGCCGCACCAGAACCTGTTGCCGGAGTGGGTGACCGGGGTGCATGACACCGTGGCATTGCGGGTCAGTGATCATCCGCAGGTGCGGGACTTGTGCTCGCTGGTCGGGCCGTTGATCTCGACCTCGGCCAACCCGCAAGGCAGGCCGGCGGCGAAGAGTCGCTTGCGGGTCGAGCAGTATTTCCGTGGTCAGGTCGATCTGGTGTTGGGCGGAATGCTCGGTGGGCGCAAGAACCCGAGCCTGATTCGCGATCTGGCGAGTGGCAGGGTTGTGCGCCCGTCCTGACTCCGCGTTGCCTGCAATAGCCGGCTTGCCGGCGATGGCGCACTCAAGGCAATAGAACAGTCGAACCTGTCGTGCGTCGCGCCGACAACTCGGTCTGCGCTTTTGCCGCTTCAGCCAGTGGATAACGCTGGCTGATATCCACTTTCAGCTTGCCGCTGGTGATCATCCCGAACAGCTCATCCGCCATGCGTTGCAGGTTCTCTGCGTTGTTGGCGTAGGTCGCGAGCGTTGGCCGGGTGACGTACAGCGATCCTTTCGCCGCCAGAATCCCCAGATTCACGCCTTCCACCGCGCCCGACGCATTGCCGAAGCTCACCAGCAGCCCACGGGGCGCCACGCTGTCCAGCGAGGCCAGCCAGGTGTCCTTGCCGACGCCGTCGTAGACTACCGGGACTTTTTTCCCGTCGGTCAATTCCAGCACCCGCTGGGCAACGTTTTCGTGGCTGTAGTCGATGGTTTCCCAGGCGCCATGGGCCTTGGCCAGATCGGCTTTGGCTTGCGAGCTGACGGTGCCGATCAGCTTCACTCCCAGCGCTTTCGCCCATTGGCAGGCCAGCAAACCGACGCCGCCGGCCGCCGCGTGGAACAGAATGGTTTCGCCGCCCTTGAGTTCATAGGTCTGACGCAGCAGGTACTGCACGGTCAGGCCCTTGAGCATCACGCCGGCGGCGGTTTCGAAGCTGATGGCGTCCGGCAGGTGCACCAGATTGGCCTCGGGCAGGACGTGCACGTCGCTGTACGCGCCCAGTGGGCCGCTGCCATACGCCACGCGGTCACCGACCTTGAACCGGGTGACGGCGCTGCCCACTGCCTCGACGATGCCCGCGCCTTCCGCCCCTACTCCGGACGGCAATGACGGTGGCGCGTAGAGACCGCTGCGGTAGTAGGTGTCGATGAAATTCAGGCCGATGGCCTTGTTGCTCACGCGAACTTGCTGCGGGCCGGGTTCGGCGGGCTGGTAGTCAACGTATTCGAGCACTTCGGGGCCGCCATGGGTGCGGAACTGGATTCGCTTTGCCATCTGCCTACTCCTTGGGACGATTCGGAAGGCCCCTATCGAACTCCCCTGCTTGATCTTCGTCAACTGCGGCGTGCCTACCTGCGATGGTATGCTACGCGCCCATTTGCGCCACCCCCTCGCCCACGGGGCGATGCCCGATCCAAGGTGAAGCCATGACGACCCGCACCGACGCCGTAAAGGCCTATCTGCTCGACCTGCAAGACCGCATCTGCGCGGCCCTGGAATCCGAAGACGGTGGCACGCGCTTCGTCGAAGACGCCTGGACCCGTGCAGCCGGCGGTGGCGGTCGCACCCGGGTGATCGAGAACGGCACAGTAATCGAAAAGGGCGGCGTCAACTTTTCCCACGTCTTCGGCAGTGGCCTGCCACCGTCCGCCAGCGCCCATCGGCCGGAACTGGCCGGGCGAGGTTTCGAAGCCCTCGGCGTGTCGCTGGTCATCCATCCGCACAACCCGCATGTGCCGACGTCCCACGCCAACGTGCGCTTTTTCATTGCCGAGAAGGAAGGCGAGGAGCCGGTCTGGTGGTTCGGCGGTGGCTTCGACCTGACGCCGTATTACGGCAACGAAGAAGACTGCATCCACTGGCACCGCATCGCCGAGCAGGCCTGCGCGCCGTTCGGCCCGGACGTCTATCCGCGCTACAAGGCCTGGTGCGACACCTATTTCCACATCAAGCATCGCCACGAGCCGCGTGGCATCGGCGGCCTGTTCTTCGACGACCTGAACGAGTGGGACTTCGATACCAGCTTCGCCTTCATGCGCGCCATCGGCGATGCATACATCGACGCTTACCTGCCAATCGTGCAACGCCGCAAGAACGATGCGTTCACCGCCAAACAGCGTGAGTTCCAGGAGTTCCGTCGCGGTCGCTACGTCGAGTTCAACCTGGTCTACGACCGTGGCACCCTGTTCGGCCTGCAGTCGGGCGGGCGAACCGAGTCGATCCTGATGTCGCTGCCGCCACAAGTACGCTGGGCCTACGACTGGAAAGCCGAGCCGGGCAGCGAAGAAGCACGCCTGACCGAGTACTTCCTGCAAGACCGCGACTGGCTGGCCCAGGCCTGAGGACTTCTGATGGATCGTTACGTCGTTTTCGGTAACCCGATCGGCCACAGCAAGTCGCCGATGATTCACAAACTGTTCGCCGAACAGACCGGGCAGAGCCTTGACTACAGCACGCTGCTGGCGCCGCTCGACGATTTTTCCGGCTGCGCCACGGCGTTTTTCCAGGAAGGTCGCGGTGCCAACGTGACCGTGCCGTTCAAGGAAGACGCCTACCGCCTGGCCAACAGCCTGACTGACCGTGCCCAGCGCGCGGGCGCGGTGAACACCTTGAGCAAACTCGCTGACGGCACCTTGCTCGGGGATAACACCGATGGTGCCGGGCTGGTGCGCGATCTGACGGTCAACGCCGGGTTCAGCCTCACCGGCAAACGCATTCTGCTGCTCGGCGCCGGTGGCGCGGTGCGCGGTGCGCTGGAGCCGTTGCTGGCAGAAAAACCGGCCTCGGTGATCATCGCCAACCGCACAGTGGACAAGGCCGAGCTGCTGGCTGAACTGTTCTGCGACCTCGGGCCGGTGTCGGCCAGCGGTTACGATTGGCTGCGCGAGCCGGTGGACGTGATCATCAACGCCACCTCTGCCAGTCTCACCGGCGATGTGCCGCCGATTGCAGAAAGTCTGATCGAACCCGGCAAGACCCTGTGCTACGACATGATGTACGGCAAGGAACCGACCGCGTTCTGCCGCTGGGCCAGCGAGCATGGTGCGGGCGTGGTGATGGATGGCTTGGGCATGCTGGCGGAACAGGCGGCGGAAGCCTTCTTCCTGTGGCGCGGTGTGCGTCCCGACACTGCGCCGGTTCTGGCGGAGTTGCGTCGACAACTGACGCTGTAAGGCGCTTTAGTCTTCGAAGCGGATCGGGCATTTCTCCGGCCCTTCGAGTTTGCGCAACTCCTCCACTACCTGTGGTCGCGCCTGACGCAAGGTCAGGCTGCGATCCTGACGCAGCAGGCGCCGGGCCTCCTGATGAAGCATTTCCACGCCGGAATAGTCGATGAAGTTGATCTGCTGCGCCTCGATCACCACCCGCGCGCCATGCATCCGTTGCAGACGCACTTGCAGGTAGTGGCTGGCGCCGAAAAAGATCGACCCGCCGACCCGCAAAACATCGTCTTCGCCATCGCGCCAATGCTGCACCCGGGGTTGCGAGGTGCGCTTGAGGTAGAAAAACAGCGACGCCAGCACCCCGGCATAAATCGCCGTCTGCAATTCCAGCAGCAACGTGGCAACGCAGGTGAGGCTCATCACCACAAACTCGGCCCGGCTGACCCGCAGCAACGCACGAATGCCACGGTAATCCACCAGCCCCCAGGCGATCAACAGAATGCTGCCGGCCATGGCCGGGATCGGAATGTGTGCAATCAACCCGGCGCCGAAAATCGCGAACAGCGCCACCCACAACGCCGAAAACACCCCGGCCAGCGGTGAACAGGCCCCGGCCTCATAGCTCAGTCCGGAGCGGGTGAACGAGCCGGCTGACAATGATCCCGAAAAGAACGCCCCGACGATGTTGGAAAGTCCCTGGGCACGGACTTCCTGATTGGCATCGAGCAGTTGCTGGGAACGCGCGGCAATCGAACGGGCGATCGACAGACTGGTGACCAGCCCGAGCATGCCCACCGCTACGGCGCTCGGCAGCAGGCGCAGGACCAGATCTACATCCAGCGGTAACCCGCTGAACGGCGGCAGGCGCCCGACAAAAGCGCTGACCAATTGAACATGGCCGAACATCGCCGGCCACAGCCACACCACCAGACTGCCGAGCACCAAGGTCATCAGCAGCGTCGGCCAGCGTGGCAGCAGTTGTTTGAGCAATACGCCAACCACCACCGTAGCGACACCGAGAACCAGCGACGGTTTATCCACAGCCCCCAGATGCCGCAGCAGATCCATCAGGCTGGCCAATGCCGTGGCCTTGGCCGGCAGATCCAGCCCCAGCAGATTCGGCAGTTGACCGATGGCAATCACCACCGCCGCGCCGAGGGTGAAACCCAGCACCACCGAGTGCGAGACGAAATTCACCAGCGCGCCGAAGCGCAACAGGCCAAGCAGCCACTGGAAAATCCCCGCCAGGAACGTCAGCAGCAGAATCAGGGTGATGTAGTCCTGTGATGCAGGCACGGCCAGTGGACTGACACTGGCGAACAGGACAATCGAAATGGCAGCGGTCGGGCCGCAGATCAAATGCCACGACGAGCCCCACAGGCAGGCGATCAGTACCGGGATGATCGCGGCATACAGGCCGTACTCGGGTGGGAGCCCGGCGATCAGGGCGTAGGCAATCGACTGCGGCAACGCGAGAATCGCGCCGCTGAGGCCGACGACCAGATCCCGCCCGACGCTGGCGCGGGTCTGCCGGGGCAGCCAGGTCAGGAAGGGGAAAAGTGAGCGACGGCTGGGGAGGGCCATGGATCCTCTCGGGTGAAATTTTGCGCATTGTACGCAGCCCGGGACGCCGAGCGTCCATTGCGGCGTTCCCACGCAGAGCGTGGGAACGATCGGCCGCGTAGTTACAGTTTGGCTTTTACGGCCGGCAACGCATCTTTGCCGTCCACGGTTTTCACACCATCAAGCCACTTATCCAACACCCCCGGATTTGCCTTGATCCAAGCCTTCACCGCATCCGCATTGCTGACCTTCTTGTTCACCACCTCAGCCATGATGCTGTTCTCCATCTCCTGAGTGAACGAAAGATTGGTCAGCAATTTACCCACATTCGGACAGGCCTCGGCGTAGCCCTTGCGGGTCAGGGTGTAGACGCTGCCCGTGTCGCCGAAGTATTTCTCGCCGCCCTTGAGGTAATGCATTTTCAGCTGCACGTTCATCGGGTGCGGGGTCCAGCCGAGGAAGGTGACGAATTTCTGTTTCTTCACCGCCCGCGAGACCTCGGCAAGCATCGCCTGTTCGCTGGACTCGATCAGCTTCCACTGGCCCATGTCGAAGTCGTTCTTCTTGATGATCTCTTGCAGCGAAATGTTCGCCGGCGCGCCGGAGCCGATGCCGTAGATCTTGCGCTCGAACTTGTCGGCGAATTTGTTCAGGTCAGCAAAGTTATGCACACCCGCATCCCACACATAATCCGGCACGGCCAGGGTGAATTCGGTGCCGTCGAGGTTCTTCGCCAGCTGCGTGACATCGCCGGTGGCGACGAACTTGTCGTAGAAACCCTGCTGCGCCGGCATCCAGTTGCCGAGGAACACGTCGACCTGGCCGTCCTTCAAACCACCGAAGGTGATTGGCACCGCGAGGGTGTCGACCTTGGCCTTGTAGCCCATGCCATCCAGCAGAAACCCGGTGATGGCATTGGTCGCGGCGATGTCGCTCCAGCCGGGATCGGCCATTTTCACCGTGTCGCAGCTCTCGGCGAACGCGGATGCGCTGCCCAGTGCCAGCAGACTGACCGTCACGACTGTGGATAACTTGACCATGGACTTCCCCTTAACGTTATTGGTTTTGGCAGGGTTGTGGATAACGGGCCTTGCGCTCCAGGTCATCGAGGTCGATGTGGTTGCGCATGTACTGCTGACTGGCGTCCACCAGCGGCTGGTGATCCCAGCTCTTCAGCTTGCCGATGGTCAGCGCCTCGGCAACGAAGCGCCGGCGCCGCTGGCTTTCGAGGACATCGCGGTGGATCGCCGGAATGTCCCACTTGGCCCGTGCTTCGGCGAGAAAATCGTCGAAAAGCTGGCGATGTTGCGAGGATTGACTGAGTTCTTCCTGTTCCCGTGGATCGTTATCCACATCGAAGAGTAGGCAAGGGTCGGTCTCGCTGTAGATAAATTTGTAGGCGCCACGCCGGATCATCATCAGCGGGCTGACGGTGCCTTCGGCCATGTATTCGCCGAACACCTCGTCATGGCCACCCTGCCCTTGCAGGTGCGACACCAGCGAGCGGCCATCCAGCGGCAGATTTTCTTCCAGGCTGCCGCCGGCCAGCTCCACGAAGGTCGGCAGCAGGTCGGCAGTGGACACGGCGGCGCTCACACGGCCCGCATTGAACTGACCCGGAGCACTTATCAACAGGGGCACTCGCGCTGCCATCTCGAACCAGTGCATTTTGTACCAGAGGCCTTTTTCCCCAAGCATGTCGCCGTGATCGCCGGAGAACACGATGATGGTGTCATCGATAAGCTCTGTATCCTCAAGGGTTTGCAGGAGTTTGCCGACGTTGGCGTCGATATAGCTACAGGCGCCGAAATAAGCGCGACGCGCATCGCGAATCTTATCCACAGGCAGCGGCTTGTCCCACAGGTCGTAAACCTTGAGCAATCGCTGGGAGTGCGGATCGAGCGAATGCTGATCCGGCGTTGTCGGAAGCGGGATATCCGCATCGTCGTACAAATCCCAGAAGGCCTTGGGAATCGTGTACGGGTCGTGGGGGTGAGTCATCGACACGGTCAGGCAGAACGGCTGGTCGCCGTCCTCGCGAATATGGTCGAACAGGTATTGCTGCGCCTTGAACACCACCTCTTCGTCGAAGTCGAGCTGGTTGGTGCGCACGCACGGCCCGGCCTGCAACACCGACGACATGTTGTGATACCAGCTCGGCCGCACGTCGGGCTCGTCCCAGTTCACCGCCCAGCCGTAGTCGGCCGGGTAGATGTCGCTGGTCAGGCGCTCTTCGTAACCGTGCAGTTGATCGGGGCCGCAGAAATGCATCTTGCCCGACAGCGCGGTGCGGTAACCGAGGCGGCGCAGGTAATGGGCGTAGGTGGGGATGTCGGCGGGGAAATCGGCGGCGTTGTCGTAGGCGCCGATCTTGCTCGGCAACTGGCCGCTGACCAGGGTGAAACGCGACGGCGCGCACAGCGGGCTGTTGCAGTACGCGGCATCGAACACCACGCCTTGTTCGGCGAGGCGGCTGAGATTCGGCAGTTTGATCGGCGACTGGCCGTAGAACGGCAACATTGGCGCGGCCATTTGATCGGCCATGATGAAAAGAATGTTCTTGCGCTTCATGTGATCGCGGCATTCCATAGTGAATATTTATGCGACATTGCTGCGATCGAGCATGGATTCCACGCAATTTCCGGTAAAGCCCGCGCCGGACAATGACTAGGATAAGCACAGCTTATGTATGAAGCCCTCGGTGATTTGTCGCTGGATCTGCTGCGTGCCTTCGAGGCGGCTGCCCGTCATCGCAGTTTTACCGCTGCAGCGGTGGAGCTCGGCACCACTCAGCCGGCCATCAGTCAGCAGATCAAAAGGCTGGAGGAGCAGCTCGGAACACGGCTGTTCGACCGGATCTACCGAGGCATTGAGCTGACCGAGGTCGGTTCGATCCTGTTTGAGCAGGTTACCCTCGGTTTGCAGAATATCGACGCAGGATTGAGCGCAATCAGCACGCAGCAGCAACATGAAGTGCTGCAGGTCGCCACCGATTTCGCCTTCGCCGCGTACTGGCTGATGCCACGCCTGTACCGTTTCCATGAAGCTTATCCACAGGTGGACGTGAGCCTGGTCACCAGCGAGCGCAATCACAACATGCTGCGCCCGGATATCGACGTTGCCGTACTGTTCGGCGACGGTCGTTTCAAGCAGGGCGAAAGTCACTGGCTGTTCAGCGAAGAAGTGTTTCCCGTGTGCAGTCCGCAATTGCTCAAGGATCGCGCCCTGCCCTTGCCGCTACAGGCGCTGCTGGAGTTTCCGCTGCTGCATTTGCGCGGTGAGAACAGCAGCAACTGGTTCGACTGGAGCGGTCTGTTCCGCGAACTCGGCATCAACACGCCGCCCGCGCCGGGCCAACTGCGTTTCGACAACTACACCTTGCTGATTCAAGCGGCGATTGGCGGTCAGGGTGTGGCCATCGGCTGGCGGCACCTTGTGGATAACTTATTAACCCAAGGGCTGTTGTGCCGGCCGATCGCCGAGACCACCCTGTCGCGCCTCGGTTATTACGTGGTGTTGCCGCAGCGCAAACGCCGGGGCGCATTGATCCAGACGTTCGTGGATTGGCTGATGGCCGAACAGGCCAGCAGCGCCGAGTCCCTGGCCGGACTGCCGTTACCCTCGATTGCTGTGTAACGGATCAGGTAGCAGCAACAAAATCCACGTGCTGACGCAGATGCAGATTCAACCGCAGCTCATCGGAAATCCCCACCGCCACCCGACTCAGGCGCTCCAGCGGCTCGGCGAGACCCGGTTCAAGCGTGCGGCCGACCTGACTGAAATGCTCGATTGTCAGCCCGGCGACACTGCGCGGTGCATTGACCAGCGTCCAGTGCAGCGGGCTGCTTTGCAGGGCTTCGCGTATTTCCTTGGCGGCGTGGCGTTGCAATGGGTCGGCGTTTTCCGGATCGTCCAGTGCTTCGAATTCGCCGATGACAAACAGCCGCGAGACGTTCGCAGCCTGCAACCCGTCGATCAACGCATCCACCGCCAAAACCTGTTCCACAGGCCCCAGCACCACGGATTTCTCGACATGATCGCTGCTCAACGGCAGGCCCGGCGCATTGAGCAGGCAGATCACCGCCGAGCTGCCGGCCACGCTCTGATTGACCCGCTTGGCGTCCAGCAGGTCGCCGCTTTTAGTACGCAGCCCCGGCCGTGGCGCGAGCGCCGTCAGATCGTCGAGGATCGCGATGACTTCGTGCTGGCGGCGCAGCAGTTCAGCCATCAACGCACTGCCCAGGCTACTCATGGCACCATAGAGCACCACTTTTACCACCGGGGTTTCGGCATTTTTCATGGCTGAGGTCCCTTTTGTTTTCCCTTGTATGGCGTGTGACATACGGCCAACGCCGAGGGTTCGAACCGATACAGAGGGTTTGCGATGCAGACGATCAAGGGTTATCACGCTCACGTTTATTACGACGCCAGCACCATCGAACAGGCGCGGACGCTGTGTGAGCAGGCCGCGAAATTATTCCCATTGAAGATGGGCCGTGTGCACGAACGCCCGGTCGGCCCGCATCCGGACTGGAGCTGCCAACTGGCCTTCGGGCCCGAGCTGATCGGCGAAGTGCTGCCGTGGCTGGCGCTCAATCGCAAGGGGTTGGTGGTGTTCCTGCACCCGGACACCGGTGATGACTTGCTCGACCACACCGAGCACGCAATCTGGATGGGCGCGATGCGGCCGCTGGATCTGTCTATTTTTTGATCAGGCTGTTTCTTTGCTGGTCGAGAAGTGGCAATGGGCAATGTCGCGCAAGGCTCCGCTGAACTGATAACGGATATGTCCGCAATGGCAGCCGCCGCTGTGCAATTCACTCATTGTCCCGCCCTCACGTATCCGTGTTCATTGCCTCTAGTCGCATCCGACGGTCGGTTGGCCGTTCGCATCGATGCTTTCACCTGCGAAAGCTGGCTGAAAGGTTGCCCCATTAGGATCGCCGCCACTGCCGGCAACAGACCGGTTGGCCAACGCGTGTGATTGCTCCCGCGACAGGCCCAATTAACAACAACAATGGTGATTCTGATGTCCTCTGTAACCCGCCTCCTTGCTCCAACTCCGCCCGTACGTCTCGTGCTTCCCGTTCTGCGCTGATCCCGCCCGATCCGCTCACTTACCTAGCCGCGCTACGCCTGGAGTATTCCCATGCTGACTTTCCTTGGCTTCGCCATGGTCATCACGTTCATGTTCCTGATCATGACCAAGCGCCTGTCCGCGCTGATCGCTCTGATCATCATCCCGATCCTGTTCGCCCTGTTCGGTGGCTTCGCGCCGAAGATCGGCCCGATGATGCTCGAAGGTATTACCAAGCTTGCGCCGACCGGCGTGATGCTGATGTTCGCGATTCTGTATTTCGCCCTGATGATCGACTCCGGCCTGTTCGACCCGGCTGTGCGCAAGATCCTCAAACTGGTCAAGGGCGACCCGCTGAAAGTTTCGGTCGGCACCGCCGTACTGGCGCTCGTCGTTTCCCTCGATGGTGACGGCGCGACCACTTACATGATCTGCGTGGCCGCCATGCTGCCGCTGTACAGCCGCATCGGCATGAGCCCGCGGATCATGGCCGGCCTGATCATCCTCGCCGGCGGCGTGATGAACATGACCCCATGGGGCGGCCCGACCGCCCGTGCCGCCAGTGCGCTGCACGTGGACCCGTCGGACATCTTCGTACCAATGATCCCGGCGATGGCTGCCGGTGTGGTGGCGATCCTGATCATTGCCTACTTCTACGGCAAACGTGAGCGTGCGCGTCTGGGTGAACTGCACCTGATCGGCGACGAAATCGATCACAGCGAAATCAGCGTGTCGCAGTTCCCGGATGCCCGTCGTCCGAAACTGATCTGGTTCAACGGTCTGCTGACTCTGGCGCTGATGTGCACCCTGATCGCCGGCCTGCTGCCGCTGCCGGTGCTGTTCATGGTGGCGTTCAGTATTGCCATGATCGTCAACTACCCTTGCCTGCAACAGCAGAAGGATCGCGTCGCGGCTCACGCCGGCAGCGTGCTGTCGGTGGTCAGTCTGATCTTCGCGGCGGGCATCTTCACCGGTATCCTGTCGGGCACCGGCATGGTCGATGCCATGTCGAAAAGCCTGCTGGCGGTGATCCCTGATTTCCTCGGCCCGTACCTGGCGGTGATTACCGCGCTGGTGAGCATGCCGTTCACGTTCTTCATGTCGAACGACGCGTTCTACTACGGTGTGCTGCCAGTGTTGTCCGAAGCGGCCAGCCATTACGGCATCACCGCCGTGGAAATGGCCCGTGCCTCGATCGTCGGTCAGCCGGTTCACCTGCTGAGCCCACTGGTGCCGTCGACGTATCTGCTGGTGGCACTGGCCGGGATCGAGTTTGGCGATCACCAGCGTTTCACCCTGAAGTGGGCAGTGCTGGTCTGCCTGTGCATACTGGCCGCAGCCTTGCTGTTGGGGACTTTCCCGCTGTTCAGCACTTTGTAACGGCATCAACTCACCAGAACGCCAGCTGCTTGCTGGCGTCCTGGTTTAACACACGCTCAAAGGAATACACATGGAATGGCTGACCAACCCTGAGATCTGGGTTGCCTTCTTCACCCTGACCGCCCTGGAAATCGTCTTGGGCATCGATAACATCATCATGATTTCGATCCTGGTCAGCCGCATGCCCAAACACATGCAGCAGCGCACCCGGATCTTCGGTCTTGGCCTGGCCATGATCACGCGGATCCTGTTGCTGCTGTCGATCACCTGGGTCATGCGCCTTACCGCCGACCTGTTCGTGGTGTTCGGCCAGGGTATTTCCGGGCGTGACCTGATCCTGTTCTTCGGTGGCTTGTTCCTGCTGTGGAAAAGCTCCCAGGAGATGTACCACGCGCTCGAAGGTGAAGATGAAAGCGAGGAGACGCCCGGCGGCAAGGGCGGCAACTTCCTCTACACCATCATCCAGATCGCGATCATCGACATCGTGTTCTCGCTGGACTCGGTCATTACCGCCGTCGGCATGGTGTCCCATGTGCCGGTCATGGTGGCGGCGATCATCGTGGCGGTGCTGGTGATGATGGCGGCCTCGGGCAAGATCAGCGAATTCATCGACAAGCATCCGTCGCTGAAAATGCTCGCACTGTCGTTCCTGCTGGTGGTCGGCACCGTGCTGATCGCCGAAGCGTTCGACGTGCACGTACCGAAAGGCTACGTCTACTTCGCCATGGGCTTCTCGCTGGCGGTTGAGGCCATCAACATCAAGCTGCGCACTGCGATGGCAAAAAAGAAGAAACAGCAGGATCCGGTGAAACTGCGTAAGGATGTTCCGGGTCAGTAACCGGAACGCTGCGCTGATGATCAAAGGGCCTTCGGGCCCTTTTTTCATGGCTGCATGAACCTGTTTTCATGACGCTTTTGTTTCAATCCCCACTTTAGCTGTGCAATGCTGGCGCCCGGACCGTTAGCCAACTACAGCTTAAGAACAACACGTAGAAATCGCGCGGTATCGTCAACTCGCCCCTTTGGGGCGCTGCAACTACAGGGGGTCTGCATGCTCACCCTGCTCAATCTGCTTTCTGCCGTGGCTCTGCTGATCTGGGGCACGCACATCGTTCGAACCGGCATCCTGCGGGTGTACGGCACCAATCTGCGGCATGTGATCGGCCAGAACATGTCCAGACGCTGGCTCGCCTTCATCGCCGGCATCCTCGTGACCGCGATGGTGCAGAGCAGTAACGCTACCGCCATGCTCGTCACCTCCTTCGTCGGCCAGGGCCTGATGGCGCTGACCCCGGCGTTGACCACCATGCTCGGTGCCGACGTCGGTACGGCGTTGATGGCGCGGGTGCTGACGTTCGATCTGTCATGGCTGTCGCCGCTGCTGATTTTTCTCGGGGTGATTTTCTTTCTGTCGCGCAAACAGACGCGGCTCGGGCAGATGGGTCGTGTAGCCATCGGGCTGGGGCTGATCATTCTGGCGTTGCAACTGATCGTCGAGGCCGCCGGGCCGATCACTCATGCCAAGGGCGTGAAGGTGATTTTTGCCTCGCTGACCGGCGACATCCTGCTCGACGCCCTGGTCGGCGCATTGTTCGCGATGATTTCCTACTCCAGCCTCGCCGCCGTGCTGCTGACCGCAACCCTTGCCGGCGCCAATGTGATCAGCCTGCCGGTGGCGCTCGGTCTGGTGATCGGCGCCAACATCGGCAGCGGCGTGCTGGCGTTCATGAGCACCAGCATGCAGAACTCCGCCGGCCGTCAGGTCGCGCTGGGCAGCCTGTTGTACAAACTGATCGGGCTGTTGCTGATCATCCCGGTGCTCGATCCGCTGGTGCACTGGATCGACAGCCTCGATTACAGCCCGCAGGAAATGGTCATCGGCTTCCACCTGCTCTACAACACCGCGCGCTGCCTGATCCTGCTGCCGACGGTCGCACCCATGGCGCGGCTGTGCGCCTGGCTGTTGCCGGAACGTCCGGAAGTCAATGGCACCGCCAAACCGCGTCACCTCGACCTGACCGCACTGGTCACGCCGAGTCTGGCGCTGGCCAACGCCGCCCGGGAAACCCTGCGCATGGGCGACCTGATCGACAACATGCTCGACGCGACCCTCGACGTGCTGCGCGGCAAACAAACCGCGGTCACCATGGAAATGCGTCGGCTGAACGATGACGTCGAGGCGCTGTACAGCGCGATCAAGCTGTATCTGGCGCAGATGCCACGCGAAGATCTTGGCGAGCAGGACAGTCGACGTTGGGCGGAAATCATCGAGCTGGCGATCAACCTCAAACTTGCCAGCGATCTGATCGAACGCATGTTGCGCAAGGTGCAACAGCAGAAGACCTCGCAGCGCCGCTCGTTTTCCGAAGACGGGCTGGAAGAACTTGCCGGGCTGCACAGCCAATTGATCTCCAATCTGCGGCTGGGGCTGTCGGTGTTTCTCAGCGGTGACAAGGAAAGCGCTCGCCAGTTGCTGCGCGAAAAACGGCGTTTTCGCGCACAGGAACGTCGTCTGGCCCACGCCCATGTCAGCCGTTTGCAACGCAAGATCGTGCAAAGTATCGAGACCAGTTCGCTGCACCTGGAGTTGATTGCTGACATGAAACGTTTGAACTCGCTGTTCTGCAGCAGCGCCTACGTGGTGCTGGAAACCGCCGATACCGGAGCGCTCGAGACCGAAGATATGGCGGACATCACGCATTCGCCTTGAACGTCTGGGGCTGTGGTCAGTCAGTAACTCAAGGTTCAGCCTCACGGCCGTACTGATGACACGGATCTCCAATTCAGCTGTATGGAAGCTCGTTATGCGTTGCCTGTTGTTCGCTTGTCTGCTACTCGGTTCCCTGCCCGCCTTCGCTCTGGATCGTTTCCAGGTCGAAGGTTATGCGCTGCCCAACGGCCTGCAATTGCTGCTCAAGCCCGGCACAGAACGCGGGCACGTGGCGATCAGGCTGGTGGTGGGCGTCGGTCTCGACGACTTCGACTGCAATGAGAAAGAGCTGCCGCACCTGCTCGAACACCTGTTGTTCAGCGGCATCGACGCCACCGGCGAAGGTGGCCTCGAAGAACGTATGCAGGCTTTGGGCGGCGACTGGAACGCCTTCACCAGCAACGCCGACACCACGTTCGTCATCGAAGCCCCGGCGAAAAACCAGCGCAAGGTGCTCGACCTGCTGCTGGACCTGCTGACCCAGACCCGTTTCGACGACAACGCGATCAACGCCGCCAAACGGGTGGTCGAGCGCGAGGATGGCGGCCATTACACCCGTCTGCGACGCTTTCTCGACCGTCAAGACCTGGGCCACAGCGCGAGCAATCAACTGGCGGTCGAGCTGGGCCTGAAATGCCCGCAACGTGCCGAAGTCGAGGGCCTGACCCGCGAACAGCTGGATAAGGTGCGCAAGGCCTGGTACGCACCGAACAACATGACCCTGATCGTCGTCGGCGACCTCGACAAGTTGCTGCCGGCCTATCTGGAGCGGGCGTGGGGCGCGTTGGAAGCGGTCGACCCGAGCGAACACCGGCCGTTGCCGGACATCCGTGCCAGCGCCGCCCACGAACGCACCATCACTCGCGGTTTCATCGGCAACAGCGCCAAGCTGCACTGGCTGGTGCCGGAGCCGGTGCTGGACGATCAGTACGACGAGACTTTCGACCTGCTCAAGGAATATCTGGAGTGGGCGCTTTACCGCGAGTTGCGCTTGAACCATGGCCTGTCCTACGGGCCCTGGGCCGAGCGCGAGGTGTTCGGTGGCGTTGGCTTCATGAGTCTCAACGCCGATCTGGATCGTGGCGATATCACCGAAGCCGAACAGGTGCTGGAAGACCTCAAGGCGGACCTGCTGAAAAATGGTCTTGATGCTGATACGTTCAATCGCATCAAACAGGCAGCCATCGCCCATCAGGCCTGGGCCGTGCAAGGCAACAGCGGCATGGCCGACTATTACTGGAGCGCGTTGGGCGACTACGAGGATGGTCGTTTTGCCAACCCGGCTCTGGAGCTGCAAGGCGTGACGCTGGAAGCCGCGAACAAGGCCATGCGCGAACTGCTGATGCAACCGGGATACCTGCGGATCGAGCAGCCCTTGCTCAGTGATGACGAGGTGTTGTGGCTGGTGGCGGGCGGGCTGGGTGTTCTGCTGCTGATCCTGCTGGGCTGGCGGCTGCATCGTGGTCCCACGGCCAAGTCTTGATCCCGTGGGTTTTTACTGATCGACAGCCTCGCCACAGCCCCCGGCGGGCGGTACTCTGTCGAGGTTTTTTTCTTCGACTGTCGTGAACCGCCCAAATGCCCAAATTGACCCTCCTGATCCAGCGCATCCTCGAACTGATGAAGCGCTACCCCGGGGTCATTGCGCTTGGTGGTTTCATCTCCGGAGTCGGCAGTTTCATCCTGGTCGACCGGCAACAGGGGCTGGCGAGCTGGATCACCACGATCATGCTGCTGAGCTGGATCTGGCTGATGCTGGAAAACAGCCTGACCGAGCTGTTCACCCGAGTCTTTAAACGGGAAATCCCCCAGCCGCTGCTGCGTTATGCGACGCAGATGATCCATCAGGAAAGCCTGTTTTTCGTCCTGCCTTTCTTCTTTATCACCACCACCTGGAACAGCGGCCAACTGGTGTTCACCGGGTTGCTGTGCATCGCCGCGCTGATCTCGATTGTCGACCCGCTCTACTACAAATGGCTGGCGCCCCGGCGCTGGGCGTTCCTTGCGTTGCATACCCTGACATTGTTCGCCGCCCTGCTCACCGCGTTGCCGGTGATCATGCACCTGACCACGTCGCAGAGTTTCAAATGGGCGCTGGGGACTGCCGTGGTGCTGTCGTTCCCGAGCCTGGCGTCGATCTTCCCGATCCGCACCGTGCGCAACGCGCTGGCGATCCTCAGCATCACCATCGGTATCGGCGGCGTCGGCTGGGTCCTGCGTTCGTGGGTGCCGCCGGCGACGCTGTGGATGACTGACGTTGCGATCAGCACCCAGTTGCAGGATCGCACTCCCGGCGCCAGCCTCGAGCAAGTCAGCGCCGAGCAGATCCGCAATGGCGGGCTCTACGCCTACACCGCGATCAACGCGCCGCGCGGGCTTGATGAGCGGATCTATCACGTGTGGCAGTTCAACGGCAAAGAGGTCGACCGCATTGCCCTCGATATCCATGGCGGGCGCAAGGAAGGCTACCGGGCGTGGACCCACAAGCAGGTTTTCCCCGGCAACCCGGTCGGTGACTGGCAGGTGCGAGTGCTGACCGAAGACGACCAGGTGATCGGCGTGCTGCGCTTCGAAGTCACGGACAGCACACCGACCAAAGAAAAGTAATCCGGTTCGTGCTATTACGTAGGTTCGCGAATTCAGCCGAACAAGCACGGAGCTTATGACCAGCAGCTCGATGACCGGTAATGCCCGACTGGACACCACGATCAGCCCTGCCCGCCTGCGGGTCACCGGGGACTGGACGCTTGCCCATTACGCCGAACTCAAGCACCTGAGCGAAACGCTCCGCGGTCAGTACGACGCCAGCACCACCATCGATCTCAACGGCCTCGGCGCCCTCGATACCGCCGGCGCCTCGCTGCTGGTGGAACTGCTCGGCTCCGAGCGTCTGGGCAAATCCGCCGAACATCCCGACTGCACGATTTCCACGGCCGACCGCGCGTTGCTGCAAACCGTGTATCGCTCGCTGACCGATTTCTGCGTTCCGATCAAGGAACCGGAAATCAGCGTCAGCGTGCAACTGCTGACCCGCATCGGCCGGGCCGTCGACACGGTCTGGCAAGACACCCTGCAATTGCTCGGCTTCGTCGGCCTGATCCTCGAAACCATCGCCCGCAGTCTGTTCCGGCCCAAGCGCTGGCGGATCACGCCGATGATCGCGCACATTGAACAGACTGGCCTCGACGCCGCGCCCATCGTGGCGTTGCTGACCTTTCTGGTGGGCGCGGTGGTGGCGTTTCTCGGGGCGACGGTGCTGGCCAGTTTCGGCGCCAGCGTGTTTACCGTGGATCTGGTGGGCTTCGCCTTTCTTCGGGAGTTCGGCGTATTGCTCACGGCAATCCTGATGGCCGGCCGAACCGCCAGTGCCTTTACCGCACAGATCGGCTCGATGAAGGCCAACGAGGAAATCGACGCCATCCGCACCCTCGGCCTCGACCCCATGGAGCTGCTGGTAGTGCCGCGCGTGTTGGCGTTGCTGGTGGCGCTGCCGATGCTGACCTTTCTGGCGATGATCTGCGGGATCATCGGTGGCGCCGTGGTCTGCGCGGTGTCGCTGGATATTTCGCCGGCGATGTTCCTGTCGCTGCTGCAAAGCGACATAGGGATTCAACATTTCCTGGTTGGCCTGGTCAAAGCTCCGATCTTTGCGTTCCTGATTGCCGCCATCGGCTGTCTGGAAGGCTTCAAGGTCAGTGGCAGCGCCGAATCGGTCGGCGCCCACACCACCTCGAGCGTGGTGCAATCGATCTTCGTGGTGATCGTGCTCGATGCGGTCGCCGCGCTGTTTTTCATGGAGATGGGCTGGTGAGTCGTCTACCCCGCGTGCCGTCCGAGGCGGTGATCGAAGTCCGTGGCCTGTGCAATCGCTTCGGCAGCCAGAGCGTGCACGAGAACCTCGATCTGGACTTGTACAAAGGCGAGATCCTGGCCGTGGTCGGTGGTTCCGGCAGCGGCAAGTCGGTGTTGCTGCGCAGCATCGTCGGCTTGCGCCGGCCCAGCGAAGGCAACGTGAAAGTGTTCGGTCAGAACCTGCCGAGCCTGTCCGAGCATGAGCGCTCGTTGGTCGAACGGCGTTTTGGCGTGCTGTTCCAGAAAGGCGCGCTGTTTTCGTCGCTGACCGTCACCGAGAACGTCGCTCTGCCCCTGATCGAACATGCCGGCCTGAGCCGTGACGACGCCGAGCATCTGGCGGCGGTGAAGCTGGCGCTGGCCGGGCTGCCGCTGTCGGCGGCAGACAAATACCCGGCGTCGCTGTCCGGCGGCATGATCAAGCGGGCGGCGCTGGCCCGGGCGCTGGCACTGGACCCGGATATCCTGTTTCTCGACGAACCCACTGCCGGTCTCGATCCGATTGGTGCGGCGCAGTTCGACCAATTGATCCTGACCCTGCGCGATGCGCTGGGCCTGAGTGTGTTTCTGGTGACCCACGACCTCGACACGCTCTACACCATCACCGACCGGGTGGCAGTGCTGGCGCAGAAGAAAGTGCTGGTGGCCGGGCCCATCGACGTGGTCTCGGAAACCGACGACGCGTGGATTCACGAATATTTCCACGGCCCTCGCGGCCGCTCGGCGCTGGACGCCGCCAAACTGCTCAACGAGGTCTGACATGGAAACCCGAGCCCATCATGTGTTGATCGGCCTGTTCACGGTGATTGTGGTGGCCGGCGCCCTGCTCTTCGGCCTTTGGCTGGCGAAATCCAGCGTCGACACCGAGTTCAAGGATTACGAAATCGTCTTCAACGAGGCGGTCAGCGGCCTGTCCCGGGGCAGCCCGGTGCAGTACAGCGGGATCAAGGTCGGCGACGTGGTCAGCCTGCGGCTCGATCCGCAGGACCCACGCCGGGTGCTGGCGCGGATTCGCCTCGGCGGCGACACGCCGGTCAAGGAGGACACCCTGGCCAAACTGGCCCTGGCCGGGATCACCGGCACTTCGATCATCCAGCTCAGCGGCGGCACGCCGGAAAGTCCGAAACTGCGCGGCCATGACGGCAATTTGCCGACCATCGTCGCCTCGCCCTCGCCTATCTCGCGGCTGCTCAATGACAGCAACGACCTGATGAGCGGGGTCAGTACGCTGCTGAGCAATGCCAATCAGATGTTCTCCTCCGACAACATCGAGCGCGTGAGCAAAACCCTCGAGCACCTGGAGCAGACCACCGGTTCGATCAATGATCAGCGCGGTGACCTGCGCCAGGCCATGCAACAACTGGCGACCGTCGGCAAACAGGCCGGCAGCATGCTCGAGCAGACATCGCTGCTGATGCGCAATGCCAACGGCCTGCTCAACGATCAGGGCAAACAGGCGCTGGGCAGCGCCGAACAAGCGATGAAGTCGCTGGAACAGAGCAGCGCCACCATCAACGGCTTGCTCAGCAAGAACCAGAATTCCCTCGACAGCGGCATGCAGGGCCTCAACGGCCTTGCGCCGGCAGTGCGCGAACTGCGTGAAACCCTGACCTCGCTGCGGGCCATTTCCCAACGTCTGGAGGCCAACCCCAGTGGTTACCTGCTGGGCAGTGACAAGAACAAGGAGTTCACGCCATGAAGCTGATTCGCCTCGCCCTCCTCGCCGGCTTCACGCTGATCGGCGCCTGCTCGATCCTGCCCAAGTCCGAGCCGCTGGACGTCTACCGCTTGCCGGCCGCACAGGCGCCCGCCTCGGCCAGCTCGGCGGCGACTCAGCACTGGTCGCTGCGCCTGAACAAATTGCAGGCCAGCGAGACGCTGAACCGACCGGGCATCGCGGTGATTCCCCAAGGTGACGTGATCAGCAGCTATAAGGCTTCGCGTTGGAGTGATCCGGCACCCGTGCTGGTGCGTAATCGGCTGCTCGATGGTTTCCAGCGTGACGGCCGGGTGTCGCTGTTGAGTACCGATGACAGCAATTTTGCTGCGGATCTTGAGCTGGGCGGCAGCTTGCAGGCGTTTCAGACCGAGTACCAGGGCAATCAGGCCAGCGTAGTCGTGCGGGTGGATGCGTTGCTGGTACGCGGCTATGACCAGAAGATTCTCGCCAGCCGCCGCTTTGAAGAGCGCCAGCCGCTAAGCGATCTGCAGGTGCCGGCGGTGGTGGCCGGATTCGGTCAGGCCAGTGATCGCCTCACCGCGAAGGTCGTGGCATGGGCGGTGGAGCAAGGGCAGAAAGTTGCCCCACCTGCCCGGCCTTGAGCCTTAACCGAAGAACCAATAGCAGACGCCGATAGCGCCGAGCACACCTGCCAGCTCGGCCAGCAATGCGCAACCGACGGCATGCCGGGCGCGCTGGATGCCCACCGCGCCGAAGTACACCGCCAGCACGTAGAACGTGGTCTCTGTGCTGCCCTGGATCGTCGCCGCCACCAGCGCCGGGAAGCTGTCGACGCCGGAGGTTTTCATGGTTTCGATGAGCATTGCCCGGGCGGCGCTGCCGGAGAACGGTTTGACCATCGCGGTCGGCAGCGCATCGACGAAGCGCGTGTCCCACCCTGCCCACTGCACCAGATGACGAATGCCGTCGAGGCCAAAATCCAATGCGCCTGACGCGCGCAATACGCCGATCGCACAAAGCATCGCCACCAGATACGGCAGCAGGTTCTTGGCGACGTCAAAACCTTCCTTCGCTCCTTCGACGAATGCCTCGTAGACCTTCACCTTGCGCAATGCGCCGATCACCAGGAACAGCATGATCAGGCCGAACAGCGTCAGGTTGCCGAGGATCGACGACAGCCCCGCCAGCGCAGTGGCGGACATCGTCGCGAGCAACGCCATGAAGCCGCCGAGAATCAGCGCGCCGGGGATCAGGTAAGCCAGCACCACCGGGTCCCAGACCCGCAGGCGCTGCATGAACGCCACCGACAGGAAGCCGACGATGGTCGAGCAACTGGTGGCCAGCAGGATTGGCAGGAACACCAGCGTCGGGTCCGGCGCGCCTTGCTGGGCGCGGTACATGAAGATCGTCACCGGCAACAGGGTCAGGGACGACGCGTTGAGCACCAGAAACAGGATCTGCGCGTTGCTGGCGATCGTCGAGCTGGGGTTGAGTTCCTGCAGCGCCTTCATTGCCTTCAGGCCGATCGGCGTGGCGGCGTTGTCCAGGCCCAGGCCGTTGGCGGCGAAGTTCAGGGTAATCAGGCCCAGCGCCGGATGCCCGGCCGGCACCTCCGGCATCAGCCGCAGGAACAGCGGCCCGAGTACCTTGGCCAGCCATTCGACAATCCCGGCTTTCTCGGCAATGCGCAGGAATCCCAGCCACAGGGTCAGGGTGCCGAACAACAGCACCATGACTTCGACCGACAGCTTGGCCATGGCAAAAATACTTTCCACCATCGCCGCGAAGATTCCGGCGTTACCGCCGACCAGCCACTGCACCAGTGCCGACACGGCTGCCACGATGAAGAAGCCAAGCCACAGGCCATTAAGCATCAGTCAAATCCCCCGGAAGATGCGGCGAATGATAGCGGGGTCGCCAGAAACGACAAACCCCGGATTTCTCCGGGGTTTGTCAGGGTGCCTTGCGGGCGGGGATCAGTTTTTCGAAACGTCACCGGCCGGCAGTTTTTCCTTGCTGCGCCAGTGCGGCAGCGAGTTCCAGTAGCGCTGGCCTTTCGCGTCGTCGTACATGCCTTCCCAACGTGCGATGACCAGTACGGCGAGGGCGTTGCCGATGACGTTCAGGGCGGTACGCGCCATGTCCATCACACGGTCGACACCGGCGATGAAGGCCAAGCCTTCCAGCGGAATACCCACGCTGCCCAGAGTGGCCAGCAGTACCACGAAGGACACGCCCGGCACACCGGCGATACCTTTGGAGGTAACCATCAGGGTCAGGACCAGCAGCAGTTGCTGGCTGATCGACAGGTCGATGCCGTACAGCTGAGCAATAAAGATGGCTGCGATGGACTGATACAGGGTCGAACCGTCTAGGTTGAACGAGTAACCGGTCGGCACCACGAAGCTGCAGATGGCTTTCGGTGCGCCGTAGGCTTCCATCTTCTCGATCACGCGTGGCAGCACGGTTTCCGAGGAAGCGGTGGAGTAAGCCAGCACCAGCTCATCCTTGAAGATGCGCATCAGCTTGATCACCGAGAAACCGAACATCTTGGCGATCAGGCCCAGAATCACGAAGGCGAAGAAGGCGATGGCGACGTAAACCAGAATCACCAGTTTGGCCAGCGGCAGCAGCGAAGCGAAACCGAAGTTGGCCACGGTCACCGCGATCAGGGCGAACACACCAATTGGCGCGTAGTTCATGATCATGTGGGTGACTTTGAACATGCTTTCCGAGACGCCCTGGAACATCTTCACCAGCGGCTCGCGCAGGTCCGACTGCAGGCTCGACAGACCAAGACCGAACAGCACGGAGAAGAAGATGATCGGCAGCATCTCGCCGCGAGCCATGGCCGCGAAGATGTTCGACGGAATCAGGTTGAGGATGGTCTCGATGAACGCGTGTTCATGCTGTACTTCGGCGGCGGTTGCCTGATACTTGGAGATGTCCACGGTGCCCAGGGTGCTCATGTCGATACCGGCACCCGGATGGAACAGGTTGGCCAGCAGCAGGCCGACGACAATGGCGATGGTGGTGACGATTTCGAAGTAGATGATGGTTTTCAGGCCGATACGCCCGAGCTTCTTGGCGTCGCCCACGCCGGCGATGCCGACGATAAGGGAAGAAATGACGATCGGGATCACGATCATCTTGATCAGACGGATAAAGATATCGCCTGCCGGTTGCAGGACGTTGCTGATCCACCAGGCCTTTTCGGCACTGAAATGGTTGAGCAACGCACCGATTGCAATCCCCAATACCAGACCGATGAGGATCTGCCAGGCGAGGCTAAGCTTTGCCTTCTTCATAT
Organism: Pseudomonas sp. stari2; assembly: GCF_040760005.1. Classification (NCBI taxonomy): domain Bacteria; kingdom Pseudomonadati; phylum Pseudomonadota; class Gammaproteobacteria; order Pseudomonadales; family Pseudomonadaceae; genus Pseudomonas; species Pseudomonas sp. Stari2. Next base: position 257,102 of record NZ_CP099760.1, read on the forward strand.
TCTTTACCCTTACTTGCGTTTGACTCAAGGCACATGCAGGAACTGGAACGCTCTTGGCGGAAAAGTCTGTGCATCTGCCTCCGTATAAGGTGCCCCGAAGCGCGTGTTTACGGCTCTCCGGCAGGCGAAAAAAGGCGCAACTATTCCGATGCGGGGTTGCGCCGTCTAATGCCGTAAACGCCTACCCTATGCCGAATCGGCATGAGCTTTTTTAAATGAAACTGGCGTCCCAACCGGTTCGAATACGACATTTCGGCAGGCATAAGTGCCGTGAACCGGCCATTACAGCGTAGATTGGTTATTTTTTGAACGAGTGATTTCGACGAAAATTTTCGGAAAAAGCCTACGTTTGGAATCTAAAACGCCGACTGGCTTTATCGACTCTTTCTCGATATACGGTCGCGAGGAAACACCGCGAAACGCTTTTCGCGCGCAGTGTGATCGATAAAAAGACGAGCAGAACGCTCTGGATCAATGTTTTGTCACTTTGAAAGCTCAGCGCAAGTCCGTCGAACCGCTCCGGGTTGGCGAACTTGCGTCGCAGCTTTTACCCTGACCCGGCCCTCATCGCAGGCACTCCCTGTACCCGTAGGTCACTCCGACCCTGCAACAGTCAGAACGTCCCGGCCCCCTGGTCATGCACCGGCCTTCCTCGGGCAGGCGCAATGGAAGGCAGCTATCGACTGCCTTCATGTTCAATACCAGTTCGGATCTTTCTTCAGCGTTTCCATCAACAGATCCTGCATGCCCTGATCGGGTTTGCCGAGGAAGCGGTAGGTGGCATGTCGCGTGGGCGACTTGTCGGCCGGCAATCCTTCGGGCACATCGACCAGCATGGCGTAAGCGTGTTTCTTGTCGAAGCTGAATGCGACGATCAAGCGATGGTTGAGGCATTTGTCCTGCGATTCGCAGAGCGGCCCGACCAGATACTTGTCGCCGTCTTCAGTGACGGCATTCATCTGTTGGTCTGGCGTACCGGAGAGGTTCATCACCCATTCCGGCAGGCGTTCTTCCTTCTTCACCACGCCTTCCCAGGTTTCCCTGTAGTGCGGGTCCGAACTCAAAAGCTCATTGACCCGCGTCTGGCCATCATTGGCCGCCATCGCCACGGCACTACCGCCCAGAAGCAGGGCGGCTGCCAGTGTCTTTAAAGCACTCATGGTCAACCTCGGCCGCGACGGCCAAAGAAGAACGAGGCGATGAACATCACCAGGAACACGACAAAGAGAATTTTGGCGATACCCGTGGCGGTGCCCGCGATACCACCGAAGCCCAGTACTGCAGCGATGATGGCAATGATCAGGAATGTGATTGCCCAGCTCAACATGGTGATTCTCCTTGTTTCTATTTAGGGGTGTTGCCGGTCTCGGCGCAACGGCGCCCAGATTCGTTGATTAGAAAACCCAGCGTTCTTCGCGTGGCATGTCGCCCAGCGGCTGCGGCTGGTCGACGTCCATCATGCGCATCGCACCGTTGTCGGACTGGCTGCTGCTGACGGCGCTGAAGTGCGTTTGCGTAGCGTGCTGCATGGAGATCAGGGGCTCAGGCTGCTGACTCTGTTCCCAGCGCAGGTATTGCTGGCAGGCGATCAGGGTAATCAGCAGCGCAAGTGCGCCAAACAGAGCCTGCTGCAGATGCAGCGGCGAGATACGCATTTGGGCGGCACGTTGGCGAGTCATCCTGGGTTCCTCACTCTTATTCGGTTAGGGCAGTGCATATCTGCCCGGGCTGAGAGAGGTATTGCAGCCTGCATGCCAGCTTTTTTGTTTTAAAAAAACTAATAAAAACAGTTAGTTATAAACATAATGAGAAATCATGACGACGCATCCTGCACGATGGCTCATCCACGGTCGTGCGAATTGCACGAATGCTTCGTAGGAGAAATCATTCTTTTTGAATTGAGAGCAGGGTGCGGATGTCAGAAAAGAAAGCAGGCAAATGCCTGAAAAACGCCGGTTGTTTAAAAAATCAACAAATTCAGTGAATTAGCCGTGAGGGCAGGAGAGAGCTACCCTGCTATGACTGGAATCGATCAGAATCAACCATGCAACTTGCCCGATTTTTCCGGGACTAACCCAAGACATTCACTTATGGAGCGTAGGAAAAATGGAATCAGCCACTGAGCACCAAGGCCGCATTCTGCTGGTGGACGATGAATCCGCCATCCTGCGAACCTTCCGTTATTGCCTCGAAGACGAAGGTTATTCGGTCGCCACCGCCAACAGCGCAGCCCAGGCTGATGCGCTGCTGCAGCGTCAGGTGTTTGATCTGTGCTTCCTCGATCTGCGCCTCGGCGAAGACAACGGCCTCGACGTGCTGGCACAAATGCGTATTCAGGCGCCGTGGATGCGGGTGGTGATCGTCACCGCGCATTCGGCTGTCGATACGGCGGTGGACGCGATTCAGGCCGGTGCTGCCGATTATCTGGTCAAACCATGCAGCCCTGACCAGTTGCGTCTGGCCACCGCCAAGCAGCTCGAGGTCCGCCAGCTCTCGGCGCGTCTGGAAGCCCTCGAAGGCGAGATCCGCAAACCCAAGGATGGTCTCGATTCCCACAGCCCGGCGATGAAAGTCGTACTGGAAACCGCGCGGCAGGTGGCGAGCACCGACGCCAATATCCTGATCCTCGGCGAGTCCGGCACCGGTAAAGGTGAGCTGGCCCGGGCGATTCACGGCTGGAGCAAGCGCGAGAAGAAATCCTGCGTCACCATCAATTGCCCGTCGCTGACCGCCGAACTGATGGAAAGCGAGCTGTTCGGTCACAGTCGCGGCGCGTTCACCGGGGCCAGCGAAAGCACGCTGGGTCGGGTCAATCAGGCGGATGGTGGCACGCTGTTTCTCGACGAAATCGGCGACTTTCCTCTGACGTTGCAACCCAAGTTGCTGCGTTTTATCCAGGACAAGGAATACGAGCGGGTAGGGGATCCGGTTACTCGCCGCGCCGATGTGCGCATCCTCGCAGCCACCAACCTCAATCTAGAGGACATGGTGCGCGACGGGCGATTCCGCGAAGACCTGCTGTATCGTCTGAACGTCATCACCCTGCATTTGCCACCGTTGCGTGAGCGGGCCGAAGACATCCTGACCCTGGCCGACCGCTTCCTCGCCCGTTTCGTGAAGGAATACGCGCGCCCGGCCCGTGGCTTCAGTGACGAGGCCCGGGAAGCACTGTTGGGTTACCGCTGGCCCGGCAACATCCGTGAGCTGCGCAACGTGGTCGAGCGTGCGAGCATCATTTGCCCGCAGGAACGCGTGGAAATCAGCCACCTCGGTATGGCTGAACAGCCGGCCAACAATGCCCCGCGGGTTGGCGCGGCCTTGAGCCTCGACGAGCTCGAGAAGGCTCATATCGGCGCAGTGCTGGCGACCGCCGGCACCCTCGACCAGGCTGCCAAGACCCTCGGGATCGATGCCTCGACCCTGTATCGCAAGCGCAAGCAGTACAACCTGTGAGCGTGCGCCGATGAAACTGGCGATGAAGTTGCGGACCCGCTTGTTCCTGAGCATTTCCGCGCTGATCACCGTGGCCTTGCTCGGGCTTATGCTCGGGCTGGTCAGCGTGATGCAGATGGCCGGTAATCAGGAGGCGCTGATTCGCAACAACTTCGTCACCCTCGACCTGGGCCTCAAGCTGCGCCAGACCCTGGGCGATCAACTGATCATGATGCTTGCCGAGAAGCCCGATCCGGTGGCCTTCGAAGCATCGAAACAGCATTACTTCGAACTGCTCGACGAGGGCATCGCCCAGGAACAGAAGGACGACGGACGCCAGTACGGGTTCAGTCAGGCCAAAGCGGATTATCTGAATTTCCTCCAGGCGTTCGATGTGTCCCGCGACCCGGCTGCAGCCCTGAGCGGCAGCGGCGATCTGCGTGAACGCTTCAACACCCTGCGCAACGGCTTGATCGCTGAACACAAGCACGCACTGGATAACATCAACTCCGTACAACACGCCGCCCGCGACCGGGCCCTGCTGATTGCCGGCCTGTTAGGGCTGGTGGGGCTGGCGGTGTTGATCATCGGCTTCATCACCGCTCAAGGAATTGCCCGCCGGTTCGGTGCACCGATCGAGGCGCTGGCGAAAGCGGCGGACAACATCGGCCAGGGCAATTTCGAAGTGACTCTGCCGGTGTCCTCGGCCATGGAAATCAACCTGTTGACCCGGCGTTTCGGGCTGATGGCCGAAGCGCTGCGCGAGCATCAGGCGACCAATGTCGATGAACTACTGGCCGGGCAGCAGCGGTTGCAGGCCGTGCTCGACAGTATCGATGACGGCTTGCTGATGATCGACCGCCAGGGGCATCTGGAGCACTTGAACCCGGTGGCCCAGCGGCAATTGGGCTGGGACAGCGACCGTTTCGGCGAAGGCCTGGGCACGGCGCTCCAGCGCCCGGAGCTGGATGCACAACTGCAACTGGTGCTGCGCGGTGGCTCCCTTGAGCGCGCGCCTGAAGACCTGAGCATCGAAGTCGATGGCGAGTCGCGACTACTGACCTACAGCCTGACGCCAGTCAGCCACACCCAGGGGCATATCCTCGGTGCGGTGATGGTGTTGCACGACGTCACCGAACAGCGTGCCTTTGAACGGGTGCGCAGCGAATTCGTGTTGCGCGCGTCCCACGAATTGCGCACACCGGTGACTGGCATGCACATGGCATTCGGGTTGTTTCGCGAGCGGGCGAAGTTTCCGGCCGAATCCCGCGAATCGGACCTGCTCGACACGGTCAATGAAGAAATGCAGCGCTTGATGCAGTTGATCAACGACTTGCTGAATTTCTCGCGATATCAAAGCGGTTTGCAGAAACTCACGCTGGCGCCGTGCTCCATCGAGGATTTGCTGGCTCAGGCGCAATCACGTTTTGCCGAGACGGCGGCGCAGAAGGGCGTTGCGTTGAACGTCGAGGTACAGAGCCCCTTGCCACGGTTGCAGGCTGATAAGGCGCAACTGGATCGGGTCCTGGACAACCTGATCGACAACGCCTTGCGTCACACCGCCCGCGACGGCCTGATCCGTTTGCAGGCGCGCCGCCACGGCGAGCGGGTGATCATCAGCGTCGAGGACAATGGCGAAGGCATCGCCTACGGTCAGCAAGGGCGGATCTTCGAACCGTTCGTTCAGGTCGGACGTAAAAAGGGCGGGGCCGGGCTCGGGCTGGCGCTGTGCAAGGAGATCGTCCAGTTGCACGGCGGGCGGATGGGCGTCTATTCGCGGCCGGGGCAGGGCACGCAGTTCTACATGGCGCTGGCGGTCTAGGCTTCGTCGTCCATCCGCCGGCCGGCGAGCCGCCGCCCTCGGGTGATCAGCTCGATGAATTGCACGGCGCTCAAGGCATGGGCGAACAACCAGCCCTGACCGAACTTCACGCCTTCGCTGCTGAGTAGCGCCGCCTGGGATTCATATTCGATGCCTTCGGCGATTACTTTCAGATCCAGTGCCTGGGCCATGTGAATGATGTGCGGTGCCACGCCGCTGCTGGCGGCGTCATGGCCGAGCGCATCGATGAACGCCTTGTCGATTTTCAGGCAATCCACCGGCAGGGTCTGCAGGTAGGCGAGGCTGCAATAGCCGGTGCCGAAATCGTCGATCAGCACTTGATGACCGACATCGCGCAGCGCTTGCAGGTTTTCCCGCGCCACCACCACATCGATCAGGCCGCGCTCGGTCACTTCGAACGCAATCTGCCGTGCCGCCACCCGATGCAGGGTCAGCAGCCGTGCCATGACCTGGCCGATGCGCGGCACCATCACGTCACAGGCCGCCAGGTTCACCGAGATGTACAACTGCGGGTTGGCCCGCAGCAATTGACCCAGTTGCTCCAACAGGCGCTGGAGGACGAAATCGGTCATCTGGCGGATCTGTCCGGTGTTTTCCGCCATCGGGATAAACAGGTCGGGGCTGGTCAGCGTGCCGTCCGGCCGGCGCCAGCGCAGCAGGGCTTCGGCGCCGACGCAGTTGCGGCTGTCGAGGTCGAAGATCGGTTGATACAGCACCTGCAACTCGCCCCGGCGGATCGCGCCGTGCAGCTCGGCATCCAGAGACTGACGCTGACGCACGATCCAGAACACCAGCACACCCACCAGCGCTCCGAGCACCAGACAGAACGGCACCATCCACCACCACAGCTCCGGAATGTGCATGCCTGTGCGCGGACTGATCAGTACCAACTGATATTCCGGGTTGTCGGTGGGCATGCGATAGATGAGATGTGTCTGGGTAACCTGCAACGCGTCGGTGGACTTCGGTGGCCACGGTTCAGTGGGCGGCCAGGCCTGTGGCACGCCAAGCACCGGAATCGCCCGGGTTCCGTGATCCAGCACCACCAGCAGGCTGCTGCCGGGGGACAGGTCGACCATGTCGGTCAGATGCCCGCGGGAAGTAGCTACGCGAAAGTTGCCGCGCCCGAGCATCAGCGCCGCGCGGTTTTCATCGGGTTCGGTGGTGGTATTCAACCAGTAGCTGTAGGTCGGGCCCTTGATGTCCGGCGGGCGGACGACTGACAGGCCTTCCTGGCGCGGGCGGTTGGAACAGATGCGCGAGGCATCCATGTAGGCGGCTTCATAGACGAAGCGATAGTTGAAGGTCACTTGCTGCAGCGTGGCGATCATTTCGTCATCGCAACTGCGAAGGGGCTGGGCCTCGAGGTCGTCGAGGCTTTCACGCAACTGGCCGAACAATTGCTCGAGGCGGGCTAGGAAACGCTCGCCTTGGGCGTTCATTTCCTGGCTTTCGTTTTGTTCGACCTGATGCATGGCGACGAACAATCCGCCGGTAATCAGCAGGCCTGCACTGAGGACAGCCGCCAGCATCGCCAGAAACCAGGGGCGATAGAACCAGCTACGCAGCGTCTCTCGGGTAGCAACCATCATGGATATCCGAAGAGTTACCAATGAGTTATAGCTGCTGATTGCACTTTTGCCCTGACCGTCGGGCGGGCGTCATTATTTTGTCTGGTTCAGCACCAGCAGCAACGCTGCCGTTTGCGCATCCGGAGTACCGTCGAAGCGGGAAGGGCGGAAGTGCATCTGGAAGGCTGCGAGGACATGGCGGGTCGCCACGTCCAGCTCGCCGTTCTGCGGCGTTGCGTAGCCCAGGCGCGCCAGTTGGGTCTGGAACCAGCTGATGCTCGGTAACTCCACCTCGAACCGCACTTGCTGACGGGCTACTGCCTGTTCGTCAGGCCACAAGCCAAGGCCTTCGGCAGCCAGGCGCTTCCACGGGAACAATGGGCCCGGATCAAGCTTGCGCAACGGTGCGATATCGCTGTGTCCGATGATGTGGTCCGGGCTGATGCCGTTGCGTTTGCTGATGTCCTTGAGCAGGACGATCAGCGACTGAACCTGGGCTTCACTGTACGGATACCACACGCGCCCGGTCGGAGTGTCCTTGAAGCCAGGGTTGACGATTTCGATGCCGATCGAGCTTGAGTTGAGCCAGGTACGACCCTGCCATTCGCTTTCGCCGGCATGCCAGGCGCGCAGGTTTTCGTCCATCAGCTTGTAGATCGTGCCTTTCTTGTCGTCGCCGATCAGGTAGTGGCTGCTGACTTCACCGTGGGTCAGCAGTTGCAGCGAACGCTCGAGGGAGGCGGAGGTGTAATGCACGATCACGAATTGCACGCGGCTGTCGTGATTGGCAGAAGGATGGCTGGTGTCATAGCGCGGGCCGCTGGCACAACCGGCCAGAATGAGCAGCGACGTGATGAGGGCAAGGAATTTCATGGCAGTACACGTAAGTCAGTAATGCAACAGTGTAACGTACTGACTTGCGTGCGAACGGCAAAAGGGCTGATTTAAATGAAATGGAACAATTGTCTTCAGCCCAGCTCCACCCGGTTGCGACCCGCATTTTTGGCCCGGTACAACGCCTGATCGGCTCTTTTGAGCACCAGATCGCTGTGTTCTCCCGGCCTGAACGCCGCCAGTCCCATGGAAATGGTGATCGTGACTCGCTCACCCTTGAAGTGGAACGGGCAGGCCTCGATGGCGGCGCGCATGGTTTCCAGCAGTTTGACACCGACGGTGGGCGGGGTGGCCGGTAGCAGCAAGACGAACTCTTCACCACCGAAGCGGGCAATGAAATCGCTGCCACGCAGGCGTTTGCGCAGCACTGTGGCGATGATCTTCAACACCTTGTCGCCGGCCAGGTGCCCGTAGTTGTCGTTGATCCGTTTGAAGTGATCGAGGTCGAGAATCGCCAGGCTCAGAGTATTGCCATGCTGCTGCCATTGGGCGATTTCGTGGTCGAGCCGTTCGCTCCAGGCGGCGCGGTTGGGCAGGCCGGTAAGCGGATCGATCAGGGCTTTCTGGCGCTGCTCTTCAAGGTGCTCGCGGTAACCAAGGGCTTCCTGTTCCATGTGCGCCACACGCTCGGCCAGGCTTTTCAGGCGTCCGGCCACTTCCTGCTCCCGGGCATCACGTTGTTTCCGGTGCTGGTCCATCGTGCCGAGCAGGCCTTCGAGATGGTTTTCCAGTACCTGCTTGAGGTCGTTCAGGTCCGCCGCTTCCTGCACGCTGTTCTGCAGGCCATCGACCTGTTCACGAATCTGCGTGTCCATCGCTCGCGCCGCAGAGCTGTTGTCGGCGTGACCTTCGCTGGCCGCCTGCAGGTTGCTCTGAAACGCTTCGAGGCGTTCGTTGAGTCGTTGCAGGTAGGTCTCGAATTCGTGCTGACCGCTATCGGTGATGGCCAGCATCAAGGTCGCCAGATCGTCGAGGATCGGTAACAGTTCGTACCAGTTCAGGCCATTTTTCAGCCGGTCGCGCATGGCTTCGGCTTGCGGGCGGTGGCGTTCCGGCAGGGTCAGGTCGTCCAGCAGGCCGATCAGCGTGTCTTCGATGTGCTTGGCCACTGAGCTGTAGGAGGGTTCGGGCGAATCCGGCAGGGCGTAGAGAATGTCGTGCTCGGACTGCTCCGGATCGATGGCCGCCAGGGCCTGCGCGATGGGCTCGGGCAGGGGCAGGCTGTCGAGGAAGACCGGAGGCGGGTTGTCGCCGGGGTGGATCAGTTCGTCAGGGTTGATGGCGATCGGTGTCGATGGCGCAAAGACTGGAGGCGGCGTGAAGGCTTGCGGCTCGGGTTCTGGCTCGGAGGGTTCCGGTTCGCTGGGAGCCGTAACGACTTCTGTGATGATCCGGGCAGGCTCGAAGGCAACCACTTCCGGCTCTGCAACAGGCTCGGGTGTTGATATTGGCGTTGGTGCTGAAGCTTGCAGTGGCGCGACCAGAGGTGCGGCGACCGGTGCTTCACTGACGGAGGCAATGGCTGCCGGTTCGGCGATTGCGGCAGGCGCTTCTGGCATTGGCGTGCTTTCAGGCGCGGGGTGCGGTTGCTCTGGCTGAGCGGCTGGAGAGGTCACGGCAGGCTGAGCCACAGGTGCAGGGGTTTCCTCGCTGTCACGGCTGCCGAACAGGCGCTGCAACAATCCCGGACGTCCCGGTTCCGCCGGTGTCTCCAGTTGGCTCAACGCCTTGCCCTGCAAACCGCTGAGTTCGCTCAGCAATAGCGGCATTTCCCGGGCCTGACTGACTCGTCCGTCGAGCTGCTTGGCGAATTTCTTCAACGGCTGGGCGACTTCACGGGATAGCGGCAGCGCTTGCAACTGAGTAACCAGCGAGTTCAGCGCGGTGCTGACCTGCTCGATCCGGGTTTCACGGCGTTGCTCGGAGTCGAGCACGGCTTTTTCAAGGCGCGGCAACAGGGCGGCGAGGCCGGCATCCATGTCGTCGGTGCGCACTACATCGCGCATTTCCTTCATGCATTGGTCGACCACACGATCGGTGCCTTCCGCCGCGAGTGTGCTACGTACCAGGCCGCGGCGCAGCAGATCGAGCCGGGCGTCCCATCGACGTTCAAGCTTTTCCTGTTGTTCGATGCTTTTGAGGTATTTCTCTTTCCAGCGCTGGGCTTCGTCGCTCATTCAGGCGTTCCGCGAGGGGCAGGACTCAACGCGGGCAATGCATCGGCCGTGAGCGAACCCGGCAGACGAATCTCTACCGCGACGGGCAGGTGATCGGAAATCGGTTGGGCCAGCACTTCGACCTTTTCCAGCGTCAGGGTCGGGCTGAGCAGAATATGGTCCAGGCAGCGCTGCGGGCGCCAGCTGGGGAACGTCGCTTCGAGTTGCGGGGCCAGCAGGCCGAGGTCGCGCAAGGGCGAGCGTTGCAGCAGGTCGCTGGCGTGGGTGTTCATGTCCCCCATCAGCACCTGATGCTTGTAGCCGCCGATCAGCTCGCGGATATAGGCCAGTTGCATGGTGCGTACCCGGGCGCCGAGCGCCAGGTGCATCATTACCACCACCAGCGCCTCGGGACCTTCGCCGAAACGCACCAGAATTGCCCCGCGACCTTTCGGCCCCGGCAGCGGATGGTCTTCGATCGCCCACGGGCGCAGGCGACTGAGCACGCCGTTGCTGTGCTGGGCCAGTCGGCCGAGGTTGCGATTGAGTTGTTGATACCAGTAGGGAAAGGCGCCGAGATGGGCCAGGTGTTCGACCTGATTGACATAGCCTGAACGCAGGCTGCCGCCATCGGCTTCCTGCAGAGCGACTAGGTCGAAGTCGCCGAGCAGATTGCCGATCTTTTGCAGATTGCCGGAGCGCCCGGTGTGTGGCAGCAGATGCTGCCAGCTGCGAGTCAGGTAGTGCCGATACCGCTCGGTGCTGATGCCGACCTGGATATTGAAGCTGAGCAAGCGCAAACGGCTGTCTGCGGGCAGGCCCGTGGATTCCAGGTGATGCTCGTTGACCTGCGGATCATGCAGGCCGACGAGTCGTTCGGTTCCCCAGCGGCGCATGGCGATTGCCGCGCTTAGTTGGCGGCCGCCTTGTTGGCCGCTCGTTCTTTGGCCACCAGTTGGTCAGCCAGTTTCAGAGCTTCCTCGGCACCACCGGCAGACCCGATGTCAAAGCGGTATTTGCCGTTGACGATCATGGTTGGAACGCCGGAGATTTCATATTTCTTGGCCAGTTCACGAGCCTTGACGATCTGACCCTTGATGGCGAAGGAGTCGAAGGTGGCCAGGAACTTGTCCTTGTCTACGCCTTGGGTGGCGAGGAAGTCGGCCATGTCGTTCTTGTCGGTCAGCTTCTTGTGTTCTTTCTGGATCGCGTTGAACACGGCTGCGTGAACGCTGTGCTCGACGCCCATGGCCTCCAGGGTCAGGAACATCTGACCGTGTGCGTCCCAAGGGCCGCCGAACATGGCAGGAATGCGGACGAAGTTGACGTCGGAAGGCAGTTTTTCAACCCATGGATTGATCACGGGTTCGAAGGCATAGCAGTGCGGGCAGCCGTACCAGAACAGCTCCACCACTTCGATCTTGCCAGGTACGGCAACCGGTACCGGATTGCTCAGTTCGACGTACGGGGCGGCAGGTGCTTCGGCGGCCTGGGCCGTCACGCCGAACAGGCTGGCAGCGACGAGGGCGGCGCTGATGATCAGATTACGCATGCTTTACTCCTGGGCAAATTGGTCGCCTCGCGCGACCTGTTTTCAGACAGATCCTGGCGGGCATGAGTTCTGTAGTGTAACGGCAGCGGCCACAAAAAAGGGCGGCCAAAGCCACCCTTTTTATACTTCATGCAACGGATTAATCGAGCGTTAAAGTGGCGGGCTTTGCCCTTCGCACGCAACGCTCGAATCACCATCGCACGCCTGGCCTTAGTGCAGGCCTTGAATGTAGCTGGAGACCGCCGCGATGTCTTCGTCGCTCAGCTTGCGAGCGATGGTGCGCATGGTCATGGCATCGCCGTCGTTGTTGCGACCGGCTTCTTCCTTGCGGAAATCGGTCAGCTGTTTGGCGATGTATTGAGCGTGCTGGCCACCCAGGTGCGGGAAGCCGGCGGCTGCGTTGCCGGCGCCGTTTGGCGAGTGGCAACCGGTGCAGGCTGGCAGGCCTTTTTCCAGGTTGCCGCCACGGAACAGGGCTTCACCGCGAGCGACGATCTTCGGATCGGCGGCGCCGACGCTGCCTTTCTGGCTGGCGAAGTAGGCGGCGATGTCGGACAGGTCCTGATCGCTAAGGTTGGTCAGCAGTCCGGTCATTTCCAGAACGGTGCGCTTGCCTGACTTGATGTCGTGCAGTTGCTTGGTCAGGTAGCGTTCACCCTGGCCGGCCAGTTTTGGAAAGTTTGGCGCCATGCTGTTGCCATCCGGGCCATGGCAGGCCCCGCATACGGCAGCCTTCGCCTGGCCTGCGGCGGCATCGCCTGCAGCATGGGCGAAACCTGAAATTCCCACGGTCAACAGCAGACTCACGATCAATTTGTTCATCAGCTAATCCAACTACGGCTAAGGGTTAAGAGTTATGGACCGGGTTTACTTCCGCTCATCCAGAGGATGATGGCCTGGTAATCCTCGGCACTGCAGTCCATGCACAAACCACGCGGCGGCATCGCCTTGAAACCCTGGGTCACGTGTTGCACCAGCGTCTCCATACCTTTCGCCAACCTCGGCGTCCAAGCTTCCTGATCGCCTCTTCTGGGCGCCATGGGTAGTTGGCCGGAATGACAGGCACCACAAACACGGTTGTACACGGCTTCCGGATCCTGTGTAGCCTGTGCGCTGTAAAGCGGCATCAGAACTCCGGCAGCCAGCAGCCATTTCGTCATAAAACGACCTTTTCAGGGTTGAGAGCGATCTGCGTTCTGTTGCGCAATCAAAGTCTGTCGCTCTCGTGAACTTCATCCTTCGCTGGGACAAAGCACACACAAAATCTGCGGCATTATATACTGGCGTCACTGAAACGGAAGCGACACCGCGTTCCGCGCCCAATCCCGGCGCCGCCCACATCGGAAATCCCATGCAACTCAAGAATCCCATCCTCGGCCTGTGCCAACAGTCCACGTTCATGCTCAGTGCCGCCAAAGTCGATCAGTGCCCCGACGACGAAGGCTTCGAAGTGGCGTTCGCCGGTCGTTCCAACGCCGGTAAATCCAGCGCGCTGAACACTCTGACTCACGCCAGCCTGGCGCGCACCTCGAAAACCCCGGGTCGCACACAGCTGTTGAACTTCTTCAAGCTAGACGATGAACGGCGTCTGGTCGACCTCCCGGGCTACGGTTATGCAAAAGTACCGATCCCGCTCAAGCAACACTGGCAGCGTCACCTCGAGGCTTACCTCGGTGGCCGCGAGAGTTTGAAGGGTTTGATTCTGATGATGGACATCCGTCATCCAATGACCGACTTCGACCTGCTGATGCTCGATTGGGCCGTTGCGGCCGGCATGCCGATGCACATTCTGCTGACCAAGGCGGACAAGCTGACCTACGGCGCAGCCAAGAACACGCTGCTCAAGGTGCAGTCGGAAATCCGTAAGGGGTGGGGCGATCTGGTGACGATCCAGCTGTTCTCCGCTCCAAAACGCATGGGCCTGGAAGAGGCCTACACCAAACTGGCGGGCTGGATGGAGTTGGCAGACAAAGGCGCAGAAGCGGCGACCGAATAATCGGAATATGGAAAATTGGCTGTAGTGCGGTCAGGCAAGGCAAAAGTGTTAGTAAAACGGCCGGGGTCGCGCTCGACTTTAGGGGACCTGAATGAGCATTTTTAGTACCGCTTTTAACGCAGCATGACCGTGCTACAGCCAATTTTTGGGCAAAAAAAGCCCCGGACTTCATATGGGGAGGGAGAAGTTCCGGGGTTCAAGTTCCGAACCGCTAGGGCGGGGTTCAGATATCTGCCAACACTTAACACAACATAGGAGCATCGAAGGGCTTCACCAGCCATTCAGTATCTCTGAGTGGCCTGTCGCAAGATTAGTTCAGATTCTTTTCAAAAAACTTTGGAATAAGCTCAAGATCGATCAGAACTAAGCCCCTTTCGATGCCTTTGCCGCGACGTCATGTCGCGGCAAAATCCCGTCCCAGAGGCCTCAGTGCGCCTCGTCCCAGTTGTTGCCGACTCCCACTTCCACCAGCAACGGCACATCCAGCTTCGCCGCTTCGCTCATGTGCACGCGAATTTCGTCGCGAACCTGATCGACCAGATCCTCACGAACCTCCAGCACCAGTTCGTCGTGCACCTGCAGGATGACTTTGGCGTCCAGCCCGGAAACGCTCAGCCAGTTGTCCACCGCCACCATGGCTTTCTTGATGATGTCAGCTGCGGTGCCCTGCATCGGCGCGTTGATCGCCGTGCGTTCAGCGGCAGCTCGTTCCTGTGGCTTGTTGGAGTTGATGTCCGGCAGGTACAGACGGCGGCCGAAAATCGTTTCCACGTAGCCTTGATCTGCAGCCTGCGCGCGGGTGCGATCCATGTATTCACGAACGCCGGGGTAGCGCGCGAAGTAGGTGTCGATGTAGGCCTTGGCGGTCTTGGTGTCGACGCCGATGTCCTTGCCCAGCTTCTGCGCACCCATGCCGTAGATCAGGCCGAAGTTGATCGCCTTGGCGCCACGGCGCTGGTCGGACGTCACTTCGTTCAGTTTGGCCTTGAACACTTCCGCCGCAGTGGCGGTGTGCACGTCCAGGTTGTTGCGGAAGGCGTTCATCAGCCCTTCGTCGCGGGACAGGTGCGCCATGATCCGCAATTCGATCTGCGAGTAGTCCGCCGCCAGCAGTTTGTAGCCTTTCGGCGCGACAAAGGCCTGACGGATGCGTCGGCCTTCAGCGGTACGCACCGGAATGTTCTGCAGGTTCGGATCGCTCGACGACAAGCGGCCGGTCGATGCCACCGCCTGATGGTACGAGGTGTGAATGCGCCCGGTACGCGGGTTGATCTGCTCCGGCAGGCGATCGGTGTAGGTGCTTTTCAGCTTGCTCATGGAGCGGTGTTCCATCAGCACTTTCGGCAGGCGGTGATCGTCTTCGGCCAGTTTTGCCAGGACTTCTTCGGCAGTGGACGGCTGGCCCTTGGCGGTTTTCTTCAGCACCGGCAGGCCGAGTTTTTCGTAGAGGATCACGCCCAGTTGCTTCGGTGAACCCAAGTTGAATTCTTCACCGGCAATTTCGAAGGCTTCACGCTCCAGCGCAACCATCTTGTCGCCCAGCTCGATGCTCTGAACGCCGAGCAGTGCCGCGTCAACGAACGCACCCTGACGCTCGATGCGCGCCAGTACCGGCACCAGCGGAATCTCGATGTCGGTCAGCACGCTGGCCAGGCTCGGGATGGCGCTGAGCTTTTCAAACAGCGTCTGGTGCAGGCGCAGGGTCACGTCGGCATCTTCGGCGGCGTACGGTCCGGCCTGCTCCAGCGCGATCTGGTCGAAGGTCAGTTGCTTGGCGCCTTTGCCGGCGATGTCCTGGAAACTCACGGTGGTGTGATCCAGGTACTTCTGCGCCAGGCTGTCCATGTCGTGGCGGGTGGCGGTGGAGTTGAGCACGTAGGACTCAAGCATCGTGTCGAAGGCAATCCCGCGCACGGTGATGCCTTCGTTCTGGTCGCCACCGATGGCGCAGTTGGCCAGGATGTTGATGTCGAACTTGGCGTGCTGGCCGACCTTGAGTTTGTTCGGGTCTTCCAGGATCGGCTTGAGCGCGCGCAGCACGGTGTCGCGATCCAGTTGCTCCGGCACGCCGATGTAGGAGTGGGTCAGCGGGATGTAGGCCGCTTCGTTGGCTTGCACCGCGAAGGACAGACCGACCAGTTGCGCTTGTTGCGCGTCGACGCCGGTGGTTTCGGTGTCGAAGGCAAACAGCTTGGCGTTCTTGAGTTTTTCCAGCCAGACGTCGAAGCGGGCCTGATCGAGGATGGTCTCGTACGCGGCTTCAGTCGGAGCGGCAGGCGCTTCCTCAGCGGGTGCGTTGAACAGATCGACGGCCGGTTCCGGTGCAGCGGCGCTGCTCAGCTCCAGACGCTTGGCATCGCGCTCCAGGTCGTTGATCCAGCTCTTGAACTCCAGCAGGGTGTAAAGCTCAAGCAGCTTGGCCGGATCTTCCGGGCCCATTTGCAGGTCGTCGAGGCCGATGTCCAGTGGCACGTCGACCTTGATGGTCGCCAGTTGATAGGAGAGGAATGCCATCTCCTTGTGCTCTTCGAGTTTGGCCGGCAGGGTCTTGGCGCCGCGAATCGGCAGGGTCGGCACGATGTCGAGGTGCGCATAGAGCTCGGTCAGGCCGCCGTTGACGCCGACCAGCAGGCCGGAAGCGGTTTTCGGCCCGATGCCGGGAACACCGGGGATGTTGTCGGAAGAGTCGCCCATCAGGGCGAGATAATCGATGATCTGCTCCGGAGCGACGCCGAATTTCTCCTTCACGCCCTCCACATCCATCGAGCTACCGGACATGGTGTTGACCAAGGTAATGTGACCGTCGACCAGTTGCGCCATGTCCTTGTCGCCGGTGGAAATGATCACCGGACGATTGGCGGCCGCGCTGCTGCGGGCCAGGGTGCCGATCACGTCATCGGCCTCGACGCCTTCGACGCACAGCAGCGGGAAGCCGAGGGCTTTCACGCTCTGGTGCAGCGGCTCGATCTGCAGGCGCATGTCGTCGGGCATGCTTGGGCGGTTGGCCTTGTACTCGGCGTACATCTCATCGCGAAATGTCCCGCCCTTGGCGTCGAACACCACGGCGAACGGGCTGTCCGGATACTGTTTGCGCAAGCTCTTGAGCATGTTCAACACGCCTTTGACCGCACCGGTCGGCATGCCTTTGGAGGTGGTCAGCGGTGGCAGCGCGTGAAAAGCGCGGTAAAGGTAAGACGAACCGTCCACCAGGACGAGGGGGGCTTGGCTCATGAGCAGGATCAACCTTTTCGGCGGGTCCGGCGCTAGAATAGCGGGACCGTTGACGACAAAGGGACAAGGTTATCATGCGTACGTTAAATCGCTTGCTGCTGGTCAGTTTGATTGCTCTCTCACCGTTGCCTGCGATCGCGGCGGATGATGCGCCGTCAGCGGAGCCGGAAGTCACCATCCGCACCGAGGGTGACAAAACCATCCAGGAGTACCGGCAGAACGGTTTCCTGTACGCGATCAAGGTGACCAAGAAGGGTTTTCCGCCCTATTTTCTGGTGCGCGCGGACGGTACTGATGCAAACTTCATCCGCTCGGACCAGCCGGATATGCTGATCCCGGCGTGGAAGATTTTCGAGTGGAAGTAGTTTCTTAATTTCAACCGGCGCCGGCTCGATGGCGGCGCCAGAACTGAGCAGTTTTTAACCATGTCTGTGTTTACCCCCCTGGCTCGGCCCGAGCTGGAAACCTTTCTCGCCCCATACGGGCTCGGCCGTCTGCTCGATTTCCAGGGGATCGCCGCCGGCAGCGAAAACACCAACTTCTTCATCAGCATGGAAAAGGGCGAGTTCGTCCTGACCCTGGTCGAGCGCGGCCCGGTGCAGGAAATGCCGTTCTTCATCGACCTGCTCGACGTCCTGCACGAAGCCGACCTGCCAGTGCCTTACGCACTGCGCACCATTGATGGCGTGGCCCTGCGCGAGCTGAAAGGCAAGCCGGCGCTGCTGCAGCCGCGCCTTGCCGGCAAGCACATCAAGCAGGCCAATGCCCAGCATTGCGCGCAGGTCGGTGACTTGCAGGCGCACCTGCACCTGGCGACCCAGGGCGACAGCATGATCAAGCGCAAGACCGATCGTGGCCTGGACTGGATGCTGGAGGAGGGCACCGAGTTTCTTTCGCACCTGAGCGACGAGCCGCGTGCGCTGCTGCAAAAGGCGCTGGAAGAAATCACCCAACAGAAAGAGAAAATTCTCGCACTGCCACGGGCGAATATCCACGCTGACCTGTTTCGCGACAACGCGATGTTCGAAGGCACGCACCTGACCGGGCTGATCGACTTCTACAACGCCTGCTCGGGGCCAATGCTCTACGATGTGGCGATTGCCTTGAACGACTGGTGTTCAGACGATGACGGCCTGATCGACGGTCCGCGTGCGCGGGCCTTCCTGGGTGCCTACGCGGCGCTGCGCCCGTTCACCGCGGCCGAGGCCGAGTTGTGGCCGACCATGTTGCGAGTAGCATGTGTGCGGTTCTGGCTGTCGCGGTTGATTGCGGCGGAATCGTTCGCCGGGCAGGACGTGCTGATTCACGATCCGAAAGAGTTCGAGCAGCGGCTGGCGCAGCGTCAGACTGTCAATACGCCGCTACCTTTCGCCCTGTAAAAGGAAAAACCGCAGCCTGTGCAGGCTGCGGTTTTTTGTATCAGAGCGATTCGAGACAACCCGCCAGATCATTCCCCAGCTTCTCCAGCACGTGCTCGTAACCCTGAGCCGTCGCTGGCGTGTACCCGCCCAACGCATCCAGCTCCGCCAGCTTCACCGGCAGGCCCGCCACCAGAGTTTCGGCCAGTCGTGGGCGCAGCGGCGGCTCGCTGAATACGCACGTCTTTCCGACTTCCTGCAAGCGTGCGCGCATCGCGGCCACATGCTGAGCGCCCGGCTGCACTTCCGCCGCCACGCTGAACACACCGGTATGTTTCAAGCCGTAGGCATCTTCGAAGTAGTCGAAGGCTTCGTGGAAGACGAAGTAGGGTTTGCCTTCAACGCTGGCCAGACGTTTCTTCAAGCGCTGATCCAATGCATCGAGACGCTCGTCGAACGCCTTGGCGTTGCTCTGATAGCGTTCGGCATTGGCCGGATCGACGGCGCTCAGATCAGCGGCCATTTTGTCGGCAATAACCCGCGCGTTTACCGGCGATAGCCACAAATGCGCATCGAGGGTGCCTGGGCGGTGATCGTGATCATGCTCGTCGGCGTCTTCGGCGTGGGAGTGGCTGTCTTCGGCGAAGCGGCGCAGCTTCATGCCCGGCAGATTCTGCACGGCGACGCTCGGCAGCGTACGACCGTTCAGCACGCGGGGCAGGAAACCTTCCATGTCCGGGCCAATCCAGTACAGCAGATCCACCGATTGCACCTTGCGCACGTCGGACGGGCGCAACGCGTAGTTATGCGGGGAGGCCCCCGGCGGCAGCAACACTTCCGGAATCGCCACGCCGTCCTGCACGGCGGCAGCAATCAATTGCAGCGGCTTGATGCTGGTGAGGACTCTGACTTCGGCCTGAGCCGAACCGATCAGCAGAAAACTGGCGACAAATGCCACAAAAACAGAAAAAAGTCGGGACACGATGACCACTCAAGGAGGCGAGAACGGGTAACATAATAACGTCTCTAACCAAACTCGTCGCCGCTCATGCCTATTACCCCGATTGCCAGCCGTCCCCACGACCACTCCCATTGCGTCCACAGCGCCCTGTCCGAGGCCGATGCCTTGTGTGCACAGAAAGGCCTGCGCCTGACCGCATTGCGTCGGCGGGTGCTGGAACTGGTCTGGCAGAGCCATAAGCCGCTGGGTGCCTACGACATTCTGGCGGTGCTCAGCGAGCAGGACGGCCGTCGCGCTGCGCCGCCGACTGTGTACCGCGCACTGGATTTCCTGCTGGAAAACGGCCTGGTGCACCGCATCTCCTCGCTGAACGCCTTTGTCGGCTGCGTTCACCCGAAACATTCGCACCAGGGTCAGTTCCTGATCTGTCGCGAGTGCCATGCGGCCATCGAGCTTGAGCAAAAAACCATCAGCGACGCCATCGTTCACAGCGCCAAGGACGTCGGCTTCATCGTCGAAGCCCAGACCGTCGAAGTGGTCGGCCTCTGCTCCGGTTGCCGGGGGGCTTGATGAGCGATGCGTTGATCCGTCTGGAGCAGGTGGCTGTCCGGTTTGCCGGGCAGAACGTGCTGGACAACATTCACCTTAGCGTCGAGCCGGGGCAGATTGTCACCCTGATCGGCCCCAATGGCGCCGGCAAGACCACGCTGGTGCGCGCCGTGCTCGGGCTGCTGAGACCCGACAGCGGCAGCGTCTGGCGCAAGCCGAAACTGCGCATCGGTTACATGCCGCAAAAGCTGCACGTTGATCCGACCCTGCCGTTGTCAGTCCTGCGCTTTCTGCGACTGGTACCGGGCGTCGATCGCCCGCGTGCGCTGGCGGCACTCAAGGAAGTCGGCGCCGAGCACGTCATCGACAGCCCGGTGCAAAGCGTTTCCGGCGGTGAAATGCAGCGCGTGCTGCTGGCCCGGGCGCTGTTGCGCGAGCCCGAACTGCTGGTGCTCGACGAGCCGGTGCAAGGTGTCGATGTCGCCGGCCAGGCCGAGCTGTACAGCCTGATCACCCGCCTGCGCGACCGTCATGGCTGCGGCGTGTTAATGGTGTCCCACGACCTGCATCTGGTGATGAGCACCACCGACCAAGTGGTGTGCCTCAACCGTCATGTCTGCTGCTCCGGGCATCCCGAGCAGGTCAGTGGCGACCCGGCCTTCGTTGAGCTGTTCGGCAATCACGCGCCGAGCCTGGCGGTCTATCACCACCATCACGACCACGCCCATGACCTGCATGGCTCGGTGGTCAAAGGGCCTGTGACGGGCCAACCTCACGTTCACGGAGATAGCTGCAAGCATGGCTGATTTTCTGTTCTACGCCCTGCTTGCAGGTCTGGCGCTGGCGGTGGTCGCGGGGCCGCTGGGCTCGTTCGTGGTCTGGCGGCGCATGGCCTATTTCGGCGACACCCTGTCCCACGCCGCGCTGCTCGGCGTGGCGCTGGGCTTTCTGCTGGATGTCAGCCCGACCGTCGCGGTCACCGTGGGCTGCCTGTTGCTGGCGGTGCTGCTGGTGACCCTGCAACAGCGTCAGCCGCTGGCGTCCGACACGTTGCTGGGCATTCTTGCGCCGAGCACGCTCTCTCTCGGCCTGGTAGTACTAAGCTTCATGCATGAAGTGCGGATCGACCTGATGGCCTACCTGTTCGGCGACCTGCTGGCGATCAGCCCGACTGATCTTGCGTGGATCCTCGGCGGCAGCGCGGCGGTGCTGGTGTTGCTGGTGACGCTATGGCGGCCGTTGCTGGCGATCACCGTGCACGAAGAACTGGCCCGGGTCGAAGGCCTGCCGGTGGCCGGTTTGCGCATGGCGTTGATGTTGCTGATCGCGGTGGTGATCGCCGTGGCGATGAAAATCGTCGGTGTGTTGCTGATTACGTCTCTGTTGATCATCCCGGCGGCTGCGGCACAACGTCACGCCCGTTCGCCGGAGCAGATGGCACTGGGCGCGAGCCTGCTGGGCATGCTCGCCGTGTGTGGCGGGCTGGCGCTGTCCTGGTTCAAGGACACCCCGGCCGGTCCGTCAATCGTTGTGACGGCGGCCGCACTGTTTCTGCTGAGTTTTGTTCTGCCCCGTCGAGGGGTGTAGACTTGCTCGTTTTTTGCGCAAATAGAGAGTCGCAGGAATGAAGCCGTTCGCCTCCCGTTATCTGCTCCTTGTCGCATTTTCAATGCTGCTGGGCGCCTGCCAAAGCACGCCGCCGGTGGCCGAAGTCCCCGATGCGCGGGCCACGGCCATCGCACAGCTGGAGCAAAGCCTGGCCAGCAGCGAACTGGCCACTGCCGAAGACCAACTGGCAGCCTTGCAGGCCGAAACACCCAACGATCAATCCCTGGAGCAATACCAGCGTCAGTTGGCCGAAGCCTATCTGCGCCGCAGCCAGATCGTCCTGCAAAAGGGCGATGTGAATGCTGCCGCAACCGCTTTGGCCCGTGCCCGCGCGCTGATGCCCAAGGCCCCGGCGCTGACTGGTGGCGTCAACGGCGCCATCACCGAAGCGCGCAAGGCTGAGCTGGAGAAAGCCGAAGCAGCGCTCCAGGCCGCTGAAGCCAAGCCGAAGGCCAAGGTGATCGATCCGACTGCCGAAAGCACCACGGTTGCGCTGAATATCACCGATAGCCGCAAACTTCGCCGCCAACTGGATGCGATCGCCGCCGATGTGGTGAATTACGACTGTGCGGTGAGCATTCAGGCCCCGCGCACCAATGATTACCCGTGGCTGGCGACGTTGATCACCAAGCGCGTGAAGAAGCTTGATCCGGATTTCGATTTGAAGATCGAGAAGCAGATTCTGCGCACGGTGCCGGCGCAGATGGTTCTGAGCCCGCGCAAACCTTGAAAAGCTTCATCGGAACGCCGCCCGGAGCAAGCCCGCTCCCACATTTAGGTTCGTGTGCGACACAGAACCAATGTGGGAGCGGGCTTGCTCGCGAAGGCGTCCTTTCAGTCAACCAACAGCCTTAAGCTGGAATAGCCTTGGCCTTGGGCTCCCGGTCCCAAACCCGATGCTGCCCGATCGCAGCAAAGAATGGCTTGGTCAGCGCGCCAACATCCTTGCCCTCCAGCAATCCGGCATCCGTCTCCAGCTTCAGCACGTCCAGCAACTGTTTGGCCTCGCCATGCAGCGCGATTGCCTTCAAGTGTTTGTACGCCTCCAGCAGGTAGTGCAACGCCACGCCGTCACCGCTCAACGCCTTGACCGACGCCGCGCCACCCGGCACGAATACCGCGTCGAACGCAATTGATGGCATGCCTTCCATCGACGCATCCACCGCCAGGGTTTTGCCATCGGCGGTCTTCAGTGGCGCCGAAGTCGGGCCAAGCAGCTTGGCGTGTGCACCTTCTGCCGCCAGCGCCTTCTTCATCGCATCAATCGCCGCATCATCGACACCGTTGGCCGCAAGGATCGCGACTTTCCGTGTCTTGATGTTTTCCGGCAACAGGTTGGCCTGACTCAACGCTGGCGAGCGCTCCAGTGATGTTTTCGGCACGTCCACGGTACCTTTGCCTGGCGCTGGCAGACCCAGGTTGGCCGCCACGCGTTTGGCCAACTCTAGGTCGATGTTGGCGAGAATCTCGTTCACTTCCCGCGCCCGGATGAATTCACGCTCAACCTTGCCCAACTCGAAGCTGTAGGCAGCGATGATGTGCTCTTTCTCGTGCGGGCTCATGCTGTTGAAAAACAGTCGCGCCTGGGAAAAGTGATCGCTGAACGATTCGCTGCGCTGGCGGATCTTGTTGGCGTCGATGCGCTCCGGGTAGCTCTCGAACCCGCCGTCCTGTGCGGCCGGTGGTGTTTCTTTGGGCCATCCGCCATCGATGGAATTCGGTTCGTAAGAGGCACGGCCCTTGTCGATCACCGTACGGTGCTGGGCATCGCGCTGGCCGTTATGGAACGGTGCGACCGGGCGATTGATCGGCAGTTCATGAAAGTTCGGCCCGCCGAGTCGGCTGATCTGCGTATCGGTGTAGGAAAACAACCGGCCTTGCAGCAAAGGGTCATTGGAGAAGTCGATCCCCGGCACGATATGGCCGGGGCAGAACGCGACCTGCTCGGTCTCGGCGAAGAAATTATCCGGGTTGCGGTTGAGGGTCATCTTGCCCAGCGGCGTGATCGGGACGATTTCCTCGGGAATCAGTTTGGTCGGGTCAAGGATGTCGAAATCGAAGTCGTGCTCGTTTTCCTCCTCGATGACCTGTACGCCAAGTTCCCATTCCGGGTAGTCACCCATCTCGATGGCCTCCCAGAGATCGCGCCGATGGTAGTCGGTGTCTTTACCGGCCAGCTTCTGCGCCTCGTCCCACACCAGCGAGCATGTGCCGGCAGTAGGGCGCCAGTGGAATTTGACGAAGCGCGATTTGCCCTCGGCGTTGATCAGCCGGAAGGTGTGCACGCCGAAGCCCTGCATGCTGCGCAGACTTTTCGGGATGGCTCGGTCGGACATGGCCCAGATGACCATGTGTGCCGACTCAGGCACCAGCGACACGAAGTCCCAGAATGTGTCGTGGGCCGAGCCACCGGTGGGGATTTCGTTGTGTGGCTCGGGTTTCACGGCATGGACGAAGTCGGGAAACTTGATCGCGTCCTGTATGAAAAATACCGGCATGTTGTTGCCGACCAGATCGAAGTTGCCTTCGTCGGTGAAAAACTTCACGGCAAAACCACGCACGTCACGCACCGTGTCGCCGGAACCGCGAGGGCCCTGCACTGTGGAAAAGCGTACGAACACCGGGGTTTTCTTACCCGGATCCCGTAGGAATCCGGCCTTGGTCAGTGCGGAATGGTTCTCGTAGGTTTGAAAGAAACCATGTGCACCCGTGCCGCGAGCATGGACGATGCGCTCGGGAATCCGTTCATGGTCAAAGTGCGTGATTTTCTCACGCATGATGAAGTCTTCCAGCAGCGACGGCCCGCGCGGCCCGGCCTTGAGGGTGTTCTGGTTGTCCGCGACCTTCACGCCCTGATTGGTGCGCAGGGCCTGGCCGGTGGCGTCGGAACGAAATTTTTCCAGGCTATCTAGTTTGGCGTTGGTATTGGCGCGATCCGGGGTGTCGGTGCCGGCCAGCTGGGTTTTGTCTGTGGCAGTTTTTTTCGTACTCATCAGTCGTGAACTCCTGTTTGCCCCGGCGTTGCGCCGGGACGCTTGAGTGGCTCCCGGGCACGGCACCCAGGGTTTTGAAGTCGCTTACCTAGTGACTGACGAGGAATTTGGGCGTTCCTTTTTTATGACCTTTGATCTTGTTATTGCCAAATCGAAGGTTAATTGCGAAATAAATGCTAAGAACCTCTATACGGACAGGCTAAAATGCGCGCCCGGCTAACCGCTGATCCTTTTCCAACGCGCCCCACAAGGTTCGCTACGTGATCGAGTTTCAAAACGTCCATAAGACTTACCGCGTCGCCGGTAAGGACATCACCGCGCTGCATCCGACCAGTCTCTCCATCGAGAACGGTCAGGTGTTCGGCCTGATTGGCCATTCCGGCGCGGGAAAAAGTACCCTGCTGCGTCTGATCAATCGCCTGGAAGATTCCAGTGGCGGCAAGATCATCGTCGACGGCGAAGAAGTCACCGCGCTGGACGCCAACGGCCTGCGCCGTTTTCGTCAGCAGGTCGGGATGATCTTCCAGCACTTCAACCTGCTGGCGTCCAAGACCGTGGCCGACAACGTTGCGCTGCCGCTGACCCTGGCCGGTGAACTGTCCCGCGCCGAAATCGATCAGCGTGTGGCCGAATTGCTGGCGCGGGTCGGCCTGTCCGATCACGCCAGGAAGTATCCGGCTCAGTTGTCCGGTGGCCAGAAGCAGCGCGTCGGCATCGCCCGCGCCCTGGCGACCAAGCCGAAAATCCTGCTGTGCGACGAAGCCACCAGCGCTCTCGATCCACAGACCACCGCTTCGGTCCTGCAACTGCTGGCCGAGATCAACCGCGAGCTGAAACTGACCATCGTGCTGATCACCCACGAGATGGACGTGATCCGCCGTGTCTGCGATCAGGTGGCGGTGATGGATGCCGGCGTGATCGTCGAGCAAGGCTCGGTGGCCGAGGTGTTCCTGCATCCGAAGCACCCGACCACCAAGCGTTTCGTCCAGGAAGACGAGCAGATCGACGAAAGCGAGCAGCGCGATGACTTCGCTCACGTGCCGGGCCGCATCGTACGTCTGACCTTCCAGGGCGAAGCGACCTACGCGCCGTTGCTCGGAACCGTCGCCCGGGAAACCGGCGTGGACTACAGCATCCTGGCCGGTCGCATCGACCGCATCAAAGATATTCCTTACGGGCAATTGACCCTCGCCGTCACCGGTGGCGACATGGACGCGGCGTTCGCCCGCTTCACCGCCGCTGACGTTCACATGGAGGTGTTGCGCTAATGGCAGACCTGATGAGTTTCTTCACCAATATCGACTGGTACGAAATCTGGCTGGCCACCGGCGACACCATGATGATGCTCGGCGGTTCGCTGCTGTTCACGGTCCTGCTAGGTCTGCCGCTGGGCGTGCTGCTGTTTCTGTGTAGCCCGCGTCAGTTACTCGAAGCCAAAGGTGTTTATGCCTTGCTGTCGCTGGTGGTGAACATCCTGCGTTCGCTGCCGTTCATCATTCTGTTGATCGTGATGATCCCGTTCACCGTGCTGATCACTGGCACCTCGCTGGGCGTGGCCGGTGCGATTCCGCCGCTGGTCGTGGGTGCAACGCCGTTCTTCGCGCGGCTGGTGGAAACCGCCCTGCGTGAAGTCGATCGCGGCATCATCGAAGCGACCCAGTCCATGGGCGCGACCACTCGGCAGATCATCATGAACGCCTTGCTGCCGGAGGCCCGTCCGGGCATCTTCGCGGCGATTACGGTGACGGCGATTACATTGGTTTCCTACACGGCGATGGCCGGTGTGGTTGGCGCTGGTGGCCTGGGTGACCTGGCGATCCGTTTCGGCTACCAACGTTTCCAGACCGATGTGATGATCGTCACCGTGGTGTTGCTGCTGATTCTGGTGCAAGTGCTGCAAATGGTTGGCGACCGACTGGTCGTTCATTTCTCGCGCAAATAACCGGTTTTGTAATGACATGAGCCGGCCATTCGCTGGCAGGCGCCAGACGGGCGCCGTAAAAAGGAGTTAGCTGAATGAAAAAACTGATCGCTGCTTTCGCTGCCGTAGCCGCTTTTTCGGCCCACGCTGAAACCCTGACCGTTGCTGCCACCCCGGTGCCGCACGCGGAAATCCTCGAATTCGTGAAGCCGGCACTGGCCAAAGAAGGCGTGGATCTGAAGGTCAAGGTCTTCACCGACTACATCCAGCCGAACGTGCAGGTGGCCGAGAAGCGTCTGGACGCCAACTTCTTCCAGCACCAGCCGTACCTCGATGAGTTCAACAAGGCCAAGGGCACCAGCCTGGTGGCCGTGACCGGTGTGCACCTGGAGCCGCTGGGCGCTTACTCCAGCAAGTTCAAGAAGCTTGACGAGCTGCCAGGCGGCGCCAACGTGGTGATCCCGAACGACGCCACCAACGGCGGCCGTGCGCTGTTGCTGCTGGCCAAGGCTGGCGTGATCACCCTGAAGGATCCGACCAACATCCTGTCGACCGTCAAGGACATCGCCCAGAACCCGAAAGACCTGAAAATCCGTGAACTGGAAGCCGCGACCATCCCGCGCGTGCTGACCCAGGTCGACCTGGCGCTGATCAACACCAACTACGCGCTCGAAGCCAAGCTCGATCCGTCCAAGGACGCGTTGGTCATCGAAGGCAACGATTCGCCGTACGTGAACATCCTGGTGTCCCGCGCGGACAACAAGGACAGCGATGCGATGAAGAAACTGGCCGCTGCACTGCACAGCCCGGAAGTGAAGAAATTCATTACCGAGAAGTACAAAGGCGCGGTGTTGCCGGCGTTCTGATCCCGGCTTACAGGCATAAAAAACCGCAGCTAAGGCTGCGGTTTTTTTTGGTCCGGGTTTTTACTTGCGGTTCAGCATCACCGGCAACTGCGCCACCAGCTTGGCATTGTTCAACGGCGCACGAATGAACCCGCGCTGCGTTCCGTCCGGCCCGATCACCGCCAGATTCCCGCTGTGATCCACCGTGTAATTCGGCTTGCTGGTGTCCGCTGGAATGAACGGAATGCTCACTGCGTTGGCGACCTTCTGCAGCTCCTCGATCGATTTCGGCGTCAGGCCGATGAACTGCGGATCGAAGTAGCCCAAGTACTGCTTCAACTGCGCAGGGTTGTCGCGGTTCGGGTCGACGCTGACCAGTACGATCTGCAACTTGTCCACTGCATCCTTCGGCAGTTCGCTCTTGATCTGGCGCAGTTGGGCGAGGGTGGTCGGGCAGATGTCCGGGCAGAAGGTGTAGCCGAAGAACAGCAGGCTCCACTTACCCTTGAGCTCGTTGACCGTGACTGGCTGGCCGTCCTGATTGGTCATCGTCACGTCCGGCAGGTTGCGGCTCTGCGGCAGTAGGATGATGCCGGCGTCGATCAGCGCGGTCGGGTCGCCCTGACCCTTGCCGCTCAGCACTTTGTTGACGGTCAGGCCGAGGATCAGCGCGATCACGGCCACGAGGATGAAGACGGTTTTCTGGGTTCGAGTCATAGGTTCAACAGTAAGTAGTGGTCTACGAGCAGGGCGATGAACAGCAGAAACAAGTACCAGATAGAGTACTTGAAGGTGTTGATCGCCGCGTGCGGCCGAGTGCCACGGTACAGCACCACGGCCCATTGCAGAAACCGCGCGCCCAGCCCGAGGGCACAGATCAGATACAGCGCGCCGCTCATATGGATCACGTACGGCAACAGGCTGACCGCCAGCAGCGCGAAGGTGTACAGCAGAATGTGCACCTTGGTGTAGTGCTCGCCGTGGGTGACCGGCAACATCGGGATGTCGGCCTTGGCGTATTCCTCCTTGCGGTGGATCGCCAGCGCCCAGAAGTGCGGCGGGGTCCAGGCGAAGATGATCAACACCAGCAGCAACGGTTCGGCGCTGACGTGGCCGGTGGCGGCGGTCCAGCCAAGCAGCGGCGGTGCGGCGCCGGCCAGACCGCCGATGACGATGTTCTGTGGCGTCGCGCGTTTGAGGAAACCGGTGTAGATCACCGCGTAGCCGAGCAGCGAGGCCAGGGTCAGCCAGGCGGTCAGCGGATTGGTGAAGGTCAGCAGCAAGGCCTGACCAAGCAGCGCCAATACCAGCGCAAAGGTCAGCGCCGCCGTGGGCGAAACCCGGCCCTCGGCCAGCGGCCGTTTGTGGGTGCGCGCCATGACCGCGTCGATGCGCCGATCCACCACATGATTGACCGCCGCCGCACCACCGGCACACAACGCGATCCCCAGATTGCCGAACACCAGCACCGTCCACGGCACCCCGGCGCGGGTCGCGAGGAACATGCCGACCAGCGAGGTGATGAGCATCAGCACCACGACTTTCGGTTTGGTCAGCTCCAGATAGTCTCGCCACAACGCCTGCGCGGGACGTTCGCCGATCAGAATCGCCATGGCGTCTCTCCTTTTATTGTGATGGGCGCCGCCGACTGTTTACGCGGGCTCAGACGCCAGCCCACGAGCATCGGCTGCTTGACCCGAACCAGACTGGTCCGCGCGTGATAGTTGACCAGCACCATGGTCAGCAAAAGCGCTGCGCCGCCGGCGTTGTGCGCCACGGCCACCGGCAGTGGCAGATGAAACAGCACGTTGCTGATTCCGAGGGTGATTTGCGCAGCGAGGGCGATCAGCACCAGCCCGGCCAGTCGCGTCATGCCCACGCCTTTCAGTTGCCACGCCAGACCAAGCAGAACAATCGTCACCAGCAGAGCGCCGATGCGGTGGGTCAGGTGAATCGCCGTGCGCGCATCGCTGTCGAGTTGCCCGCCGAGGTAGTTGGGGCCGATGTGTTGGGTCAGGTGAAAGCCGTTGGCGAAATCCGCCGGCGGCAGCCATTGGCCGTGGCAGGTCGGGAAGTCGATGCAGGCCACCGCCGCATAGTTGGAACTGACCCAGCCGCCGAGGGCAATCTGGCCGATCACCAGCAGCAATCCGGCGGTGGCCCAATATTGCAGACGCTTGGGCACAGTCAGCGCCGGCAGCACGCCGGACAGTCTCAATGTCAGCAGAAACAGCAGACTCAAGGTCGCGAAGCCACCGAGCAAATGCCCGGTCACCACTTGCGGCCAGAGCTTGAGCGTCACCGTCCACATGCCGAACGCGGCCTGGGCGAACACCACCGCCAGCAGAAACAGCGGCAGTTTCAGCGGTTGCCCCGGATGACGGCGGTTAACCCACGCGCGACCAGCCAGAATCGAGATCAGCATGCCCAGGGTGCCGGCGAAGTAGCGGTGGATCATCTCGTTCCAGCCTTTGTGCGCCTCCACTGGCGAGTCGGGGTAATGCAGTTCGGCATGGGCCAGTTGGGCTTCGCTTTTCGGCACGCTGATGAACCCGTAGCAGCCGGGCCAGTCTGGACAGCCGAGGCCGGCGTGGGTCAGGCGGGTATAGGCGCCGAGCAGCACCACGATCAGTGCCAGCAGGGTGGCAAATAGCGCGAGGCGAAATCCAGGTTTGGCCATGACGATGCCCTTATCCGATGTTCGACAGTTTCAGCAGGTGACGCAGGTCGTTGAGCAGATCCTTGCCCTTCACACTCGGGTCGTAGCGCAGCACGAGATTGCCGTGGGGATCGATGATCCAGAGCTGCGGCGTGGCCTTGTCGCCGGTGACCTTGCTGAATGCGGCGGCGTCCAGCGGATAGCGTTGCAGTTGTGGATATTCGCGGGTCAGCTTGGCTTCGTAGTCGGCCGTCAGCGGTTGCGCGGCGGCGAGGGCATGGCTGGCGCGGCCGGCATCGCGGCCGAGGCCGATCTGGATCTGCCGCGCCAGGTACACCAGTTGCTGGCAGTCCACCGCGCAGTCCTTCGGCGCGGTCACCAGCATCTGCCAGCGTTCTTCGTCAGCCGTCACGCCGAGGTCGGCGCGGCTCTGGCCATTGCCGATCAGCTCGCCGTGATAACTGCGTCCTTCCGGCACCCAGAACTGCAATTTATACATGCCGGTGGCGAGGATCATCGGGCCGATCACGCCGAGCAGGATCAACAGCAGTTGAATGCGCCCGCGGCGGCGACCGGCCGGGGCCTTGGCATCAGACATGCTGGGTGGATTCATGGCCGCTCCCATGGTGTTTCTCCTTCGCGTTGTGCAATCCGAGGTAGATGTAGAGACCGAACAGGGCGGTGGCCATGGCGAACCACTGCACGGCGTAGCCGAGGTGTTTTTCCGGGCCCATGGCAACCACCGGCCAGTCGGCCTGGTAGCTGGCGGGGCCAGGTTCTGCGCGCAGCTCGTAAGCGAAGCCGTCGCGCTCGAGGGTTTTCCACAATTTGGCGGGTTCGACGGCGGTGACGGTTTGCGGCCAGATGCTGCTGACCGGGTCGGCGTGCAACTGGAAGGTCGTGCCGTGGGCGACATACACCCAGGCATCGACATTCACCGCATCGGCCGGGGTCTTGAATTGCGGGGTAACACGCCGGTCCGGCCATGGCAGCCAACCGCGATTGACCAGCAGCCACAGGCCGGTGCGTTGATCCTGAAACGGTTGCAGCAATTCGACGCCGACCTTGCCGTCACGCTGCCTGTTGTCCAGCAGCAGGCTGTGCGCCGCATCGAACTGGCCGTGCAGATGTACCCGGCGAAAGGCCGGGTCGGCGCTGTGCAGCAACTCGGTGCTGGCCATCGGCTCGGCGGCCCGGCGCTCGGCGTAACTGGCGAGCAGGGCGGTTTTCTCCGCGCCCCGGCCCAGTTGCCAGAAGCCCAGCGAAATCAGCAGCGGCAGCAGCAAGGCGACCACCAGCGTCGGCACGACGCCCGGCCGGAAGCGCTTCATGGCCGCGCCAGAAAAGCAGTGAATGCGACCGCTATACTTGATTGCATCGCCTGTACCCCCGGAGTCTTCCCATGCTCAAAGCAGCTATCGTCCTGATGCTGATTGCCACGGTGAT
Source organism: Pseudomonas sp. stari2 (assembly GCF_040760005.1). NCBI lineage: Bacteria > Pseudomonadati > Pseudomonadota > Gammaproteobacteria > Pseudomonadales > Pseudomonadaceae > Pseudomonas > Pseudomonas sp. Stari2. The sequence continues at coordinate 288,117 of NZ_CP099760.1, forward strand.
CAGCCTGTTCAGCGGCCTGTTTTTCCTGGTCAAGGACGACAGCAGCTCGAATCGCCTGGTCATCGCCTTGAGTGTTCGGGTGGCATTGGCCGCTTGCACCGTCGGCTTGATTGCCTGGGGTTTCTACAGCGGCCAACTGGTGTCGCACGCGCCCTGGTAGCTCTGTCCGATCCTCAGAGCACGTAAACGAAGATGAACAGACCGATCCACACCACGTCGACGAAGTGCCAGTACCAGCTCGCGGCTTCGAAGCCGAACTGGTGCTCGTTGTCGAAGTGCCCGCGCATGATCCGCATGAGCATCACGAACAGAATGATCGTGCCGATGGTCACGTGAGCGCCGTGGAACCCGGTGAGCATGAAGAACGTCGCGCCGTAGATGCCCGAACCGAGGGTCAGCCCCAGTTCGTGATAGGCGTGCATGTACTCCTCGGCCTGCAACGCGAGGAAGCCGCAACCCAGCAGCACGGTGATCAACAGCCACAGTTTCAGCGCACCGCGATGACCTTTCTTCAAGGCATGGTGAGCGATGGTGATGGTCACGCTGGAGCTCACCAGCAGGATGGTGTTGATCAGTGGCAGGCCCCAGGGACTGATGACTTCCTTGGGCGGCGGGAACAGTTTCGGGTCGGGTGTGTGCAGCAGCGGCCAGGTGAACTGGAAGTTCGGCCAGAGCATGTGCGCAATGCCTTTGGTGCCTTCGCCGCCCAGCGCCGGACCGGAAATGTGCCGTACATAGAACAGCGCGCCGAAGAAGGCGATGAAGAACATCACCTCGGAGAAGATGAACCAGCTCATGCCCCAGCGGAACGAGCGGTCCAACTGCGGGCTGTACAACCCCGCGCGGCTTTCCTTGATCACTGTGCCGAACCAGCCAAACAGCATGTACGCGAGCAACAGGCCACCAACGAAAAAGATCAGCGGGCCGTGGGATTCCGGGCGTGCCGCCTTCAGATCGTTGAACCAGGTCGCCAGGCCGTACACCGTAGTGACCATGCCGATGGTCGCGACGATCGGCCATTTGCTCTGGGCCGGGACGTAATAGTGCTCATGAGTTGCCATTTATTGTTCTCCTTATCGGGCACGCTTAACCGCCAGTGTTTGCAGCCACCGGAGGATGTCGGGCGGTGATATCGAACAGCGTGTAGGACAGCGTCAGGTGCTTCACGTCCTTGGGCATGTCGCGGTCAACGATGAAACGCACCGGCATCTCGATCTGTTGTCCGGGCTGCAGCACCTGCTGGGTAAAGCAAAAGCATTCGGTCTTGTGGAAATACGCCGCCGCTTCGCTCGGCGCGATGCTCGGCACGGCTTGGGCGCTCATCGGTTTGTCGGTGGGATTGCGGGCGATGAAGATCATCTCGTTGACCGCGCCGGGGTTGGCCGTCAGTTCGTCATGCTTGGGGTAGAAGTCCCAAGGCATGTCGACATTGTTGGTCGACAAGAACTGCACCCGCACCTGCCGGGACTTGTCCACAACCTGCTCGCCCTCGTACTGCCCGGCGGTCTTGCCATTGATGCCGAACGCCTTGCACATCACGTCGTAGATCGGCACCAAAGCAAAACCGAAGACGAACATCGCTACCACCACGCCGAGCAGTCGGGTCACCAGTTTTTTCAGCGAAATCGAGTCAGCCATGGCGACGGCCCTCAAGGGCTACGGGGTTCATTTCACTTCCGGCGGCGTGGTGAAGGTGTGATACGGCGCCGGCGACGGCACGCTCCACTCCAGACCTTCGGCGCCATCCCACGGTTTGGCCGGTGCCGGCTCGCCGCCACGGATGGTCTTGATCACGATGAACAGGAAGAAAATCTGCGTGGCGCCGAACATGAACGCACCGATCGACGAGACCATGTTGAAGTCGGCGAACTGCAGGTTGTAGTCCGGAATCCGCCGTGGCATGCCCGCCAGTCCCACGAAGTGCATCGGGAAGAAGGTCAGGTTCATGCCGACGAAGGACAGCCAGAAGTGCAGCTTGCCCAGGGTTTCGTCGTACATGTGGCCGGTCCATTTCGGTAGCCAGTAATAGGCTGAGGCGAAGATCCCGAAGATCGCCCCCGGCACCAGCACGTAGTGGAAGTGCGCGACCACAAAGTAGGTGTCCTGGTACTGGAAGTCCGCCGGGGCGATGGCCAGCATCAGCCCGGAGAAACCGCCGATGGAGAACAGGATCACGAACGCCACGGCAAACAGCATCGGCGTCTCGAAGGTCAGCGAGCCTTGCCACATGGTGCTGGCCCAGTTGAACACCTTCACTCCGGTCGGCACGGCGATGAGCATCGTCGCGTACATGAAGAACAACTCGCCCACCAGCGGAATGCCCACCACGAACATGTGGTGCGCCCAGACGATGAATGACAGGAACGCGATGCTCGCCGTGGCATAGACCATCGAGGTGTAGCCGAACAGCGGCTTGCGCGAGAAGGTCGGGATGATCTGGCTGACGGCGCCGAAGGCCGGCAGGATCATGATGTACACCTCGGGGTGGCCGAAGAACCAGAACACATGCTGGAACAGCACCGGATCACCGCCACCGGCGGCACTGAAGAAACTGGTGCCGAAGTGGATGTCCATCAGCATCATCGTCACGCACCCGGCCAGTACCGGCATCACCGCGATCAGCAGGAACGCGGTGATCAGCCAGGTCCAGACGAACAGCGGCATTTTCATCAGGGTCATGCCGGGGGCGCGCAGGTTGAGGATGGTGGCGATCACGTTGATCGCGCCCATGATCGAACTGATCCCCATCAAGTGGATGGCGAAAATGAAGTAGGTCACGCTTTCCGGCGCATAGGTCGTGGACAGCGGTGCGTAGAACGTCCAGCCGAAATTCGGCCCGCCACCGGCAGTGAACAGGGTCGAGACCAGCAGCAGAAACGCCGCCGGCAGCAGCCAGAAACTGAAGTTGTTCATCCGTGGCAGGGCCATGTCCGGCGCGCCGATCATCAACGGGATCATCCAGTTGGCGAGGCCGACGAACGCCGGCATCACCGCACCGAACACCATCACCAGACCGTGCATGGTGGTCATCTGGTTGAAAAACGCCGGTTCGACGATCTGCAGACCGGGCTGGAACAGCTCGGCGCGGATCACCATGGCGAACGAGCCGCCGAGCAGGAACATGCAGAACGCGAACCATAGGTACAGCGTGCCGATGTCCTTGTGGTTGGTGGTCAGCACCCAGCGCATCAGGCCTTTGGCGGGGCCGTGGGCGTGGTCGGCATGACCGTGGTCATCGATGACAGCGCTCATGGCCGGTCTCCTTCAAGTGAGTGGACTTGGCAGGCCGGGGCGCCTTGCCCCGACCGATTCACGAAGTACGCAATAGACCGGCTCATTTGCTTTCCGCCTGTTTCAGCTCCAGCACTTCTTTTGGCGTGACCATGTCGCCCTTGTTGTTGCCCCAGGCGTTACGTTCGTAGGTCACGACCGCTGCGATATCGACTTCCGAGAGTTGCTTGCCGAACGCCGCCATGGCGGTGCCCGGTTTGCCGAAGTACACGCGGTGCAGGTGATCGGCTTTCGGCCCGGTGGCAATCGGCGAGCCCTTGAGTGCCGGGAACATTGGCGGCAGGCCCTGACCTTCGGCCTGGTGACAGGCCACGCAGGTGGTGTGATAGATCTTGTCGCCGCGCTCCTTGAGCTCGTCGAGAGTCCATTCCTTGCTGGTCAGCTCTTTGAGCTGCGCGGCTTCAGCCTTGCGGTCGGCCAGCCATTTTTCGTAGTCGGCCTTCTCCTTGACGTCGACCACGATCGGCATGAAGCCGTGATCCTTGCCGCACAGCTCGGCGCACTGGCCACGGTAGATGCCGGGCTTGTCGATGCGCGTCCACGCTTCGTTGACGAACCCGGGAATCGCATCGCGCTTGACCGCGAAAGCGGGTACCCACCAGGAGTGGATGACGTCGGCAGAGGTGACGAGGAAGCGCACCTTGGCGCCGATCGGCAGCACCAGTGGCTTGTCGACCTCAAGCAGGTAATGCTCGCCCTTGGCTTCCTTGTTGTGGATCTGCTCGGCGGGGGTGGCCAGGTTGCTGAAGAACTCGACATCCTGGCCCAGGTATTTGTAATGCCACTTCCACTGATAACCGGTGATCTGGATATCGATGTCCGGTTCACTGGTGTCGTACATGCGGATCAGCGTGGCGGTCGCCGGAACGGCCATCGCAACCAGGATCAGCAGCGGGACGACGGTCCAGAGAATCTCGACGGTGGTGCTTTCGTGGAATTTTGCGGCGACCTGCCCGGTAGAACGGCGGTGCACCATCATCGACCAGAACATGGCGCCGAAGACGATGATCCCGATCACCACACAGATCCAGAAAATGGTCATGTGCAGGTCGAATACTGCGTGACTGATTTCAGTCGCTCCAGGCGCCATATTCACAGTCCAGGCTGCATGCGCCGGGCTGAAAATCGACCACAACAGGAGGCCCATCCAGACGTGTGGATGTCGCATCATTGCGGGTTCCCCTTATCGTTCTTGTTATCCCGCCGGCTTTCGCCTGCGGCAAGGGAGCGGCTGCATCAGACTACGAACTTGAATCGCCGGGCCTTGCTGCGGGTGCAGTCGGGCGTCATCAGCTAACTCCATTCAATGGCGAGTATAGACAGCGGCGGAAAAATGCAATGTGCGGACGTAAATCGGATGAAACAGCTGGCACTTGCGTTCCGGGGCACGAATGGAGAAGGATGCAGACGAGTGGTGGCAAACCGATATAACGCAGGTGTATCAAGGATGAAATAATTATGAAAAATGCGTCTTAGCATTTTTCGTAAGCCAGCTAAGTTATGTCTTCCCTATTTCATTGCCTTGTTTCCTGGAGTTTTCATGAACACCGCCGCATTGCGCGAGCAGATCCACATAGCCCGACAACACGAGATCGAAACCGGAAAGCTGACCCGTCAGCTCGAAAGCCAACTGCAACACCTGCACCCGGCGATCCAGTTGCCGGAAACCGACGCCAACGGCGTGCTGACGCGTTTTGTCGCCGCCTACATCGATGAAGTGCCAGACCTGCTGGATGCAGCCAATGAAGTCGCCAGGGAAGCGGGAATCGAGTCACAGATCAAACCGGTGCTGAAAATCGCCGAACAGTACTTTCTCCAGCCGCCGGTCGGTCTGGACAGTCTGCTGGACGAAGCCTACCTGGCGCATCGCTTTGTCGAAGAGGTCAACGACCTGTATATCAAGCATTTCGGCCAGCCACTGATCCCCCTGGACATGACGGTCGCCAATCTGATTGCTCACCAGTTGCTCGGTGAGGAGTTTGCCAATCAACTTGATGAAGTGGTGCACCACGCGGTGGACAGCATGCTCGACGACGACAGCTTTGCGCTGGAGTCGGTGGAAGCCTACCGCGAGAAGCTCAGCAGCCCGGACACTGGCGCAGCGTGGAAACGCTGGCCGTGCATGAGTCGCCGTTTGGGCGTGGGCCTGGAGCTGGATCAGCCTGCGGCTTGATCGCTGCGCAAACGTTTGGGGGGAAACAGATCATTCTGTTTCCCCCCAAAGGCTTTAGCCTGCCGCACCGATGCCGGTGGTGGTCCGGATCCGTCCTTCAAGCCTGCGCTTCAAGCCGCGTGACTCGATCAACAGCTTCGAACCCTTGGCCGCGTTGGCCCGGCCCCACTCCTCGAGCAATTCCAGACACGAATGGTCGATGTAGCTCAGGTTGTTGAGCGGCACATGCACCGTCGCGCCCGGCGGAATGCTGCCGAGCACCTGAGTCAGCGCCGGCACTTTGAGGAATGTTGCCGCACCTACCAGACGCAGCTCCATTTCCCCGTCCTGCGGCAGATCGATCAGGCTGATCTTCAGCCGTGAAGCCTTGAACGCCAGTTTCACCAGGGTCAAACCGAAACCGATCAGCACGCCGGTCAGCAGGTCGGTGAAGATGATCGCCAGCGCCGTGGCGGCGTAGGTGAACATCGGCATCCGGCCATACCGCCCCAAGCCACGAAATGCTTTCAGATCCACCAGTTTGAAACCGGTGTAGACCAGCACCCCGGCCAGGCTCGCCACCGGAATGCTTTGCAGTACACTCGACAGCAACAGCACGAAGGCCAGCAGCCACAGGCCATGGAAAATCGTCGAGTAACGTGTGGTCGCACCGGCCTGGACGTTGGCTGAGCTGCGCACGATTACCCCGGTCATCGGCAGTGCGCCGACCAGCCCGCAGAGCATGTTGCCGACCCCTTGCGCCGACAGTTCGCGGTCGAAGTCCGAGCGCGGACCGCTGTGCATGCGATCCACCGCCGCGGCGGACAGCAGGGTTTCGGCGCTGGCGATGAAGGCCACGGTAAACGCGGCGATCAACAGTGTCGGGTCGGCCAGGTTCAGCAGATCTGTCGGCTTCAGCCAGTCGATGGCTTCGGCCAGGTTCTCTGGTACTTCAACCCGTTTGACCTGCAGCGCCAACAACAGGCTGGCGCCGGTCGCCAGGCCGACACCGAGCAGCGCGCCGGGAATGAAACGCAGCGAGTGCGGGCGGAATTTCTCCCACAGCCACATCACGGCAATGGTCGACAGCCCGAGCAATCCGGCCTGCCAGCCAAAGGACGGCAATGCCTGCGCCACTGCGCCGGGGAACGCCGTCAGGTTGTCCAGACCGGAGGGTTTCGGCGCGGCATCCAGCATCACATGCACTTGCGAGAGCACGATCAGCACACCGATCCCCGCGAGCATCCCGTAGACCACCGCTGGCGCCGTGACCCGGAACCAGCAACCGAGCTTCAGACGCCCGGCCACCAGTTGCAGAAAACCCGCCAACAACAGGATCGGCCCGAGCATCTCGATACCGTGCTGGCGCACCAGTTCGAACACCAATACCGCCAGACCCGCCGCCGGCCCGCTGACCTGCAATGGCGAACCCGCCAGCCAGCCCACCACCAGCCCGCCGATGATCCCGGTGATCAGGCCTTTGGCCGGGGGCAGCCCCGAAGCAATCGCAATGCCCATGCACAGCGGCAGGGCGACCAGAAACACCACCACCGAAGCCAGCAGCTCCCGTGGCAACACAGCTTTCAATTGAGCCGCACGCATGATGACTCTCCCGAAGTATTCTTCAGACGTGGCGAAGCCTGGTCGCTGAAACAGCGACCGGCGTCAGTCCACACGGATTTTTAGGAGGATTTAGAAGCGCGCTTTGGGCGTTGCCACCGGAATCGGATGGCTGCCGTCGAGCGGCAGGAAGCGTCCCTGATCCGCGTCGTAAGCTTTGATTTCGCTGGTTTCGATGTTGTAGACCCAGCCATGGATGAACAGATGACCGTTCGCCATGCGCGAGGCTACCGAAGGATGGGTACGCAAGTGTTGCAGTTGGGCGATGACGTTTTCCTCGGTGAGGATCGGCATGCTTTCTTTTTCGTCGGTGCAGTTGCAGTTGTCATGCACCATGGTTTTCGCGACTTCGGCGTGGCGCAGCCAGGCTTTGACCGTCGGCATCTTTTCCAGGCTGTCCGGGTTGAGCACCGCACGCATGGCGCCGCAATCGGAGTGGCCGCAGATGATGATGTGCTGCACGCCAAGCGCCAGTACCGCGTATTCGATGGCGGTGGAAACGCCGCCGTTCATCTGGCCGTAGGGGGGAACCACGTTGCCGACGTTACGGGTCACGAACAGATCGCCGGGGGAACTCTGGGTGATCAGTTCGGGAACGATGCGCGAGTCGGCGCAGGTGATGAACATCGCCCGTGGCGACTGGGCCGTGGCGAGTTTCTTGAAGAGTTCTTCCTGCTGCGGGAAGACCTCATGATGAAAATGCAAAAAGCCGTTAACGATCTGCTTCAACGCTGCATCGGCGGATTCCGCCACAGAGGCGGCTTGCGCCGACGCAGCCAACGGCTGTTTATCCTTGTCACTCATGATTCATCCTCATTGGCGGATTCGGGGAGTCGTTCCCGTGTATTCCGGTGTGAAGCCAGTGGCTGTTTAGAACATCCAGGTCATCCCGACCCGTCAGTCACTCGATGAACAAGGTAACTGCCGAAACTTAACTCAAACTGAATCAAGCGCTCTAGAACGTGTGTTCCAGGTCACAAAAAACGTGACTGGCGTGAACTTGGCCAAGCATTCCGTCCTCTCAACCATAGGTCAATGGTCCCTAAATCAGCGCCATCTGGCGACCAGGCGGACAGAAGGCTGTGCAATCCAGATTGAAACCTTCGCGGTGATTGAGTCCCAGGCGTTTCAACGCCTTGACGAAGCGTTGCGCGAGCAGGTCGGCGAACGGCCCTTCACCGCGCATTCGTGCGCCGAAGCGGCTGTCGTACAGCTCGCCGCCACGACTCTGGCGGATCAGGCTCAACACATGGGCGGCGCGCTGCGGGTAATGCGCTTCAAGCCATTCCTCGAACAGCGGCGCCACCTCCAGCGGCAGCCGCAGCATCATGTAGGCCGCGCTCTGGGCGCCGGCTGCATGGGCTTCGGTCAGCAGGCTTTCGATCTCGCTGTCGTTGATCATCGGAATCATCGGTGAACACAGCACGCCGACCGGAATCCCCGCTTCGCGCATCACCCGGATCGCCCGTAACCGCGCCTTGGGCGCGGCGGCGCGGGGTTCGAGGATGCGTTTGAGTTCGTCGTCCAGGGTGGTCAGGCTGATCATCACCGCCACCAACCGCTGTTGCGCCAGTTCGGTGAGCAGATCGAGGTCACGCAGGATCAGCGAGCCCTTGGTGACGATGGTCACCGGGTGTCGGTAGCGCAGCAGCACTTCGAGGGTCTGGCGGGTGATCCGGTGTTCGCGTTCGATGGGCTGATAGGGATCGGTGTTGGAGCCGAGGTTGATCGGCGCGCACTGATAGCCTTTTTTCCCCAGCTGTTCTTCCAGCACCTGGGCGGCATTGGTTTTGGCGATCAGCTTCGTTTCGAAATCCAGCCCCGGCGACATGTCCCAATAGGCGTGGCTGGGCCGTGCATAGCAATAAATGCAGCCATGCTCACAGCCGCGATAGGGATTGATCGAGCGGTCGAAGGGCAAGTCCGGCGATGTGTTGCGGGTGATGATGGTCTTCGCGGTTTCGAAGCTGACTTCGGTGCCCTGGGTCAGAGGCACTTCCTGATACCAGCCATCATCCTCGGCCACCGAACGACTCGGCGCGAAGCGGTTGTGCGGGTTGGTCGCTGTGCCGCGACCGCGCGGGGGCAAGGGACTGGTCATCACGGGTTTCCTTGGTCTGTATATGCATACAGTATCCGCAAGATGACGGATGATCCACTACCGTTCAGCCGTGCATCAATAAATCGCGCGATTAGTTGTAAGTTTGTTTAGATGTAAAGTTGTAGTTGTGCAAATTAAGGAAACACAAGTTGGCTGTCCGTTTTCTATTAAAGTTCGTAGTATTTACTCCGCTTCACAACGCTTTATTATATAAAATACAAAAGGAATTGATGATGTCGTTTTTGAATTCGCGCGGTATTTTTCTGCAACTGATGCAGCCCGGCCCATCGGAGCCCAATACAGTGGTTTCCATGCAACTGGCGCGTAAAGAGTCGGGTTGGGATGCCGAAGCCGGCGAGCAGATTGAAAGGCTGGTCGACCCGATTTTTGTTACCGCAACCTCCCAGGATGGCGGCCACACCTTCAGCATTGGCCGTCTGAAGCACGATGTGGATCGCGACGGTGAAATCGGTGAGCAGGATCGGGCCAAACTGGTTGCCCTGGCCAAAGCCTATGCCAGTATTACCAATCCGTAACAGCGATTGAATAAATAACCCCTGCATGATTGATCATGCAGGGGTTTTTGCGCCTAGTTATGGCTGGTTACTTGTCCAAGATCACCGGCTGATGTTGTGGTCATATCATCTGTCCGTAACTTGGCAACATCTTTCGCAGTGACAGGGGATGCCTTGTTACCCCAACTTCCACGAATAAAGCTCACGACATCCGCCACTTCCTGATCCGACAGTCGCCAGGCGAAACCCGGCATGGTGAAGGTCGACGGCGCTGTGTGCGTCGCAGGCAGGGTGCCACCCTTGAGCACGATGTGAATCAGCGAAGTCGGGTCGTCCGATTGCAGCACCGGATTGCCCGCCAGCGCCGGGAACACCCGGGTGTAGCCATGGCCGTCGGTGCGATGGCACGCCGCGCAGTTGTCGATGTACACCGAGGCGCCACGCTGACTGTCGTCACCGTTCCACAAGGCCTTGGCGACTTTCTCGTCGTACTGATGTGGCTGGTCGACAGGATCATTGGCCGGCAGCGATTTCAGGTAACGGGCGATCGCGGTCAGGTCGGCGTCGGTCATGTACTGCATGCTGTGGGTGACCACATCGCTCATGCCGCCGAACACTGCGCTGCGGTCGCTGCGACCGGTCTTGAGGAACTGCACCAGTTGCTCTTCGCTCCAGCTGCCAAGACCGTCCTTGTGGTCGCCGCGCAGGCTCTTGGCGATCCAGCCTTCCAGCGGCGCACTGCCTGACAGAAAACTGCTGCCTTCGGCTGCGCTCAGGGATTTTTCCTGCATGGTCAGGGCCCGTGGCGTATGGCAGGCGCCGCAATGTCCGAGGCCTTCCACCAGATACGCCCCACGGCTGACAACGGCATCGTCCGACGCGGGTTTGTAATCCTCGATCTTTGGCGCGAACAGCCAGCGCCAGCCCATCAGCGGCCAGCGCATGCTCAATGGCCACGGGATGTCGCTGGCCTTGTTTTCCTGTGCCACCGGTTCAACGCCGTGCATGAAGTAGGCGTACAGCGCCTGCATGTCATCCTGACTGACGCGGGCGTAGGACGGGTACGGCATTGCCGGGTACAAGGTACTACCGTTTTTGGTGACGCCATGACGCACGGCCTGGTCGAACTCCTCGAAACTGTAGCCGCCCAGCCCGGTGTTGTCCGGGGTGATGTTGGTCGAATAGATCGTGCCGATCGGGGTTTCCATCGGCAGGCCGCCGGCGAACGACTTGCCGTCCTTGGCCGTGTGGCAAGCCACGCAGTCGCCGGCGCGGGCGAGGTATTCGCCTTTTTTGATCAAGGATTGATCAACTTCCGCACTGTGAGCGGTAACGCTGCCAAGCAGCGCCAGGGTCGCGATAACAAGAGTCTTCATGGTCATCGCTCCTTAAGCCTGAACCAGCGGGCCAGGGTTTTTCAGGTATTGCTCGCGGATCGCTTTCGCCGACCAGTAGGTCAGCGCGGCAACCAGCCCGGTCGGGTTGTAGCCCAGGCCTTGCGGGAACGCCGAGGCACCCGGGACGAACACGTTGTGCACGTCCCAGCTCTGCAAGTAGCGATTCAGCGCGCTGGTCTTCGGGTCGGTGCCCATGATTGCGCCACCGTTGAGGTGAGTGGTCTGGTAGGACGCAGTGTTGAAGTGCTCGCCGACTTTCTTGCCAAGCACGGCAATGGCTTTCGGGCCCATGGCTTGCGCGACCTTGCCCATTTTTTCGACCATGAAGCGGTTCATCTTGATGTCGTTCTCCTGCCAGTCGAACGTCATCCGCAGTAGTGGCATACCGTAGGCATCGCGGTACACCGGGTCCAGATCAAGGTAGTTGCCACGGTAGGACTGATGCGCACCGTGAGCGTCCATCGACACCTGATGGGTGTAGTAATCGGCGGTCGCGCGTTTCCACGCACTGCCCCAGGCCGGGGTGCCCGGCGGGTTGGAGGTGCCGGCAATCGGTCGGCTGCCGGCTTGGTTGACCCACATCGGCGAGCCCCCGACGAAACCGTGTGGCCCGTGGTCGAAGTTGTCGGCGTTGAAGTCGTCCAGCGCCACACCGTTGCCGCCGGCGCCGATGAAGTTGTTGGTGTGAGTGTCCTTATCGAAGAACGCCTTGATGGTCGCCATGTTCTGGTAGGCGAAGTTACGTCCGACCACACCTTCGCCGCTGACCGGGTCGTACGGTTTGCCGATGCCGGAGAGCAGCATCAGCCGCACGTTGTGCAGCTGGAACGCGCCGAGGATCACCAGGTCTGCCGGTTGCTCGATCTCACGGCCCTGGCCGTCGATGTAGGTGACGCCGGTGGCTTTGGTTTTCGTGCTGTCGAGGTTGACCCGCAGCACGTGGGCGTTGGGCCGCAGTTCGAAATTCGGCAGCGGTTTCAGCGCCGGCAGAATGTTCACGTTCGGCGAGGCCTTGGAATACATGTAACAAACGTAGCCGCTGCAGAAACCGCAGAAGTTGCACGGACCCATCTGCGCGCCGTAAGGGTTGGTGTATGGGCCCGAAGTATTCGCGGAAGGCAGGTTGTAGGGTTTGTAACCAACCTCTGTAGCTGCTTTGCCGAACAGCTGTGCGGAAACCGTGTTCTTCTGCGCTTCCAGCGGGAACGGGTTCGAGCGATCCGGCGCGTACGGGTTGCCGCCCTTGCCCTGGCCGACCAATTGGCCTTTTACGGTCCAGGCCTGGCCGGAGGTGCCGAAGACTTTTTCGGCGAAATCGAAGAACGGTTCCAGCTCTTCATAGCTGACGCCGAAGTCCTGGATGGTCATGTCCTTGGGGATGAAGTTTTTGCCGTAGCGTTCTTCGTAGTGGCTGCGCATGCGCAACTCGATCGGATCGACTCGAAAGTGCACACCCGACCAGTGCAGGCCGGCGCCGCCGACGCCGTTGCCCGGCAAGAACGCGCCCAACTGGCGGTTCGGCAGGGCGATGTCGTTAACGCTGTGGCGGATGGTGACGGTCTCTTTGGAGATGTCCTGGAAGAGTTTTTTCCGCACGCTGTAGGTGAGTTCGTCGATCACCTGGGGATAGTTGCCGTCAGGGTAGGTGTCCTGCATCGGCCCGCGCTCCAGCGCCAGCACGTTGAGGCCAGCCTCGGTCAGCTCCTTGGCCATGATTGCGCCTGTCCAGCCGAAACCGACGATCACCGCGTCGACCTTCTTCATTGCCGTTGCCATGCTCACGCCCTCTCGCCGCGAATCGAAACTGCCGGGAAGGGGTATTTCTCGTTGCGTTCCACCCAATCCATGAAATCGGCGCGGGCGCCGGGGAAGCCGATCATGGTCCAGCCGACCATGCCTTTATTGCCACCGTGGATCGGATCGCAGAAGAACCCTTCCTTGGTGTTTTGCAGCAAAAGATTGAAGAAAATCTTCGCCGGAACACTGTCGAATTGCGGTTTTCCGGCTTCAAGCTGCTTGAGCAGATCGTCTCGGGTAGCGCTGTCTTGCTCGGCAAATGTTTTACCGTTGAGGGATTTTGTCCACTGATCCGTGGCGGCGATGCCGAGGCGATAGATCTCCTTTGGCACCAGTTTGCTCTGCCAGCCCATTTCGGGCGCAGCGTCGGCGTTGAACGGGCCTTGCATGTACCACAGGGCGCCGGCGGCGTACGGGGTGTTCATCTGACGGTCGATGTATTCCGGCACGCCGGCCTCGAGAGCGCCGGGGCCCTGAGCATCGTTGGGGATCAACTGCGCGACGGCGGCATTGATGAACGCCCACTCTTCGGCGGTGAAATAGGTCGGCTGATACACGCTCGCGTCAGCGACGGCCGGTTTTGCCGGTGCCGCAGCCGGTGCGCTTTCCGGGGCGGCGTGCAGCACGCTGCTGGCCAGGCCGGTGCCGGCGAGGGTGACCACCGGGATCAGGGTCAGGGATTTGCGCAAAAACTCACGCCGCGGGTTGTCTCGATCTTGATCAGACATTGGGGGGCACCTCATCAGGCATTGATGGTTATCAGCCGTTTCTGGGGACGGCTTTTTGAGTAGTCGGTTGCAACGTGGCGGGAAATGACCCGGAAAAGGGGGACGCTTCTGCAACATGATGTGACAAATGGTAGCAGCCTAACAAACCGGATGAATCGATTCAGCCTAAAAAAAGCCTGGAAATGCGACGAAGGAAGTCCTCGGCTTCACGTTTCTTTGACAAACGTCTCACAGGGATTTGACTGGACAACCCTCAAGCTGCCGCCCTCACTGACGAATCCCACACGGTCACCACACAGCATGTCCTTGAAGCGTTTTTCCTCCGCGATCTGTTTCTCGCTGCTTGCCCTGCTCGGCTCGATCCCGGCCCATGCCGCCGATGCGCCGGTTTCTCGTCCTCCGGAATGGGCGCAACCGGTCGAAGTGAAATACAACTTCTTTCAGATGTCGCCCACGCTTTACCGCAGTGCGCTGCCTGACGCCGGTGCCGTGCCGTTGCTGCAGAACCTGAAAGTGGCCACGGTCATCAACTTCCTGCCGGAAGCGGACTCGAGCTGGCTGAAAACCCCGGGCATCAATCAGGTGCAATTGCCGTATCGCACCAATCATGTCGATGACGCCGATGTCCTCAAGACTCTGCGTGCGATCCAGACCGCCGAAGCCAACGGCCCGGTGCTGATGCATTGCAAGCACGGCTCCGACCGCACCGGCCTGATGGCCGCGATGTACCGCATCGTGGTGCAGGGCTGGAGCAAGGAAGACGCCCTGAACGAAATGACCCAGGGCGGTTTCGGTGAAAGCGGCCACTTCAAGGACGGCGTGCGCTACGTGATGCAGGCCGACGTCGACAAGCTGCGTACCGCGCTGGCCAATGGCGATTGCAGCACCAGTGCGTTCGCTACTTGCTCGATGAAGAGCTGGTTTCAGACCGTCAACCTGAAGTAACCCGCCGGATGGTCGCACGGCCGGCACTCAGGTCTTCACTAACCGGCCGGCCGACGAATGCTTCTACCGCTTCCAGCAAGGGGCGCCCGGCTCCGGGTGCAAAGAACGTTTCGCGCAATGCCCGGCCGGTTTGCGCGTTGAACACCCCGTCGCGGCTGAAACGCTTGAACGCTTCCTGAGCCAGCGCTCCCGACCAGACATAGGCGTAAACCGACGCGTCATATTGGGTCACCATGTAATCGAAACCATTGGCGAACCGGTGACCGTCCGGTAGTTTCAGGTGAGCCATCGTTCTCTGCACGTCGGCGCAAACTGCTTCGACTGAGCGCCCATCACCGTGGGTCAGGTGCAGTTCGAAATCGATGATCGCGCCCATCAGCATCAAGGCTTTTTGCCGGTTTGCGTGAGCCTGACTGGCGGTCAGGGCGGCGTCGGCCCGTGAGGTACTCAGGCGCTCACCGGTCTGGAAATGCGCGCCGAGCCACAGCACAAACTCCCGCGATTGACACCACTGCTCGAACAATTGCCCGGAAAATTCCGCTGCCTCATGGCCCAGTTGCAGGATGCCGGACAGGGTGTGATGAGGTGAGCGCGTCAGTACGTGCTGAAGGCAGTGGCCAAACTCATGAAAAAGTACCCGCAGGTCGTCGAGTTCGAGCCGGCACGGATGAGCGTCAGTGGCCGGTGTGAAGTTGCTGCTGAGCAGGGCAATCGGTAGCGCCGGTCGGCCTTCGGCGTTGATCCGTCGATTGCGCAACGTAGTAGTGCCGGGGAAGTCCGTGGCGTTGTCGCGGTGAAACGGGTCGAGGTAGATGTAACCGATGACTTGCTCGTGCTCACTGATTTCCAGCAGCCGCACATCGTCATGCCAGTGCCTGCGGTCTCTCTGCTCGATGATGCGGATCCCGAACATGTGCTCGCAAAACAGGCAGAGCCGGCGCAGCGTGCCATCGAGCGGGAAATAGTCCCGCAGGTTATCCAGCGCGCCGGGAAACTGCTGCTGGCGCCACTGTTCGGCGAGGAAATCTTCATCCCATGGCTGGACCCGGTCGATCCCGTATTGCCGGGCGAATGCGGCCAGTTGCTGTGCGTCTTGCTCAAGGGTGAGAGCCAATTGAGTAACCTGGCGATGGAGAAAACCACTGACCCACGCCGTCGATCCGGCCATGCCCTTTGCCATACACAGTTGCGCGGCGTTTTCGTGGCCGAGTAAACGGGATTTCTGTTGGCGCAGTGCAAGCAGCGCAGTCAGCACCGGGCCGTTATCGAAGCGGCCGGCCAACGGCCCCTGATCGGAGGCGCGAGTCGCGTAGGCAACACAGCATTCTTCCCGCAGGGCACGATTCTCGGCGTATTTGAGGATGTGATTGCAGGTGTTCTGATTCAGGCGGATCAGCCAGCCGTCATGGCCGGCCTCGTTCGCGGCGAGTGCCAGCCGATCTTTCATCGCCGGGGACAGGCCTGCGAGCAGTGCCACATCGTCGACACGTTTGCTCCAGGCTTGGGCCCAACGCTCGAGGTGGGTCAAAAACACGGATTCCAATCCGCCGATCTCGCGATTCAATCGAGCCAGTTCCTGCTGCTGCACGGTGGGTAGTTGAATGCCTGACTGCTTGAATTTGCGCAGCACTCGCGCCAGAGCAATTTTGCGCGACTCATCGAAACTGGTCGTGATCGAACTCTGCTTCAGCCGCTGGTAGGCCTCGTACAAAGGGCGGTTCAGGGATTTTTCGGAACGATACTGATTGATCGCCAGATGCGCTTTGGCACTTTCCACTAGCCACGCGGCATCGTCGGATCTGACCATGTACAGTGTTTCAAGAATCGACCGGAACTCACCGATACGGGCATCCGCTTCGTCGATGCTCAGCACCAGATCATCCCAACCGGGCTGCTCGGTCTGACTGGCAATCACTTGCGCAATGATTTGTCGGTTGTCGGCAATGATGCTGTTGATTGCCGGCAGCAGATGCTCGGCGCGAATATCCGGCCAGGGTGGCAGGGTCCAGTGTTGCAGGAGGGGATTGGTGTCGGGCACGGCAACTTCCTTCTAGGCATGGCGGAAACGGCCAGCCTACGAAGCAAGTGCGGGGGACAGGTGTTAAGCCAATACCACCTTCCACCGGAAATCGGTGGAAGGTGGTGCCGGATCAGTGTTGCTCGTCGGGCTTTTTCTTCAGCTTCGGGTTCGGGAAGAACTGCACTGCCTGAACCGTCTTGTCCGGTGCAGGCTTGAGCGCGCTGGTGTTGACCCGCGTGCCCAGTTCCTTCGGAACCGACAACCCTTGGGCATTGAGCGTATCGCTGTAGCCGCACGCCACGCATTCGCGGTGCGGAACATCGTCCTCGCTCCACATCATCAGCTTGTCCGGCTCGCTGCACGCCGGGCAGACCGCCCCGGCGATAAAGCGTTTTTTCGTTTTCACAGGTGCCTCACTCATGCTGCCGCGTCCTCACTCAGGCCGCTGTGGCGCAAGAGTGCGTCAATCGATGGCTCACGGCCACGGAAGTCGACGAACAGCACCATCGGCTCCTGCGAGCCGCCGCGGGCCAGGATTGCTTCGCGGAAGGCACGACCGGTGTCGGCATTCAGCACGCCGTCTTCTTCGAACCTGGAGAAGGCGTCCGCCGACAGCACTTCCGCCCACTTGTAGCTGTAGTAACCCGCCGCGTAACCGCCGGCAAAGATGTGCGCAAAGCTGTTCGGGAAGCGGTTGTAAGCCGGTGGTCGCATTACCGAGACTTCATCTCGCACACCTTCCAGCACCTGCGCAACGCTGCGGCCATCGCCGTGGGTGGCGTGCAGTTCGAAGTCGAACAGCGAGAATTCCAGCTGGCGCACCATCATCAGGCCGGACTGGAAGTTCTTCGCCGCGAGCATTTTTTCCAGCAGATCCTGCGGCAATGGCTCGCCGGTTTCGTAGTGGCCGGAGATCAGCGCCAGGCCTTCCGGCTCCCAGCACCAGTTTTCCATGAACTGGCTCGGCAGCTCGACCGCGTCCCACGCTACGCCGTTGATGCCGGATACGCCGGCATGTTCGACGCGGGTCAGCAGGTGATGCAGGCCGTGGCCGAATTCGTGGAACAGGGTGGTGACTTCATCGTGGGTCAGCAGCGCAGGCTTGCCGCTGTCGGCCGGGGTGAAGTTGCACACCAGGTTGGCCACCGGGCTTTGCAGCACGCCGTCGATGGTGCGGCGACGGTCGCGGGCGCCGTCCATCCAGGCACCGCCGCGCTTGTTGGCGCGGGCGTAGAGGTCGAAGAAGAAGCGGCCGACGTGCTGGCCGTTTTCCTTGATCTCGAACAGGCGCACGTCCGGATGCCAGGTGTCGAAGCCTTTCAGTTCGGCGATTTCGATGCCGTACAGACGCTGAACGATGGCGAACAGGCCGCCCAGTACCTTGTCGATCGGGAAGTAGGCGCGCAGGGTTTCCTGGGCGACGCTGTAGCGTTGTTCACGGAGTTTTTCCCCGTAGAAACCGCTGTCCCAGCTTTGCAGATCGGCGCAGCCTTGTTCGGCGGCATAAGCCTTGAGCTGTTGCAGGTCCTGGGCGGCAAAAGGTTTGCTGCGCTTGGCCAGATCACGCAGGAAGCTCAGCACCTGATCGCTGGACTCGGCCATCTTGGTCGCCAGGCTCAGCTCGGAGAAGCTGGAGAAACCGAGCAGTTTTGCCAGCTCCTGACGCAGGTCGAGGATTTCGCCCATCACCGGGCCGTTGTCGTTCTGGCCGGCGTTCGGGCCTTGATCCGACGCACGGGTGCAGTAGGCGGCGTAGACTTCTTCACGCAGCGCACGGTCCTGGGCGTAGGTCATCACCGCGTAGTAGCTCGGGAATTCCAGGGTGATCAGCCAGCCGTCGAGGCCTTTGGCCTGTGCCGCAGCGGCCATCTGCGCCTTGGCCGAATCGGTCAGGCCGGCGAGGGCGGCTTCGTCGGTCAGGTGCTTGGTCCAGGCCTGAGTGGCGTCGAGCAACTGGTTGGAGAAGCGGCTGCCCAGCTCGGACAGCTTGCTCTGCACTTCGGCGTAGCGCTTCTGCTCGGCTTCCGGCAAGTCGATACCCGACAGGCGGAAATCACGCAGGGCGTGTTCCAGAATGGTTTTCTGCGCCACGTCGAAACCGGCGGCTTCCGGGCTATTGGCCAGGGCTTCATAGGCCTGGAACAGCTCGCGGTTCTGGCCCATCTCGGTGGAGTAGGCGCTCAAGGCCGGCAGGCACGACTCGTAGGCTTCACGCAGTTCGGCGCTGTTGCACACGGCATTGAGGTGACTGACCGGGCTCCAGGCAGCGCCCAGGCGATCATTGAGCTCGTCCATCGCCAGCACCAGCCCGGCCCAGGTCGGGTTCTGGCCTTGGGTCTTGAGGATTTCGGCGATGGCTGCGCGGTTTTCGGCCAGGATGGTTTCGATGGCCGGCTGCACGTGTTCGGCACGGATCGCGGAGAACGGCGGCAGGTCGTAGGACTGCAGAAGAGGGTTGTTCACGCTCACGGTTGGCACCTTGGCTGGAAGAAACATGCGCCCATCTTAATTACAATCGACACCCACCGCAGCTATCGGCGACAGAGAGAGAACTAATCGTGTCCCTTCGCAAGTACCAGAATCACACCCCACGCTTGAGCCAAGGCGCTTTTGTCGACGGCTCGGCGGTGGTGATCGGCGACGTCGAAATCGGCGAAGACAGCTCCGTGTGGCCGTTGACGGTGATCCGTGGCGACATGCACCGCATCCGCATCGGTGCGCGCACCAGCGTGCAGGATGGTTGCGTGTTGCACATCACCCACGCCGGCCCGTTCAACCCGGACGGTTTCCCGCTGCTGATCGGCGATGACGTGACCATCGCCCACAAGGTCATGCTGCATGGCTGCACCGTCGGCAACCGCGTGCTGATCGGCATGGGCAGCATCGTCATGGACGGTGCGGTGGTCGAGGACGACGTGATCATCGGCGCCGGCAGCCTGGTGCCACCGGGTAAACGCCTGGAAAGCGGCTTTCTGTACGTGGGCAGCCCGGTGAAACAGGTTCGCCCTTTGACCGACAAGGAAAACGCCTTTTTCACCTACAGCGCGGCGAACTACGTGAAGCTCAAGGATCTGCATCTGGCTGAAGGCTACGACCAGCTCTGATTTTTCTCTCTATTGCCCGGGATTTTTCATGCATTACCAGACTGTACTG
The DNA here is from genome assembly GCF_040760005.1 of Pseudomonas sp. stari2. Classification (NCBI taxonomy): domain Bacteria; kingdom Pseudomonadati; phylum Pseudomonadota; class Gammaproteobacteria; order Pseudomonadales; family Pseudomonadaceae; genus Pseudomonas; species Pseudomonas sp. Stari2. Next base: position 307,836 of record NZ_CP099760.1, read on the forward strand.
TTCGACCTCGATGGCACTCTCACCGACCCGCGTGAGGGCATCACCCGCTCCATCCAGTTTGCTTTGAGCAAACTCGGTATCGATGAGCCGGACCTGACCAAACTGGAACACTTCATCGGTCCGCCGCTGTTGCAGGCGTTCATGCAGTTTTATGGTTTCGATGAAGCCAAGGCCTGGGAGGCGGTGAATTTCTATCGCGAGCGCTTCAAGGTCACCGGCCTTTACGAGAACCGAGTTTTCGAGGGCGTCACACCGTTGCTGGAAACCTTGGGCAGCCAGGGCCGGCAGTTGTACATCGCGACGTCGAAGCCGTGGGTGTTCGCCCGGGAAATCGCCCGGCACTTCGATTTCGCCAGACACTTCAAGGTGATCTACGGCAGCGAACTGGACGGCACCCGCACCAACAAGGTCGAGCTGATTGCCCACCTGATGTCAGCAGAAGGGCTGGATCCGGCCAGCACGCTGATGATCGGTGACCGTAAACACGACCTGATCGGCGCCCGCAGCAATGGTCTGGATGCGGCAGCCGTGGGTTATGGCTTCGGTAGTCATGAAGAGCTGAGCGCCGAGGCGCCGGCCTACCACTTCGAAACCCTGGCCGAGTTGCATCAGGCGTTTTTGCAGCGCTGACCGTCAGTCGGAGCGAACGGCGGCCAGCTCACGCAGGGCTGTCTTTCGCTTGTCAGTCGGCAATCCGCCGAGTTTTTCCACCTGTGCATAGAACTTCTGCCAATCCCCGCCCACCTGCCTGAACAGGGCAGCAAACGCCGGCACCCACTGGTCATACAACCCGAACGGCAACAATCGCGCATTGTTCAACGGCGCATTGACCCAGGCGTCATAACGCTTGTCCCCGGCCCACTGGCTGTCGCGCATCTCCCGATAGTCCCGGCGAAACCGTTCGAACTCGGCAGTCTTGCGTTCGCGCAACTGCTCGACGGGCATCTGTTGTGTGTACAGCTTTTCCAGCCGGGCACGGGTATCGAGGATCAGTTGAATGAACTGGTCGCGACGTTTGATCTGGGCATCGTTCTCTGGCGGCAAGCCACGAAACGCCCGCCACTGCCGGGTGCCTTCCTGCTCGACAAAGGTGGCGTAGGACTCGTTGAACTCGGTGTCGTCCTTCACATAGAAACGCTGATGGCCCAGCTCATGGAAGATCAGCGTGGCCAAGCGCTCGTCGCCCCAGCCCATCATCGAATTGAGGATCGGGTCGTTGAACCAGCCCAGGGTCGAATAGGCTTCGACGCCACCAATCGACACATCCATGCCTTGCAGGCGCTGAATCGCTGCCTCACCCCGCGCCGCACTCTGGCTGTAGTAGCCGCGATAGGCCACGCAGCCGGCAATCGGGAAGCAATGGTTCTGCGGACTCAGGGAAAACTCCGGGGTGGCGAACACGTTCCACACCACGTACGGCCGGTGGATGTCGGCGTACAGGCGATAGCTCTGGTTATCCGGCAGGTGCAGGTGTTGGCTGGCGAAATCCCGGGCCTTTTGTGCCTGGGCCAGGTGGGCGCGCAGTGTTGCGTCGCGGTTCGGGTCGGCAATCACCTCGGCCACCGGCTCTCGCGCCCGCAGCAATTGCAGTTGACCGCTGGCCAGCTGGCTGTAGTAGCTGATGCTGGAGCAACCGTTGAGCAACAAAAACAACGCACCCGGAAACAAAACCCGCAAAACGCGATCAAGTAACCCAAGGCTTGGAAACGGCCTGATCACAATAAAAACATCCCTGGAAAGTCTGATCGCAAGACTATCCCGCCCATTGGAGCTTCGCCATGCGCATCTTGATACTGACGGGAGGCCTGCTGACGCTGGCCGGTTGTGCCGGATTCGGAATGCCTTCGCCTGACCCCACGCAAGCCTGGATCGATCTGGACGCCCGGCAACAGGACACGGCGCTGCAAGCGCTGGAAGTCGACAGGAAGGCCGCCGTCGACAAACGTTACTTCGAAGTACAGCCTGGCAGTCATGAACTTAAGGTGCGCTACCAGTTTCCGGTGGAGGCGACCAACATCGGCCCGGACGCCGAGCCTCTGTGGCGCGATTGCCAGTTGAGCCTGAAATTCACCGACTTCAACGCCGGCCAGCGCTATCAGCTCCAGGCGGGCTATATCGGATTCCGGCCGTGGGCCAAGCTCTATGACCAACAGAAAAATGTAGTCGGTCAGGGCAAACCGGCGGGCTGTCAGCGCACCTGATCGGCGTTATGCTGGATGTCCGAATCCACGGACATTCATCATGCGCAAGTCAATGCTGTTGCTGATTGCCGGTGTGCTCGCCGGTTGTCAGACGCCGATGCCCCCGGTCGACCCCAACATGGCCTGGGTCGAGTTTTCGACGCCGACCCCGGGCGGAAAACTGCTGATGGCCGAACGTCTCGACAAACAGCGCCTGACTGACGGACGTTTTTTCCAGGTAACGCCCGGCAGCCATGAATTGCTGGTGCGTTTCGATTTCGAGGCACCCGGTGGAGGCGCCGGCATGTTGAACGACCCTGTGGAGCGCCTGTGCTACCTGACCATCCGCTTCGACCATTTCGAAGCGGGTCAGCGTTACGTGCTGGAGGGTCGCTCCCTGATGTTTACTCCCAGTGCCCGGCTGTATAACGCCAAGCGGGAAATCGTCGCCGAGGATCGCGACACCTATTGCGCTATCTAGCGTCAGTCAGCTGTCGTTCTTCTGGTAGATGATGGCCTTGGTGCCGTTCTCGCAAGTGCCGACGATCATGGCGACGTCGTGCTTTTCGGCTTCCTCTTTGGAAACTATCTCCAAGGTGTAGGAAGGCACAGCATTCGCCTGAATCTTGATTTCGATCTCTTTCCTGAGTTCTTCGCAATCTTTGGGTGCCGCGATGGCCGAAGTTGCCAGCACGCCACAGATAACCGCCAAAGCAAAACGTTTCATGGTTGAAGCTCCTGGGAGCAGTGCGCACGACGATGCGCGAAAGCTGCTGTCATTTATTCGACCACATTTTTGCCTGGCGGGTTCTGATTCTGCTCAAGTCGATCAGCTGACCAGCGACGCATCCAGGCTGATCTTCGCATTCAATACCTTCGACACCGGGCAACCTTCCTTGGCCTTGTTGCTCAGTTCTTCGAACTGCGCCTGGGTGGCGCCCGGAATCTTCGCCTTGAGAATCAGCTTCACTGCAGTGATCGCGAAACCGCCGTCAACCTGATCAAGGGTGACTTCGGCCTGGGTATCGATGCTTTCGGCCTTCAGCCCGGCGTCGCCGAGGATCATCGAGAACGCCATGGAGAAACAGCCGGCATGGGCGGCGCCGATCAGTTCTTCCGGGTTGGTGCCCTTGCCGCCCTCGAAGCGGGCCTTGAAGCCGTAGGGCGCTTCCCGCAGGACGCCGGTCTCGGTGGAGATCGAGCCGATGCCGGTCTTCAGGTCACCTTCCCAATGTGCGGATGCCTTCTTCACGATAGCCATGTGTGCCTCCTTCAATTCGGGCGCGAAACGCCGCGCCGTTGTGGTTTTTGCCTGCAAGGCTTCTGAGGATAGACGCCGGAACAAAGTTCAGCCTGGTTGAATCGTTGACTTTTTTAGTAGGAAATTTCGGATCGGCTATTGAAACTCGGGTATATGCCCTTATTGCAGAGAACACGCTTATGAATTGGGCAGGTTTGCGTTCGTCAGGAACAAACCGGCGCCCTCAATCGGAGATGCAGGTTCATGAAGCAACTGTCCGACGTAAAGTTTTCCACCCTCGATCTGGTTCCGGTGCGCGAGAACGGCAGCCCGGCCCAGTCGCTGCGCAACTCGCTGGATCTGGCGCAGCATGTCGAGAAATTCGGCTACACCCGGTTCTGGGTCGCCGAGCACCACAATATGGACGGCATCGCCAGTTCCGCCACATCGGTGCTGCTGGGTTACCTGGCCGGCGGCACGTCGACCATCCGTGTCGGCTCTGGCGGTGTGATGCTGCCCAACCACGCGCCGTTGGTGATTGCCGAGCAGTTCGGCACCCTTGAAAGCCTGTATCCGGGGCGGATCGACCTCGGCCTGGGCCGCGCACCCGGCTCCGACCAGATGACCGCCCGAGCCCTGCGCCGTGAACGCTCCGGCAGTGCCGACGACTTCCCGGAAGACGTGGCCGAACTGGCGCGTTTCCTCGGCCCGCGTACGCCGGATCAACGTGTGATTGCGATGCCGGGTACCGGCACCAATGTGCCGATCTGGCTGTTGGGTTCCAGCCTGTTCAGTGCGCAACTGGCCGGCGAGCGCGGTTTGCCCTACGCCTTTGCCTCACATTTCGCACCGCGCTTCATGCACGAGGCGATTCGCGTCTACCGCAACCACTTCAGGCCATCGGCGGTGCTCGACAAGCCGTACGTGATGCTCGGCGTGCCGCTGGTGGCTGCCGACACCGACGAGCAAGCCGATTACCTGGCAACCTCGGTGTACCAGCGAATTCTCGCGCTGATGCGTGGGCAAAGTCTGGTGCAGCGTCCGCCGGTGAAAACCATGGACGGCTTGTGGCTGCCCCACGAGCGTGAAGCGGTGGGTGATTTCCTCGGTCTGGCGATGGTCGGCAGCCCGCAGAAAGTCCGCGCGAAACTCGAAGTGCTGATCGAACAGACCCAGGCTGACGAACTGATCTTCACCTGCGACCTGTATGAACACACCGACCGCCTGCATTCCTACGAGCTGCTGGCGCAGGTGATGAAGGGTGAGGTCTGATAGTTGTGTAAAAGATAGCCGGGTACAAAAAAGCCGACGCATTGCGTCGGCTTTTGCATTTCAGGCGCGATCAACCGCGCTTGTAGACGATTTCCTTGGTGCCACCCTCGCACTTGCCGACAACCTTGCCGCCAGCGGCAGCACCTTTATCGACGATTTCCAGTGAATAACCGGAGACGTGTTTCGCGTCCAGTTTCGCCGCAATCTCGGCTTTCACTTCTTCACAGGGCTTGCCGGCAGCAAACGCACCACCCGCAAGGCTCAACAAACCTACTGCCAATATGAACTTCTTCATCGGTCGCACTCCCTGGTCGGATTAAAAGAGGCGGGCATCAGGTCATTTACCCGATGCGCTCACCCTGTAGCGCTTTGCCATTCCTATGGCATTCGGCCAGCGCGCAAGTTCAGAAGCGTAGCCCAAACTCAGCTGCTGGCAATCCGGAACCCGACTTTCAGGGTCACTTGAAAGTGGGCAGCCTTGCCATCCTTGATGTGGCCACGGGTATCGACCACTTCAAACCATTCCAGATGCTTGATGCTCTTGTTGGCCTCGGCCAGCGCGTTGTTGATGGCGTCTTCGATGCTGCTGGTGGAAGAACCGACCAGCTCGACTTTCTTGTAGGTGTGATGGTCACTCATGGCGATCTCCTTGACGTGTGGAATTGAGCCTAGCAGCGATTTGCGCTGTTGATTTCGGTCGCCGGGAGAAACCGGAGTTCAGATTTTCTGCACTTTCCAGAACCCGTGAAGTCCCAAGCAACACACGCCACTCATCACCAATGCAGGAGAGCCACCATGGCCAACACCTCGTTACGCAAAGCCTCGTTGCAAAGCATGGAAGCGGAGATCGAGAGTCTGCTCAAGTCGTTGGAAAGCCTGAAAGACGACGCTTCGGACGAGTCGCGCAAGACCCTCAAGGCGCTCAAGGGCAACGCCGAAAGTGCGCTGAAACATTCGCGCAGCCTGCTCAGCGATGCCTACGAAGAAGTCAAAGTCAAAACCCGCGAGACCGGGATCGCCACCCGTGATTACGCGCAGGAACATCCGTGGACGACCGCCGGTGTCGCGGTCGGTGCGCTGGGTCTGCTGGCCGCTTACTTGCTGTTCAAGCGCGGCGAGTGATCCGCCTGGCGCAGCTCATTCCTGAGCCACTGCGCCAATTGCCGGGCGCGCCCGTCCGCGGCGCGCTTGGGTAGCCACAACGCCAGTTGCGCCGGGGTTTCACTGAAACCCCATGGCGCGACCAGGCGACCGGCCTTCAAGTCCTCGGCCACCAAGGGCTCCGGCGCGATCGCCACGCCCAATCCGGCGACGGCCGCCTCCAGCAAGTAGTACAAATGCTCGAAACCTTGTCCCAGTTTCAACGCTTTGGCGTCGACGCCGCTTTGCTGCGCCCAGCTTGGCCAGGCTTGCGGGCGTGAAGTCGTGTGCAGCAAGGGTTCGCCGAGCAAGGCTGCGGGCGGTGCTGATCTTAGGTGCTCGTAACCGCTGAACAGCGGGCTCATGACCGGCCCGATGCGTTCGCTAGCCAACTCGTAGACTTGCATGTCCGCCGGCCATGGCGGCTCGGCGAACAGCAGCAATGCATCGAGTCCCGGGCGGCGCGGATCGAGGTCGCCTTCTCCGGCCGACAGGTGAAGGCGCAAGTCCGGCAGGTCGGCATTCAATCTTCCCAGTCGTGGAATGAACCAGCGCGCGAGCAAGCTGCCGGAGCAGCCGAGCACGAAGGGAGCATCGGCGGTGCTTTGGGTCAGTTCGGCGCAGACGCTGCGCAAGCGGTCGAACGCCTCGCCGCTGGCGTCCCGCAGACGGATGCCGGCATCTGTGAGTTTCAAGCCGCGACCATCCTTGACGAACAGGCTGACGCCGAGGTGCTCTTCCAGCACCTTTAGCTGTCGGCTAACAGCGCCGTGGGTAACGTGCAGTTGTTCGGCAGCCTGGCTGACGCTGTTCAGCCGTGCGGTCGCTTCGAAGGCGCGCAGGGCGTTCAACGGGGGAAGGTCATGGCTCATGATATCTGTGAGTTTTCCTGACAGGTTGTGGCGATCTTATCGGTTTTCAGCCTGGAAGGTCAGGGGTAGAGTGAACGCCATTGTCTTCTCGTGAAATCCGCTGGAGCGAACCATGACCCAGACTTCGAACACCTCCGATCTGCGTAACGGCCCTGACGCCAACGGCCTGTTTGGCTCGTTCGGCGGCCGTTACGTTGCCGAAACCCTGATGCCGTTGATTCTCGACCTGGCTCGCGAATACGAAGCGGCCAAGGAAGATCCGGCGTTCAAAGAGGAACTGGCCTACTTCCAGCGCGACTACGTCGGACGTCCGAGCCCGCTGTATTTCGCCGAGCGCCTGACCGAGTTCTGCGGTGGCGCCAAGATCTACCTCAAGCGCGAAGAGCTGAACCACACCGGCGCGCACAAGATCAACAACTGCATCGGCCAGATCCTGCTGGCGCGGCGCATGGGCAAGAAACGCATCATCGCCGAGACCGGCGCCGGCATGCACGGCGTGGCCACCGCCACCGTGGCTGCGCGTTTCGGCCTGGACTGCGTGATCTACATGGGCACCACCGACATCGAGCGCCAGCAGGCCAACGTGTTCCGCATGAAACTGCTGGGCGCCGAGGTGATCCCGGTGGTCGCCGGCACCGGCACCCTGAAAGACGCAATGAACGAAGCGCTGCGTGACTGGGTGACCAACGTCGACAGCACTTTCTACCTGATCGGCACCGTGGCCGGTCCGCACCCTTACCCTGCAATGGTTCGCGACTTCCAGGCCGTGATCGGCAAGGAAACCCGCGAGCAGTTGCAAGCCCAGGAAGGTCGTCTGCCGGACAGCCTGGTGGCATGCATCGGCGGTGGCTCCAACGCCATGGGCCTGTTCCACCCGTTCCTCGACGACAAGAGCGTCGAGATCATCGGCGTCGAAGCCGCCGGTTACGGCATCGAGACCGGCAAACACGCGGCCAGCCTCAACGGTGGCGTACCGGGTGTGCTGCACGGCAACCGCACCTTCCTGCTGCAGGACGACGATGGCCAGATCATCGACGCCCACTCGATTTCCGCCGGCCTCGACTACCCGGGCATCGGCCCTGAGCACGCCTGGTTGCATGACATCGGCCGCGTTCAGTACACCTCGGTGACCGACGACGAAGCACTCGCTGCGTTCCACCAGTGCTGCCGCCTCGAAGGCATCATCCCGGCACTGGAAAGCGCCCATGCCCTGGCCGAAGTATTCAAACGCGCACCGAAGCTGCCGAAGGATCACCTGATGGTGGTCAACCTGTCCGGTCGCGGCGACAAAGACATGCAGACCGTCATGCACCACATGGAACAATCCAAGCAGGAGAAACACTGATGAGCCGCCTGCAAACCCGCTTTGCCGAACTCAAGCAACAGAACCGCGCCGCCCTCGTGACCTTCGTTACCGCTGGCGACCCGGACTACGACACTTCGCTGGCAATTCTCAAAGGCTTGCCAAAAGCCGGCGCCGACGTGATCGAACTGGGCATGCCGTTCACCGATCCGATGGCCGACGGCCCGGCGATTCAACTGGCGAACATCCGTGCCTTGGGCGCCAAGCAGAACCTGATCAAAACCCTGCAAATGGTCCGCGAGTTCCGCAAGGACAACAGCGACACGCCGCTGGTGCTGATGGGCTACTTCAACCCGATCCACAAGTTCGGCGTCGAGCGTTTCATCGCCGAAGCCAAGGAGGCCGGCGTTGATGGCCTGATCGTGGTCGACATGCCACCAGAGCACAATTCGGAGCTGTGCGACCCGGCCCAGGCTGCCGGCATCGACTTTATCCGCCTGACCACACCGACCACCGATGACGCACGTCTGCCGAAAGTGTTGAACGGCAGCTCCGGCTTCGTTTACTACGTGTCGGTCGCCGGGGTGACCGGTGCCGGTGCGGCGACTCTGGAACACGTCGAGGAAGCCGTGGCGCGCCTGCGTCGTCATACCGACCTGCCGATCAGCATCGGTTTCGGTATCCGTACGCCGGAGCAGGCTGCGTCCATCGCGCGTCTGGCCGATGGCGTGGTGGTGGGCTCGGCGCTGATCGATCACATCGCCAATGCGACCACGCCGGCTCAGGCCATCGACGGCGTGCTGAGCCTGTGCTCGGCGCTGTCCGAAGGCGTGCGTAAGGCCCGCGTCAGCTGAAGGTAAAGTTCCTGATACAGAGGAATTAGCACCTCGCGGCACAGACTAATCAAGCAAGACCGAGGGGTTCAGGATCACGTTCTGAGTCCCTTTTTGCTGTCAGTGCAGTGAGGAAACCCCATGAAAATGCCGAAACGTCTGATTGCCAGTCTGGGCGTGCTGATGATCAGCGCCACGCCGCTGCTAGCCAGCGCCGACCCACGCGACGATCACGACCACGGCGGCCCGCAGCAGGGCCACTACGACGATCGCGGTGGCGATCACCATGACTGGCAAAGCAGCCACCGTGGCGGCCCGCCACCACGTGACTTCGGGCCGGTACGCCAGGTGATCCGTGACAACCACGGCTATTTCGTTCGCGGTGCACCACCACCTCCGGGTATTCGCCTGGAACGCGGCCGGCCGTTGCCACACGGTTATTACGGTGAGCGGCTGGATCCCCGGGCGTTGGGGCGTTTGCCGGTATATCCGGGCTATGAATGGCGACGGGCCGGTGGCGATATTGTGTTGATCGCGGTCGGTACCGGGATCGTCTACGAGATTCTGGATGGTGTTCTGTATTGATTTGCAGGCAATAAAAAAGACCGCAGCCTTGCACAGGCTGCGGTCTTTTGTTTTTCAGGGCCGTTGTATTCAGGGCAGTTCCAGGCCACCCGAAGCTTTGTGCAGTTTGCGCAAATGCTCGCCGATCTGTTTCACGTTGGCCTCGTTGGCGGCAATCTCTGCCGCTCGCTTCGGTTCCAGCAGTGCACGCACTTCCTTGTCCAGATCACCGCTCAGCACCAGTAGCTGTTTCTGGCGCTGGCTGCTTTCGGCTTCCAGCCGGCTGAATTCGCTGGGTTGCGGCAGGCCGTAACCACGAGAATCGAGCAATTCCGCCGGGCGACTGAGGAAGCCGCTGTTGGCGAGGATCTGCTGCAAGGTCGCGTTGGCTTTATCCATTCCGCCGTTTTCCAGCTCCCGGGCACCGAGGTAGCGTTGCTTGACCTCATCCTGGGCCAGCAGCAACTGGCGACGGAAACTCGCCTGTTCCAACAGCAGCAACGCAGCGCTGGTGCGCAGGTCCGCGCGTTCGAACCATGGCCGACGCTCTTCGGCAGACAGCGACAGCCATTCCTCGACGCTGGTCTGCTTGATCGGCAATTGCTTCTTCAGCACATCAAACATTGCCTGATAGCGGTCACGGAACGAGTCGAAGCGGTAACCCAGACGCAACGCCTCTTTGGGATTGTCCAGCACGCTGGTATCCGCCAGGCCCCGGCCCTTGAGCACTTCCAGCAAGCCGTTGGGCATGATGCTGTCGAGGCCGGTGAGTTGTGCATTGTTGCTACCGCTGCGCAGCAGTTTCAGGCTCTCCACCGCGCAGTTGTTGGACAGGAAGAAGTAGTTGCCGTCGTAGCTCCAGTGCATTTCGGCGGCGTGTCCGACCACGTCTTCGATCTCGCTGCGAGACAGGTTCAGCGGCACTGAGGCGAGGCTGCGCAATTCGGTCTTGGTGTACTCGTCGATTACCTGCGCCAGTGGCAGGACAAACAGGCGCGACGGGTATTTGCCGACCAGTCCGTCCCAGCTCGACAGCTGCACATCGCCAACGAAGGCGCGGTAGGACAGCACCAGATGCTGGTCCAGATCCAGTCGGCAGTCTGGTCCACGCGGGCGGCCCGGGGCGCAGATCACCAGGCGCAACATGCTGTGCCCCCAGCGGCTGACCCAGTTCTGGTTCGCTTCGGCCAGCAGATAGTCGATGGCGTAGACCCGCTCCGGATCGACCTGGCCTAACGGCTGTTTGGCAAAGTCGTTGCCGGCATTGAGGAAGGCGAAGGATTTGGCGCAGGTGTCCTTTTCCGGCGGCGCCCAGCCGAAATGTTCCTTGTAATAGCGATACAGCGCAGGCCGGCGGCACGCATAGCTCGGGTCGAGGAGGAAATACTCCATGTTGACCGCGACGAATTCCTTCGGACTGGAGATCTCGTACAGATCCGGGCTGCGGGCGATTTGCCGGTTGTGCTGTTCACGTTCGCCACGGCGACCGACGTATTGCTGCCAGCCGGCGAGGTCGAGCAGGCGCGGGTCATCGCTGAGGGTGAAGCGCCGGTCGTTCTGTCCACGGCACTCGTCCGGCAGGCCGACCAGTCCGGCGCTGTTGTTGCGGCGGGTGCAGCGCTGGATCAGCGTGCGTTCGGCAGCTGGCCACAGGCGTGCGCGATCATAAATGTGGGTGATTTCGTGCAGCACCGTGGCCAGCAATTCCTGCCGCACAGTGCCGTGGGGGCGACTGGTCTTTTGTTTGGCCGCGCTGCCGTCGGTGAGACTGGCGAGCAGTTTGCGGTTCAGGTCCAGCTCGGAGACGAGTGTCGCCTGGCCGTAGGCGTTGGCGGGCATGTCGTCGGTCCAGCCGACATCGATGCGTCGATCCAGACGTTCGATGAAGCTGGGCGGCAGTTTCTGCATCGCTTCATCGAGCAGCGCCTGGCTGGCCTGTTGTTGGACAGGACTCAGACCGTCGGTCTTGAGCCGTAATTGCAGGCTGGCGTGGGCGTTGCTGCCGATCAGCAGCAGCGCCCCGGCCAGCAGCCAGGCGCTGAGAGACTTCACAATGCGAGGATGGCTTCGGCGAGTACCTGATCACTGGCGTCGCGGGCTTCCGGCACGCGGGTGCGCAAGGTGTTGAGGGCGGCTTCCAGGTGCGCACCACGGATATCACCGTTGCTGGCGACGAAGCTGGCGGCGTCGTCATGGGCTTCGCGGATGATTTTCGAATCGCGGATCGACGTGGTGGTGTCGGAAGTGAAATCGATGGTGCGCTGGGAGGCACGAACGATGATGTTACTGGTGGCTACCAGGGTGTGCGCCTGGGCCATATCGGCCAACAACAACAGGCCAAGGGTGGCAGCAATCAGCGGGCTACGCATGGAACGACTCCGGAGGGGACAAGAATAACTATTGGACGAGAATTGCCTGTGCCAGTTCAAGGTCGCTTACATGAAGTTTTGGCCGGGATTTACGCAGGTAATGCAGTGCGGATTCAAGCTGGGCGCCTCGTAATTGGCCGTCACTGGCAACGAATGCCGCCGCATCGTCGTGGGCGGCGAACAACAGTTTACGGTCGAAAGGCGCGGAAGACACCATGCTGGTGGCGTAACCGCTGACGACGGTGTTTTGCGTCGAGACGTCAAAGGCATCGACCGACGTTGCCCAGCAGGCAGTGACCAGGACGGAAGGGATAAGCAGATTTTGATAAAAACGCATGGGTCTCAGGAGCTGTTAGCGAGCCCCAAGGCTAGCGCAATGCCCGGTCTAGAGCCAGCTGCGAAACATCGGGACACGACTGGCGTGTCCCTTCCTGCAATGTCGGCTCAGATCGCCAGGATGGCTTGTGCCAGTTGTGCGTCGGTCGCATTCAGTTGCGGGGCCTGATGGCGGATGAGGTCCAGGGCACTTTCAAGTTTTACGCCGCGGATCTGGCCTTCGCTGGCAACGAAGCTGGCAGCATCGTCACGGGCAGCGATCACGACTTTGTTGTCACGCAGCGAAGAGCTGACGTCGGAAGTCGCGTCCGAAGAGGACTTCAGCGCGCCGACAACAGCGTCGGTGGTCACGATGAAGCTGGTGGCGCTGGCATTGGCAGCCACGGCCAGCAGGGCGGCAGCGCTGAGCAGGCGAAGACGGGACATGGTGTAACTCCTCTGGAAATATCGTATTGAGAGGTGGCTTGGTGTCTGGGAAGTCAGACGCTAGTCGCACGGCATTCGCCACGTTCTGCCCGGATATTAGGCCTGTGTGGGAGGTTTCGCACAGAGGGCAAAGTGCTAGCGCCAGAAGGGTTTCTCCAGCTCATTCAGTCGATCCGCGTGGCTGAGGCCGAGATCGGCGAGATCCCGCCCATCGAGTTGGGCCAGCAGGCGCCGTGTTCTGGCGCGCTCCAGGCCTCGCCAGAAGCCTTTGAATAGTCGCCGTAGAAGACCGTAGCGGGGAGAGCGATCGACTGTAACTGCTGAAACATCCTGTAAGTGATTCATGACGTCTTCCTTAAGTCAGTGGAGGCGGAAGGTCATGTTGATCTCAATGCTGTGAGCACGGCAGATACACCGTGACAAAATTGTACTGGTTCAGTTTTTCGTTAAGTGAAACTGTACCTGTCTGCGATACAAGCACCTGTATCGCATGTTTTCCGAGCCCAAAACGACAAGACCCGTCGCGGTTTCCCGCGACGGGTCTTGTTTGTTCAATTCGGGTTGCTGGCGGTGGGTCTGGCGACCAGAGCCAGCGACGCTACTTAGCGCCAGAACGGCTTGCTGAGCTCTTCGTAGCGTTGTGCTTCGCTGATACCGGCGTCAGCCAGCAGACGCGAATCCAGACGAGCCAGTTGATGGCGGCTGGAGATGCGGCGCTGCCACAACATCAGGTTGGCGATAACGCGCAGAGGCAGGGAAGCTTGGGTTTTTGCAGCTTTGTCTTCGAAGAACAGTTCGGAACTGAGTGTACGTTCCATGGTTGACATCCTTCCGCTTGTGGCGGGATCAGGTAGTGGTTTAACTGGTGCCCATGATCCTCTCGTTTGGCCAGACTCTCTAGATACAGTTCACTTGTATTGTGAGTGACCAGTTAACTGTTTATAGGGGGTGTACGGGTCAAAATCGCGCAAACTGTACCTGTCTGCGCCTATTTGGTGCATTTTTGCTCAATTCGGTGAGAGAAGAAGACAAAAGCCGTAGAAAAAGACCGGTACAGAAGTACAGTTTTTGACGAGATCGGAAGTTTTCAAATCCCGCTGGCGAAACTGTGTTTGCGCCAGCGGAATATCTGTGCGGATTACGCCTTCAGCATGCGTCCGGTTTCTTCCAGATTGATGTGCCAGCTCAGGGCATCACGCAGGATATGCGGGGTGTGGCCGCCAATGGCGCAGGCTTTGTCGAAATAGTCGTTCAGTGCCTGGCGGTAATCCGGGTGCACACAGTTGTCGATGATGACTCGTGCGCGTTCCCGTGGCGCCAGGCCGCGCAGGTCGGCGAGGCCGACCTCGGTCACCAGGATGTCGACGTCATGCTCGGTATGGTCGACGTGGCTGACCATCGGCACTACGCTGGAAATCGCGCCGCCCTTGGCGATCGACTTGGTCACGAACACCGCCAGGTGCGCGTTGCGTGCGAAGTCGCCCGAGCCGCCAATACCGTTCATCATCCGCGTACCGCAGACGTGGGTGGAGTTGACGTTGCCGTAGATGTCGAACTCAAGGGCCGTGTTGATGCCGATGATGCCCAGGCGACGAACCACTTCCGGATGGTTCGAGATCTCCTGCGGGCGCAGCACCAGTTTGTCCTTGTACTTCTCCAGATTGCCGAACACGTCGCTGTTGCGCCGTTCCGACAGCGTGATCGAACTGCCCGAGGCGAAGCTCAGCTTGCCGGCATCGATCAGGTCGAAGGTCGAGTCCTGCAGCACTTCGGAGTACATGGTCAAGTCTTCGAACGGCGAATCGATCAGTCCGCACATCACCGCGTTGGCAATGTTGCCGATGCCTGCCTGCAACGGGCCGAGCTTGTTGGTCATGCGTCCGGCATCGACCTCCTGCTTGAGGAAGGTGATCAAGTGATCGGCGATGGCTTTGGTGTCGACATCCGGCGAAGACACGGTGGACGGCGAATCGGGCTGCTGGGTGATGACGATCGCGACGATCTTCTCCGGCGGGATCGGGATCGCGGTGCTGCCGATACGGTCGTCGACCTTTACCAGCGGGATGGGCGTGCGGGTCGGGCGATAGGTCGGGATATAGATGTCATGCAGACCTTCGAGGTTGGCGTTGTGCGCCAGGTTGATCTCGACGATCACGTGTTTGGCGAAGATCGCGAAGCTCGCCGAGTTGCCCACCGAGGTGGTCGGCACGATGTGGCCCTGTTCGGTGATGGCCACGGCTTCGATCACCGCGATGTCCGGCAGCTTCAGTTGCTGGTTGCGCAGTTGCTCCACGGTTTCCGACAGGTGCTGGTCGATGAACATCACTTCGCCGGCGTTGATCGCCTTGCGCAGGGTGCTGTCGACCTGGAACGGCATACGCCGCGACAGTACACCGGCCTCGGTCAGTTGTTTGTCGAGGTCGTTGCCCAGGCTGGCGCCGGTCATCAGGCTGATCTTCAGCGGCGTGACCTTGGCTCGCTCGGCCAGTGCGTGGGGAACGGCCTTGGCTTCGCCGGCGCGGGTGAAGCCGCTCATGCCGACGGTCATGCCGTCCTCAATCAGCGCAGCGGCGTCGGCGGCGCTCATCACTTTATCCAACAACGAAGGCAGGCGAATACGGTCACGGTACATGGATTATTTTCTCGGGCAGCGAGTAGCAGGATGCGCAGTCTAGTGAATTTCGCGGGCGCCTGTCCCGCTACCAAGGTCGCAAACGAGGCGTCTATTTAGCGGGTTTCAAGTAAAACACCGTTACCGGATCTGCAACAACGCGGCAAATTGTTCGACGGTTTTCGCAAACAAAAACGCCCCGACAAGTCGGGGCGTTTGGTATTGCCTGCGAGGGTTACTCGACTGCTTTGACCATGTCTTCGATGACTTTCTTCGCGTCGCCGAACACCATCATGGTCTTGTCCAGGTAGAACAGTTCGTTGTCCAGACCGGCGTAGCCGCTGGCCATCGAGCGCTTGTTGACGATGACAGTTTTGGCCTTGAAGGCTTCTAGAATCGGCATGCCTGCAATCGGCGACTTCGGATCGTTCTTGGCAGCGGGGTTGACCACGTCGTTGGCGCCGAGCACCAGCACCACGTCGGCCTGGCCGAACTCGGAGTTGATGTCTTCCATCTCGAACACCTGGTCGTACGGCACTTCGGCCTCGGCCAGCAGTACGTTCATGTGGCCAGGCATCCGACCGGCCACCGGGTGGATCGCGTACTTCACGGTCACGCCATGGTGGGTCAGCTTCTCGGTCAGCTCTTTCAATGCGTGCTGTGCACGGGCCACCGCCAGACCGTAGCCCGGCACGATGATCACGGTGTCGGCGTTGGTCAGCAGGAAGGTCGCGTCGTCAGCCGAGCCGGATTTCACCGGGCGAGCTTCCTTCTCGCCGGCAGGACCGGCGTCTGCGGTATTGCCGAAACCGCCGAGCAGTACATTAAAGAAGGAGCGGTTCATCGCCTTGCACATGATGTACGAGAGGATCGCACCGCTCGAACCCACCAGGGAGCCTGCAATGATCAGCATCGAGTTGTTCAGCGAAAAGCCGATACCCGCTGCTGCCCAGCCGGAATAGCTGTTGAGCATCGACACCACCACCGGCATGTCGGCGCCGCCGATCGGGATGATGATCAGCACGCCCATGACAAACGCCAGGGCCAGCATCAGGGCGAACGCGGCAAGGTTGCCTGTCAGCATGAAGGTGACGCCGAGGATCAGCGTCGCCAGACCCAATACTGCATTCAGCTTGTGCTGACCGCTGAACTGTACCGGTGCGCCCTGGAACAGGCGGAACTTGTACTTGCCCGACAGCTTGCCGAACGCGATCACCGAACCGGAGAAGGTGATTGCACCGATGGCTGCGCCAAGGAACAGCTCCAGGCGGTTACCCGCCGGGATCGAGTCGCCCAGTTGCTTGACGATGCCCAGGGACTGCGGCTCGACCACGGCAGCAATGGCGATGAACACCGCTGCCAGACCGATCATGCTGTGCATGAACGCAACCAGTTCCGGCATCTTGGTCATTTCAACGCGCTTGGCCATGATCGAACCGGCGGTGCCGCCGATCAGCAGGCCGACGATCACGTAACCGATGCCAGCAGTCGCGAGCTCGGCGCCCAGCTTATAGATGAGGCCGACAGTGGTGATGATGGCCAGCGCCATGCCGAGCATGCCGAACAGGTTGCCGCGGCGCGACGTGGTCGGGTGCGACAGACCCTTGAGGGCCTGGATGAAGCAGATCGACGCGATCAGGTAGAGCGTCGTGACGAGGTTCATGCTCATTACTTAGGCGCCTCTTCTTTTGCTTTCGGGGCTTTCTTCTTGAACATCTCAAGCATGCGGCGGGTGACCAGGAAGCCACCGAACACGTTGACCGCGGCCAGCGCCACGGCGAGGGTGCCCATGGTCTTGCCCAGTGGAGTGACGGTCAGTGCGGCGGCAAGCATGGCGCCGACGATCACGATCGCCGAAATGGCGTTGGTCACCGCCATCAGCGGCGTGTGCAATGCGGGTGTAACGTTCCAGACCACGTGGTAACCGACATAAATCGCCAGCACGAAGATGATCAGGTTGTAGATACCGGGGGAGATAAGCTCTTCCATCGTCTGAATCCCTGCTTAGGCGTTTTTGCGGATGACTTGGCCGTCGCGGCACATCAGGCACGCGGCGACGATGTCGTCTTCGAGGTTCACTTCGAACTGGCCTTCTTTGGTGAAGACCAGCTTCAGGAAGTCCAGCAGGTTGCGTGCGTACAGCGCCGAGGCGTCTGCGGCGACTTCACCGGCGAGGTTGGTCGGGCCGACGATGGTCACGCCGTTCTCGATCACGACCTGATCGGCCACGGTCAGCGGGCAGTTGCCACCCTGGGCGGCTGCGAGGTCGATGACCACCGAGCCGGGTTTCATCTGCGCTACGGTGTCTGCGCTCAGCAGCGTCGGTGCCTTGCGGCCCGGAATCAGTGCGGTGGTGATGACGATGTCAGCCTGCTTGGCGCGCTCGTGCACGGCCTGGGCCTGACGCTGCATCCAGCTCGCCGGCATCGGACGCGCATAACCGCCGACGCCGACCGCGCATTCGCGTTCTTCATCGGTCTCGTAAGGCACGTCGACGAATTTGGCGCCGAGGGACTCGATCTGTTCCTTCACGGCCGGACGTACATCAGACGCTTCGATGACGGCGCCCAGACGTTTCGCCGTGGCAATCGCCTGCAACCCAGCCACACCAGCGCCCAGAATCAGCACGCGTGCCGCTTTCA
Source organism: Pseudomonas sp. stari2 (assembly GCF_040760005.1). Lineage (NCBI taxonomy): Bacteria > Pseudomonadati > Pseudomonadota > Gammaproteobacteria > Pseudomonadales > Pseudomonadaceae > Pseudomonas > Pseudomonas sp. Stari2. The sequence continues at coordinate 325,624 of NZ_CP099760.1, forward strand.
CGGTGCCCGCAGCGGTCATCAGCATCGGCATGAAGCGCGGATAGTAGTGGGCGGCCAGCAGCACGGCCTTGTAGCCGGCAATGTTCGCCTGGGACGACAGCACGTCAAGGCTCTGGGCCCGGGACGTACGTGGCGCTGCTTCCAGAGCGAACGCGGTGATCCCGCACTCGGCCATCTTCGCGATGGTGTCGTTGTTGAACGGGTTGAGCATGCCCACCAGCACGGTGCCGCGCTTGATCAGCGTCAGTTCGGCATCGCTTGGCGCGACCACTTTGAGAATCAGCTCGGCGCCAAACGCGTCATTGGCACTGCCAATGGTTGCGCCTGCCGCTTCATAGGCACTGTCGACAACACTGGCTTTAACGCCGGCGCCGGTTTGCACAGTGACTTTATGACCTTGGCTGATCAGCTTTTTAATGGTTTCCGGGGTTGCAGCAACCCGTGTTTCACCGGTCTGGGTTTCGAGAGGAACACCAATGTGCACGTCAAATCTCCTGCGTGATCTTATTGAGTAAACCCATGCACTACGGATGGTGCGACTGGGGCGGCCGATCAGCACGATCCCGCCAAATCAGGGCGGGGCGCGGCATTTTGCAGGCGAAGTTTATGCCCTTCAAGGGATTATGACGGGTGACGGAAAATTAACTACAAGTCATCCCGTGACCGAATGTCGCAGATGGCCAGTTGAATCCCTTGCAGGCCGTGCCTTTCAAGGAGTCTGGATGAATTTGAAGATTTTTCTCATCGGTGACGTGAATAGTCCTCAATGAGTCGCGAATGAGGGCGCAAAGCCACGTCGGCAGGCGCTTGTGGGACGTCTGTACGACTTTCGGATACAGTCTGTCGATTTGCGACAAATAGTTATATCTGTAGGGCTTTTATTTTTCTGACTACGGGGTTAGTAATCACTGAAAGCCTTTAGCCTTCTAGGTTGTAGCTGTGTGCCTGGTTTACCAACCAATCGCGAAAAGCCTTGAGTGACGCCGATTCAACCTTTCGCTCCGGAATCATCAGGTAATACGCCTTAATGCTGGAGAGTGCATTCGGGTTGGCTATCACCAAGCGTTTCTCGGCCAATTCGCGCTGGATCAGGAACGGTGGGATCAGCGCGATTCCCATGTCGTGCATGGCTGCCTGGGCCAGCATGGAGAATAGCTCGTAGCGCGGACCTGTCATGTCGCGGGGGATGTTCAGGTGTTGCGAGTTGAACCACTGTCGCCAGGCGTAGGGGCGGGTGGTTTGCTGGAGCAGTGGCAGATCGGCGATTTCATCCGGCGTCAGATGCATCTTGTTGCCGAGCAGGGCGGGGCTGCACACCGGCATCGGATTCTCGCCCATCAGCCTGTGGGATTCGGTACCCGACCAATCGGCATCGCCGAAGTAGATGGCGGCATCGAATTCCGTGTCGGCAAACAGGAACGGGCGGGTTCGGTTGGTCAGGTTGACCGTCACCTCCGGATGTTTGAGCTGAAAGTCCTTGAGTCTTGGCAGCAGCCATTGCGTGCCGAAGGTGGGCACCACAGCGAGCTCGATCACGTTGGTGCCTTGCTGACCCATCACTGACAGGGTGTCGCGCTCCACGGCATCGAGTTGGGTGGCAACCCGGCGGCTGTAGGAAAGGCCCGCTTCGGTCAGCTTCACTCCGCGTCGCGAGCGTCGAAAGAGTTCGACACTGAGGAAGTCCTCAAGGCTGGCGATCTGTCGGCAAATGGCGCCCTGCGTGAGGGAAAGTTCTTCGGCGGCCTTGGTGAAGCTCTCGTGGCGGGCGGCTGCCTCGAAGCTGATCAGGGCGGTGGTGCTGGGTATCTTGCGGCGCATGTACGTCAACCTCACTAATACGTCGCATATAAGGCACTTGGCGACGTTTCGGAGTGAGAAATTAGCACAACAGGATGCGAAATCCTCGTTTGCCGGGATGGCGAAGCGGGCCTAGGATCAATGCCACGTTAATTCACCCGATTTGCGAGGACTCACTCATGGGCGGTAAAGCTAGCTTCAACTGGATCGATCCCCTGCTGCTGGATCAACAGCTGATTGAAGAAGAACGCATGATCCGCGACACTGCCGAGCAATTCGCCCAGCAGAGCCTCGCGCCACGTGTTCTTGAAGCCTTCCGCCATGAGAAGACTGACCCGGCAATCTTCCGTGAAATGGGCGAAGTCGGCCTGTTGGGCGCGACCATCCCCGAGCAGTATGGTGGCAGCGGCCTCAACTACGTCAGCTATGGCCTGATTGCCCGTGAAGTCGAGCGCGTGGATTCCGGCTACCGTTCGATGATGAGCGTGCAGTCTTCGCTGGTGATGGTGCCGATCAACGAATTTGGCACCGAAGCACAGAAACAGAAGTACCTGCCGAAACTGGCGTCCGGCGAGTGGATCGGCTGCTTTGGTCTGACCGAACCGAACCACGGTTCCGACCCGGGTGCGATGATTACGCGTGCACGCAAAGTCGAAGGCGGCTACAGCCTGACCGGCGCCAAGATGTGGATCACCAACAGCCCGATCGCCGATGTGTTCGTCGTCTGGGCCAAGGACGATGCGGGCGACATCCGTGGTTTCGTTCTGGAGAAGGGCTGGAAAGGTCTGAGCGCTCCGGCGATTCATGGCAAGGTCGGCCTGCGGGCTTCGATCACTGGCGAAATCGTCATGGACAACGTGTTCGTGCCGGAAGAAAACATTTTCCCGGATGTGCGTGGCCTGAAAGGTCCGTTCACCTGCCTCAACTCTGCTCGTTATGGCATCTCCTGGGGTGCGTTGGGAGCGGCTGAATTCTGCTGGCACACCGCACGCCAGTACACCCTGGATCGCCAGCAGTTCGGTCGTCCGTTGGCTGCTACTCAGTTGATCCAGAAGAAGCTGGCTGACATGCAGACCGAAATCACTCTGGCGCTGCAAGGATGTCTGCGTCTGGGGCGCATGAAAGATGAAGGCACCGCTGCGGTTGAAATCACTTCGATCATGAAGCGCAACTCCTGTGGCAAATCGCTGGATATCGCTCGCATGGCCCGTGACATGTTGGGCGGCAACGGGATCTCCGATGAGTTCGGGGTGGCCCGTCACTTGGTCAACCTGGAAGTGGTGAATACCTATGAAGGTACTCACGACGTTCATGCGCTGATCCTGGGTCGTGCGCAGACCGGCCTGCAGGCGTTCTATTAATAGGAGAGCGACCATGGGCGCGTTGTCGCATCTGCGGGTACTGGATTTGTCGCGAGTGCTGGCCGGTCCGTGGGCCGGGCAGATTCTTGCCGACCTTGGGGCGGAAGTTATCAAGGTCGAGCGCCCGGGCAATGGTGACGACACTCGTGCCTGGGGGCCGCCCTTCCTGAAGGACGCTTACGGCGAGAATACCAGCGAGGCGGCTTATTACCTGTCGGCCAACCGCAACAAGCAATCGGTGACGATCGACTTCACACGTCCCGAAGGTCGGAAACTGGTACGGGAGTTGGCAGCCAAGTCGGACATCCTGATCGAGAACTTCAAGGTGGGTGGTCTGGCGGCTTATGGCCTGGATTACGAGTCGCTGAAGACGATCAATCCGGATCTGATCTATTGCTCGATCACCGGTTTTGGCCAGACCGGGCCGTATGCCAAGCGCGCGGGTTACGACTTCATGATCCAAGGGCTTGGCGGGCTGATGAGTCTCACAGGTCGACCTGAAGGTGATGAGGGCGCCGGGCCGGTGAAAGTGGGTGTGGCGCTCACGGATATCCTCACGGGGCTGTATTCGACCGTGGCGATCCTGGCGGCGCTGGCTCACCGTGATCACGATGGCGGCGGCCAACATATCGATATGGCGCTGCTGGATGTACAGGTGGCGTGTCTGGCCAACCAGGCGATGAACTACCTGACGACGGGTAATGCGCCAAAGCGGCTAGGGAATGCACATCCGAATATCGTGCCGTACCAGGATTTTCCTACGGCTGATGGTGACTTCATTCTTACCGTGGGTAATGACGGACAGTTCCGCAAGTTTGCCGAGGTGGCCGGGCAGCCACAGTGGGCAGACGATCCACGTTTCGCGACCAATAAGCTACGGGTGGCGAACCGGGCGGTACTGATTCCGCTGATCCGTCAGGTGACAGTCTTCAAGACGACCGCCGAATGGGTGGCTCAACTGGAGCAAGCGGGTGTGCCGTGTGGACCGATCAATGATCTGTCGCAGGTGTTCGAGGATCCGCAGGTGAAATCTCGCGGGTTGGCGATTGAGCTGCCTCACGCGCTGGCGGGGATGGTGCCGCAGGTGGCTAGTCCGATCCGGTTGTCGCGGACTCCTGTCGAGTATCGCCGTGCGCCTCCTTTGTTGGGCGAGCATACGCTGGAGGTTTTGCAGCGGGTGCTGGGTCTTGGGGCGGGTGCAGTGACTGCGATGAAAGCG